>CAZDYP010000023.1:0-23826 GCA_964509505.1 uncultured Anaerolineae bacterium | reverse complement strand
AGCATGGTGGGTTGAAACTTCATGCCCGCCACCTCGTCAATGGCGAAATCTGTGCCGAACCCAAAGCCGAGTCAACCTTTGCCCTTCATCTCGAAACCGAACGGCGCTGTCCACTCCTTCTCGTACAGTTCCTTGCGCGGCGCTGCTAACCGCCTTGAAATTGTTTGAGGAAGCCCAAGCCGGAGGGACGGTAGTCGAATGGTCAGAGTAATATCGGTCAATGGCTGCGCTTCCAATCGCGAAACAGTCGCAACAACTCTTGCTTCATGGTTTCAGGAATCGCTTCCTCAGTTAGCCGCCCTAGCGCGCGCACCGTCTGGCGCATTTGCGCGAGATAGGCGCGGCAACCTCCGCATCCTCGCAGATGCGCCTCGACGCGCACGTGTTCGCTGGGCGACAAGGCGCCTTCCAAATACTCCGTGACCAATTCGACCAACTCGTGGCAGGTTAAATCGTTGCGGTTCATGTTTGGCTCGACTATGTTTCGGCAAAATAGTTTTCCAGAACGCGGCGCACGCGCGCGCGCGCGCGATGCAATAAGACTCGTTGGTTGGCCTCACTAATCCCCAAGCTGTTACAAACTTCTGCGGCGCTCCACCCTTCGATGTCGCGTAGCGTGATGACCGCGCGCTGCTGGTCAGGCAACGTCTTGATCGTCTGTTGGATAAGTTCATGCGCTTCTTGTGAGAGCAGCCGCTTTTCCACGCTCCCATCCCAGTCTTGCGGCGGCGTAGCCCAGTGATACGGCCATTGCGGATGGGTAGCCGCATGGAAACGCGCAGGCTCCACCGTAGGCGCATCGTCCGATTCGTCATCGGCGAAGGTAGCTAATGGCACATAGCGGTCTTCGCGCACCCCGCGCTTTTTCGCGCAGTTAGTCAAGATACGATAGAGCCACGTCTTCAGCGACGCGCGCCCTTCGAAGCGATGGATGCTCTGCAACACGCCTAGCCACGTTTCTTGCACGACCTCATGGGCAACTTCACGGTTCGATACGTACATGAGCGCCAGCCGCGTCAGCATGTTTTGATATTGCTGGACGAGCGCCATGAACGCCTCTTCGTCGCCCGCGCGCAACTTTTCGACCAGACGCCAATCATCGGCGGACGCGCCCAAGAAAATGGAATCTTGGGGCTGAAGGATAGTCATACCATAAAAGCCTTTGAGCGAGCTGAATAGCGAGAGTATAGCGAAACGGCAGAAGAGCGTCAAAGAAGGGGGACATGTAACAAACTGCTCCGTCGTAAGACTATACGCGGAGAAGACATATCAGAATCCCCGTCAACTATGCCTTAGGGAGTGTTTTGACAATCCGTAGGAGGCCCCACTGCGCTGCCAGAAGCCGAAAGCGGCATCCGGCAGTGTAGCGGCGCCTTCTACACTGACGGCAAAACACCTTCATAACGATGACCAAAGGCGGGCAGGTGGAGTGAACGGTTATGCTACATAAGTTGATACTCAACAGAAATATCCTGGGGGGGACTAGCGAGTTGAGCGCAGTTGTGGCGCGCATCTTCGATTGGAGTGCATGGCTAAGGCCGCCTTGGTTGGGGCGAGAAGCGTCAGCAACTCACACACGCCCAGCGGCGCGCACACCCACTCCCCAAGAGTCGCCGCTAGAGCAATACTATCGCTTGATTGCGGAACATGCGGCAGATCTAATCGCCGTCATTGATGCGAATGACCAACGCTTGTATAACAGCCCATCGTACCAAACCATTCTCGGCTACACAGCTGAAGAATTGCAACACACCTGGGCCTTTGAGCAGGTCCACCCGGACGACCGCCCGCAGTTGATCAAGGCTGCGCGCGAGGCGCTGCGCACCGGCAAAGGCGTCAAGCTCGAATATCGAATGCGGCATAAGGATGGCTCATGGCGCGTACTCGAATCAAGCAGCAGTGTGATTTGCGACGGCGAATGCGCTTATCTGGTTATCGTCGCACGTGACATCACCGAGCGCAAGCGCAACGAAGAGATGACGCGCGCGCTGGAGCGCAAGTTGCTGGAAGCGCAAAAACTCGAAAGCCTCGGCGTGCTGGCGGGCGGCATCGCGCACGACTTCAACAACTTGCTGGTTTCGGTTTTAGGCAATGCGGGACTGGCGCTGCTGGAATTGCCGGCCGATTCGCCGCTACGCCCTGCGTTAGAGGATATCGAAATCGCAGCTAAACGCGCCAGTGACCTCACGCAGCAGATGCTCGCCTATGCAGGGCGCGGACGCTTCGCCGTGCAGTCTGTCCAGCTGAACGAGATTATCATAGAGCTGTCGCACCTGTTGCGGGTCTCCATCACAAAACAAGCCACGTTACATTTCCACCTCACGCCCGATTTGCCGCTCATCGAAGCCGACGCGACCCAATTGCGCCAAATTGTGATGAATCTGATGGTCAATGCGTCTGATGCGCTGGGCCACCAGCAGGGCGACATCACAGTGACGACCGATGTGATTCATGCTGACCGCGCATTGCTCCACGAGATGCATTTGGGCGCCAATCTCCCCGCAGGCGACTATGTATGCCTGACCGTCGCCGATACGGGTTGTGGCATGGACGAAGCGACGCAAGCAAAAATCTTCGAGCCGTTCTTCACGACCAAAACGACAGGGCGTGGCTTGGGCCTCGCAGCCGTGCTAGGCATCGCGCGCGGACACAAAGGCGCGCTACAGGTCACGAGCGCGTTGGGGCGCGGCACGACGTTTAGGGTTCTATTGCCCGTGCGTGCGCTGCCCACCATAACACAACCCGTCACAACCCAACCTGAGACGGAGTGGCGTGGACATGGACTCTTGCTCGTCGTGGATGATGAGCCTGGTGTGCGTGCGGTGACGACGCGCATGTTGGAACGTTTGGGCTTTAGCGTTTTGCAAGCGGCGGATGGACGTGAGGCGCTGGCGCTGGCGCGGGTGTATGCGTCTGAAATTAGCTGCACGTTGCTCGACATGACAATGCCGCACATGGATGGTAATGAAACCTTCCGCGCGCTGCGCCAGCTCCATCCACAAGCGCGCGTGCTATTGATGAGCGGTTACAGTGGACAGGAAGCGCTCCATGGCTTGGCAAGCGATGAGGCGGTGGCATTCATGCAGAAGCCGTTCACGCCTGCGGAGTTGCGTGAGCAGTTGAGGAGGTTGTTGCGAGAGTGAATCGTGAAGACCGCCAAGGAGACGGCGGTTTTGCGCGGAGGGTTTCATGGAGTTCTCCATTTCTGATGCCCAGCTCAATTGGCTGCGCTTTCCCGCCGAAGTGGAAACGCGTTTCCACCAACATTACTTCACTCAGTCCATCCTCATCTCGCGCGTGGCGTTGGCGCTACGATTACTGATTTTTGAATAACAAAAGTCTCGCAGTGTGTCATAATGGAGGCATGAGTCCCGGCGGAGATGTCGCTCGCCATGCGCGATGAATTGGCGCACATGGCGAACGGCGCGTTGCAAGTTCGCAGCGGAATGCACACGGGACTTGTCGTGGCGGGTGTGAGCGGCATACAGAAATTCAGTTATGACTTGTGGGATGATACAATGAATTTAGCGAGCCGCATGGCGTCGCATGGGTGTGTGGGGGAGATTCGGCTGACGCGCGCGACCTATGAAAAGCTACACGAGCGGTATGCGCGTGAGCCGCGCGGCACAATCACGGTGAAGGAACGAGGTGAGATTGAAGCGTGGCGGTTGATGGGGAAAACGTAGCACGCTGTAAACTGCGCCAAGGGCTGCCCTTTGGCGCTTCATTTTTGCGATACCTTCCTTGCCTTGAAAAGTGTAACGAAACAGTAGCAGCGCGCCAACCTCATGCGAAAACCGGATAGTCTCCGCAACAATGCGCTATCGCACCTCCACTAGCTTGAGCACACCCTCCTCAAGCAGCTCGCTCGCGCTCACTTGCGGTTGGATGATGATGGTCGACTGGATCTGTTCGACGCTGACGCCTATCTTGCCGCCGCGCCTCATGTGAATATCGCGCTGCTCGACGACGATGACCTCGCCAACTTGCCAGCGCGTCGTCGGATACCATTGTTCAGTGGGGGAGTTCGTCGCGCTGTAGGCGCGATACCCTTCAGGCGCGTAGAATTGGACGACGATACGCTGCGGCGTGGTGATAGAACGCAACGCGCGCCAATAGGTGCGGACGGTCACAGCCGGTTGCGGCGCGTGGCGCGGCGCGAGTAATTCAAAATCGTAACCTAACAATTCGAGGTTGTCGCCAAAGCGCACACCCATTGGCTGTTCAATGAGACGCTCATTGGCGCGCGCGAACGCGAAGAACGCATCGGGCAATGTTTGGTTCGCGCGTTGATTCCGCGCTAACAGCAAGTAACCATCCTCCGCAGCCACAATGCCAAATGGGGTATCGTCCAAGAGTGGTTGTATGCGCGACGCATACTCAAATGAGGCGATGGGATACGTTTGTCCCGTCACGTCGAGCAAAATGTAATCGGCGTCGCCGACGGTTGGGAACAGATACGCATTGGCGCGCGTGCTGATGTGCGGATAGAGTGACGATTGCGCCGAGACTTTCGCAGCAGATGGGATGTGTGCGATGATCGTCGTTAAGCGGCGATGGTGTTCCGTCACGCGATAGGGTGTGAAAGCTGGCGTGAACGGCAGTTGCCCTGCGCGATAACATTGGTCAGTGGCGGAGGCAAGGATGATGAGAATGAGAAAACTGAAAATTAAAGATTGGAGGTTAGAAGGTAGAGATATGTCCCTTGCCCTCTTGGTTCCGACAATGGCCGCAATGACCAACCACGGCACAATCGGCGCGGAGTAATGCGCGATGCCTGAGCGCATCCAATCGAAGTTGCTCAAGGTATTGATGGCAATTTCGGGAAGCGCGATGAGCAACACCTCTGGCGCGAGCAACGCGCTGAAGCCCACTTGCGCCAACAGAAAAACCAGATAGCCATATACATCGGGTTGCATGAGCCAATCCCACAGCGCCGTCGTCGTAAACAAATTCGTCGCCATCGCGCGCGGCGTCTGCCCCAACCACGCATAGCGCGCGAAGAACAACGAGCCATTGCGCCCCGCCGCCTCACGTTGAATCAATACCACACCCACTGTCCATACCACCGCCAGTGCCATTGTCAGCAACGCCACTCGCCACTTGCTACTGGCCACTCGCCGCTTGTCACCTGCCACCTGCCACTCGCCACTCGGCATCTGCCATAAGCTATCCGCCACTTGCCACATCCCCCACATCAACACCATCAACCCCATCTCCTCTTTCAATGACAAGATGACAATGAGAAGCGTCACATAGGTTTTTAATGCGCGCCGCTCAAGCGCATCGAACGCCCAGAGGAACAACGCCGCGCTGAACGAAACGGGATGAAAGTCGGAGAGGTTCGCGCCGATGAGCGAAGGCGAGAGTAGATAAACAAGCGGAAAGACGAGCGTCGCGTAGTCGCGTAGTTGGTTCGTCGCGCGGTCAGAAGGTTGAGGAGCCAATCGTCTTCGCGCGATCGCATACGTGGGCAACGCGCCGCTTGCCAAGACGAGCGTTTGCAAAATCAGCACAGCACGCAGGTCAGGGAAAAACCAATACAAAAGAGAGAGCGGCAACAGAATCGGCTCGACGTGATAAGCAAGCAGATTGTCGGGTTGTTTGATGGCGCGTGGGTCAAATTCGGGAAAGGCGAACGCCGCGTCGTGATAGGTCGTGAAGCGGAACGGCTGACCGTGCAGCGTGTTCCACAGGGTGTTGCTGTAATAGCCAAGGTCGAGCGCGTTGGTCTGATGCGCGGCGTGACGCGCGAGCGAGAGGTAAGAGAGCGTGAAGACGTAGAACAGCGTGAACGAGTAAACGAGGAGACGAGGCAAGAGCTTCGCCATCTCATTTACTCGTGTCCGCGTGTCCTTGTCTCTTAGATGCTCCACTTGCTGCCACACCCCGCGCAGGAAGCAGGCGGCGTATCGCTCAAAAATTTTTCGCGGAATTGGAGGTAACGCTCGTTATTGTAAACCGCTGCGAAGCCCTCCTCGCCGAATGCGTTGCCTAGGATGAGGTCACGATAAGGCACGCCCGTAAACGGCGCGATGCAACACGGCAAGGCGTTGCCATTCGCCGTCACGTAACCCACCGTCCATGGTCTCATGCAGCGTTGCCAGGGGTGCTTCGGTTTGTGGATGGCTTGCTCAAGACTGCCGCGCGCCGTGGTCGCGCCTGAGCCATTGAACGCGATGCCGAATTCGTGCGCGAGTCGCTCGCATTCGGCGATGATGGCACGCTCGCGTTCGTCGTCGCCATAGACCGTGAAGATGGCTTGGTCGGCAGTTGCCATACCATCGTCAAAAAACGTCAGACGTTGCAGATACACTTCGGGCATGCCGATGCGCGCCGCGATACGAAACACGTCGGGCAGTTCGGGTAGATTGGCTTGCATGCCCGTAAAGTAAAAACAGAGTTTGGGATTGGGCGCGTTCAGTGCGTGCTTCGTCTGAATCATCTCGGCGCTGTGGGCAATGACCTTCTCGAATGCGGGGATGCCGCGAATCTTGAAATACGTTTCGGGCGTCGCGCCGTCCAACGAAATGCGTAGCTCATCTAAACCCGACGCAATCAGTTTCTCCTGCAGCGCGCGATTGAGCAACACGGCATTCGTGTTGAACAGCACATAGACGTTGCGCGCTTTGAGATACTCGATCATCTTGAGCAAGTCTTTGTGCATGGTCGGCTCGCCGATGCCGTGCAACACGGCGCGATTCAGCACAGGGTTGCTGTCCACCACGCGCGTGAAGTTGTCCCAGGTGATGTCGCCCAGCGGTTCGCGCGTGACGAAGGTACGTGGGCAAGTTTCACACAAGGAGTTGCAACGGTTGGTTACTTCGATGTAAAGACAAGTAGGTAACAAGGGCGCAAGGGTTGTGCGCGTTTCAGACATGCGCTCTCCGCACTCATGGATTTACGTCAATCTTGAAACAAATCGTAAAGTAATTGGGGCTGCTGCTACGCTTGCAATACGGACCGCCCTCGGACCAGCGATTAGAGCCAACAAAAACTTCTTTCACAGTCCCCAGTGAATCGTCGGCATCTGAGGTATCGTTATCAGCGCCTTTGACGGCGATGGTCAAGCTCTGACTGCGCGTGAGGTTCAAGGAAACCGCCGCTACATTAAGCGTTTTCCTTTCGCCTGAGCCAATAGACTCTGTGCCGCTAGAGGGCCAGCGACGGACTGTTCCATTGACATCGAAATCAAACCACAATTCGCCGCGCCCCAGCGGATCCGTGGCTGTCGGCGCGTCGGTATCTTCATGGATCGTCACTTCGGTAAACGTCACGATGACTTGGCAGGTTGTCGCATTCGTAGCGGTATTGCTGCTAGCCGACAGACCTGTTGCATGGTAGGCGCGCACAGTGAAACTGTAACTGACGCCGCATTGCAGGTTGCCCACAGTGGCGATGAGTGTGCCGCCAGCGCCAGCGCTCGCCGCAGCAGTTGCCACAGGCGCTGCGACGCCCGCTTGATAGACATAGAATCCTGATTCGTTGTTTGCGTTGTCAATCCATTTCAGTTGCATTGAAGTTTGCGAGGCAACAGCCGCCGCCAGATTGCTAGGCGCGGCAGGCGGCGCTGGCGTGGGCGTGGGTGTCGGTGTGCGTGTCGGCGTCGGCGTGGATGTGGGCGGAGCGATCGATGTGTTGGTTGGAGAAGGCGCAGGTAGTGGAGTTGCTTGTGGGGGCGTGGGCGGCAATAGCGTGACGGCGCGTGTTGCCACAAGCGTTGGCGCCGCTGGGGGTGTGGCGGTGGGCTCTGTGGCAGGCGTGATGATACCCAGCGCAACCAACGTGCCTAACACCCCGCCAATCGCCGTGATGAGCGCAGCGCAACCCGTGAGAATACCGGGCAGCGTCGTCCAGAACGAGCCTCCGCTCTTGCTAGGCTTGCTTTCACTTGATTCGTCATGCGACATGGTTCAGCCTCCATTGAGTGAGCGCATAACTGCGCGAGTGTGTGTTGCGAGCGAGGCTGGGAGTGTCTTGAGCTCCGTCTGCAAACGCGCTAACGCCTCGCCCTGGTCTATATCATACCATGTCGGGGCAAGTGCGACAGAAAGCTGCGCATCACGTGCGCGTTGCAAAGTTTCCTCCAGCACCACGTCGGTGCTCCACGTGATGCGCTGAAAAATTTCACGATGTGTTCGCTTCATACCGACGGCATAATAACCGCCATCAGCGCAAGGGCCCAACACCACGTCGCACGTCGGCTTGGCGAGCAGCGTGAACAGCTCTTGCAAATAAGCGCGCGGCAACGTGGGCGAATCGGAGTCCATGATGACGGCGGCAGCGTAGCCAAGCGCGAAAAAATCATGTAAGCCGTTGGGCAGACGCTCGCCTAAGTCCGCGCCGCGTTGTGGCACAAAGAAAAAATGCGCGGGCGTGAACGAGCGAAAGTCCGCTTCGGCTTCCGTCGGCGTGAACAACACCGCTGGCTCGACCCCGCTGACCGTGTTGATCAATGCCAGCGTGTCCAACAGAAACGCCCGATACAACTCAGCAGCTTGGTCGGGCGTGAGCGGCGGACACAACCTCGTTTTCACTTGACCGCGTAGCGGCGATTTGGCGATGACGGCGAGCGCACAACGCATCGTAGTAACTCCTTGTTCACTTCATTTGCAATGCTGCCAATAGCACGGCGGTCACCGTCATGCCATCACGTATCTCGCTCGCCAACACCATTTGCAAAACGTCCTTGAATGGCATGACGGCTATCTCGAAAAATTCGGTGTCATCAGGCGCTTCGACAGCTCGGGTCAAGTCGCGTCCGATGTAGAGATGGGCGGTCTCGTCACACACGGACTTTGACGTGTAATAAGTGTGAATGTGGGTGAGCGTGTTTGCGCGATAACCAACTTCCTCCATCAGTTCGCGCTGCGCCGCCGCCTCAAGCGACTCGCCCAAGCGCACACCGCCCGTCGGCATTTCCCAACGATGATTTTCTTTCTGCACGTAGCGATATTGTCGCACCATCACCACCTGCGAATCATCTATGAATGGCAAGACGCCGACGCATTGCCCAAACTCACAGACGCCATAGACCGTTTGCCGGCCATTGGGCATCTCGGCGATGTCCTCGCGCAAGCGCATCCATTTGTTTTTATAGACCTCGCGCGAGGTCAGGGTTTTCCAAGCAGGTAGGAACATGGAAGGAAAAAGTAATGAGTAGGAAGTAATGAGCCATTGGTAATTGGTCATTGGCGACAAGTCATTGGGAATACCTAATTACCAATCACCAAATGACGATACACGATTCCGTTTTGCGGACGCCCACGGCGCCTGCAATGCCTTCGGTGATTCAACGTCCCAATTGTTGAAGCGTGGGGCTTTCGACAAACGCGATGAGGTCATAGCGCCCCGTCACGGCATGAACACTTTTGATGAGCGAGCCGTCGAGCTCCATGTTTGGCAATTCCTTCATCAAATCTTGCACGCGCGTCGGCTCGGCTTCGATTAGCACGTAAGCGTTAATCATCTTCACTCCAGAAAAGATTGAAGATTAAGGATTGAAGATTGAGTTACATCTGAATCTTTAATCTTCAATCTTCAATTATGTCCACTCTACACGAGAGCGTTCGTTGTCAGCCTCAAGTAAACGTCATCAATGGCACCGCGCCTGTTTTGGCGATGAGCTCGAGCTGCTTCTGCACGCGCTCGGCGGCTACCGCCAATGGGAACAATTTTTTGCTGACCTGCATATCGGCGTCGGTTGAGAGCGGATGCCAGAAGACGCCATCAAGGTTGACGGTCAGCTCCGGCGCCAGATTGCCCATGCCCAATTCGAGCCCTTCTTTCGAGTAGCCGCGTTTGGCGAGTGGGCGAATGAAATGGTCTTCGTCAGAGATGCCGAGCGAGCGATGAAACTCGCACACCTGGTGTAGATGCGCCGAGTTCGCAGGCGTTTCGGTCGTGCTGAGGCGCACGCGAAACCCATGCTGTTGCAACAGCCGAATGCCCTCCACCGTCTTCGCCCATGCGCCAGCGCCGCGATAGGCATCGTGGGTTTCCGCGCACCCCCCATCCAGACTGACCTGCACGATGAGATTGTCGTGGGCGATGGCTTTTAGCTTTTCGATGCGTTGCCCTTTGTCGAGGATCATCGCGTTGGTCAACACAGTTGTCTTCACGCGCGCGGACGAATAAGCGAGCATGTCATAAATCTCGTTGAGCAAAAACGGCTCGCCGCCCGTGAAGAACACATCGGTAAATCCAAGCGCGACAGCTTCATCTACTAACCGCTTTGCATTCGCCAAGCCAATGGCGCGACGCGGCGCATTCGGACTCGATTTGGCGACGCAATACGTACAGCGAATGTTGCAATCGTAGTTGGTGTAAATCCATAACTTCCACGGGAATGCGACGACGGCATTCGCTTCACGACTCATGACAACTCCTCAACCATAGATTCAGCAGGCGTATAGACGCGCGCCACTGCGACGGCATCGAATTCTGTGGTGGGCAGCGTCAACACCTGTCGCCCGTGCGCCAAGCCCATCACCTGGTCGGCGCAGCGTTGCGCCAGCGACACCTGATGCAAACTGCACACGACGATGGCGCCTTGCGCGCGGGCAATGTCTCGCAAATGGTTCAAAATAGCGACACTGTTTTGTGGGTCGAGACTAGCGACGGGTTCATCCGCAATGATCAAAGTGGGACGTTGCGCCAAGATGCGCGCCACCGCCACCCGTTGTTGTTGACCGCCTGAGAGCGTGTCGGCGCGTTGGTGCGCGTGCGCCAAGAGCCCCACTTGCTCCAAACATTCCAACGCGAGGCGCACGTCGGCGCGCTCGAACCAACGCAACCAACCGCGCCAAGTAGGCGCATAGCCTAAACGTCCCGCCAACACGTTTTCGAGCGCGGTTAAACGGCGCACCAGATTGAACTGCTGAAAGACCACACCGATCTGTCGTCGCGCTCGCCCTTTCAACTGTCGCACGTCAACGCCATTGAGCGTGACCGAACCACGCTCAGGCGCCGCCAATCCCGCCAGACAACGCAGGAGCGTCGTTTTGCCTGCGCCGCTCGGACCGACGATGGCAAGAAACTCGCCCGCCTGCGCGGAGAAGGTAATCCCGGACAAGATGGCGCGTCCTGCCAACTGTTTGCCCAGTTGGTCAACGACCAGACCATAAGCCGAAAGCATCTAAACCAGCTTCTTCCGTAACCAGCTGCTGAATTGATCGAGCAGGGTTACCACCAGCAAAATGACGGCGATGATTGTGAAGAGGCGCGCGAAATCCAACAAGTCTAGGCTGTTCTTCAACTCTTGCCCGATGCCGCCCGCGCCCACGACGCCCAGCACGGTTGAAGCGCGCACGTTGAACTCCCACCAAAACAAGGTGGTGGACAACATCACAGGCAGAATGTCGGGCAAGAGCGCGTAGCTCAAAGCCGTCGTCCATGGTGCGCCCGTCGCATACACCGCTTCGACAGGACTGAGTTGCGCGTTCTCAATATGGTCGGCGTAGAGCTTCGCCATGCTGCCCCAGGTGTGCAAGCCAATGCCCAACACACCCGCGAACGGTCCCAACCCCACGGCGGCGACGAACAACAACGCAAACACAAACGAATCTATGCCGCGTAGCGCGTTGAGGAACCAACGCACAGGCGTATAGAGCGCGGGGAGCGGTGTGATGTTGCGACTGCCGAGCACAGCCATCGGAATCGCTAACACGGCGGCGAGGGTCGTGCCAATCGCCGCCATCGCCACCGTTTCAGCCGTGCGTTGCAGGAAGATGGGCAGCTCGCCGATTTTCGGGGGCCACGCCTTCGAGAGCCAGAAGAGCATCTTGGGCAAACCCGTCGCCAACTTTTCAGGCTCCACGCCGGCGAGTTGCCAACTGACTGCATAGAACGCGACGATGAGCCCCAACACGACGCCCACGCGCCAGCGTTGCCAACCGCGCGCCCGCGCCTCCCAGGCGCGCAAGGTTTGTTCAACCGTCGTGACCGAATGTGGGAAAGCGGACATTACGGCTTCGCCTTGATTTTGCCGACGACAATGCCGGCTTTCTCAATGGTCGCGTATGAAGCGTGCGTGGCGGCGACGAAACCCGTGTAGCGCGGCGGCAAAATATCTTTGGCTTGTTCAGGCGTCAGCGCCGTCACGATTGCTTGGATGCGCTCCGCTAGCTCTTTCGGTGTGCCTTTCGGCACAGCCAACGCGTCGTTAGGCAATGGGTCTGATTGCCACACCACTTTCGTATCCGTCTCTTTGATTTTGTTGGTGGCAATCATCGCATTGCGATTGCGGTCGAAGTCCGTCGCCAATTGCACCTGCTTGGCTTGCACGGCGATTTCGTTGGCGGCGTGCGTCGCGCCTTCGCTGTATTTCCAAAATGTCTTTGGATCAATCTTCCATACGGCTTGCGCGTAATAGGTCGGAATCAACCAACCCGAGGTCGAGCCTAAATCGGCAAACGAGATGGACAGGCCTTTGGTATCGTCGGGAAATTTCGCTACGGTGATTTCAGGTTGCGCGATGATGATGGCATGATAGATGGGCTTGTCATCGTACTTGACGGTGGCGATGGCATAACAGTCGGTCGCGTTGTTGGCTAACACATAACCCCACGGTCCCATCCACGCCAAATCGAGTTGCCCCGAGCTCATCGCAACGGAGATGCCCGCCCAATCGGTAGTGGCAACTAAATCATAGCTGGGCGCGCCGAGTCGTTGCGCAAGATATTTGAAAAATGGGTCGTAGGCTTTCTTGGTGTCTTCAGGACTGGGCAACAAAGGGCCGACGCCAAAATTCAACTTTTTGTTGATGGTGACGGCGCTGTTTGCAGGCGCAGCAGGAGTCGGATTCGCGCCACAGGCAACGAGCGTGGTTGCACTGGTGGCGTATGCGAGAGCGCGCAAAAACGCGCGACGTGACAAAACCATGAAGAAACAATCTCCTAGCGAAATGGGGGATCCACAGACCTGACAGGCGCGCTACGCGAAAATCTGTCAGGTCTTTCCTTATCATTATCTGAATGCGGTTGAGCTCGCTTGTTTGGGAAATGCGCGGAACCGTAAGGCGTAGCGTTCGCTCACCCACGCAGGCGCAGCGACTTGGTTGCGCCACACCTTCGCACGCACGGGATAGTGCTGGGTGAGATCGTTGAACTGCACGTCAGTTGCTTCGTTTGAAATCAACGGTCTGCTCCACACCAACGTCCACAGCCCATCGCGCCATTGGGCTTGCGCCGCCATCGGCTCCTCGCGTCCCGCAGGCACGACCGACGCAATGACCAGCTTCAAACCACCGCGATTATCGCCAAACGCATGGTGACAAGCGGTATGGCATTCGCCGCGTTGTTCAGGCAAGCCGTCTTTGCGCCAAAACAACGTGAACAACGGCGTCTCCGTTGCCCATTGCGCCTCGCGCCAGCGCGCACGAAACGCGATGCGCTGTGTATCATACAACGCGCGCAATTCTACCACCTCATGCGTCAACGCGCCATGCGAACCTTCATGCAATGGAAAGAAAGCGGACGTCGCCTGGCGCCAGCGCGCATCTTCCACTGTGATAGACGTTGACAGCTCGCTGCTAGGGAACGCATACCACTCGGTGATTGGAGGGGACGTATGGGCAGCTGAACAAGCCGTGAGACCACACAGCGCGAAGAACCAGCTCAACGTGGAGCGAGTGAAGCGCGAAACGTGAAGGTTGAAGCGTGAAGTGTTGGTCATACCACACACCGTCTGCCATCCGCCATTCGCTATACGCCATCGGGTGCATTTCAGTTTGAGGGCGAACACGGCGATTGTAAACCGCGTGCCACCCATCGCCAAGCCCGCCTACGCGAGCTAATCTTCCAGTCGGCGGAGGCTGACTTCGCCAGGCGTTGCAGCGAATTGCATTCGCCCGAACCAGCCTACCCCCAAACTGAAATGCCCTCTACGCCATCCGCCATCCGCCTCACGGCGCTTCGATAGTTGCGATGTTGCTCGCAAAACATTTGTGGTCAACGGCGAAGAAGAGCCAACGTCCACGCGCCGCCAATGGAATCGTCGTCTCATACGTATCGCCGCCTTTGTCTAACAACACCACCGCGAGACCCAGTTGTGGATTCAACGCGAAGATTTGATCTTCAGCCAGATTCTTTTGCGGATGGGTGACTTTCATGCGGAGCGTCGTGCTGTTGCCTGCGACGGTTACGGCGAAATCGCTCACGGTGATGCGTGGCGCGTCGCTGCCCTGACGCGGCAGCACAATCTGCACGGTGGCGGTGCCGCCGGGCGCGAGCTCAGTGTTTTGTTCGTGATAGACGTAACCGCTCGCGTATGCTTTCACTTCAATCGGTTTGATGGCGGGAATGTTGGCGGCGGTGAAGAACCCATTCGCATCGGTGACGACGCCACGCTTATAACGCCCATACGCGACGGTGACCGCCGCATTCGCCAAGCCTTGTCCTTGTTGATTCAGCACGCGCCCGCGGACCGTGCCGACGCGCCGCACATCCACCAGCAGCTGTTGCGCGAGCGGCAAGACGAAGATGCGCCCTTCCAGCACCATCGTCGCGGCTTGCGCTTTCGCCGCGTTGAAGTCATTGGTTTGCGCGGCGGTCTGCGCCGCTTTCACATACACGTCGAGATGAGGTTGCAATTCGTTGAGCGTGTTGAGCAGCGCGCCGCTCGCCGTCGGCTTGAGCTCGTTCAGATATTTTTGTACGGCTTGCGCCGCGTTCAAACCTGTCGCCACATAGTTGCGAATTTCAGGGATGTTCGCGGCGGCGTCTTTCGCGTAGTCCGCTGCCACTTTGAGTTCATCGGCTTGTACTTGCAACGCGATGAGCTTCGCCACATCCACTTGAGGCGGCGGCGGCGTGGGCGTCGCGGGTGGGCGTGTCGGCATCGGCGGCGCGGGCGTGGGCGTGGGTTCATTCGGTCGGAGCGTAGGTGTCGGCGGCGCAGGCGTCGGGGTGGGCGCAGCAGTGTTGGTAGGTATAGGTGTGTGCGTCGCTTCGGGAATGGGCGTCGGGAAAGATGCGCTTGCTAACGGATCCGCCGTCGGTGTTTGCTTAGGGAATGTCTGCAACCACGCATAGATAGAAGCGACTTCCTCATCGCTCGCTTGCTCTTTGCTGCGCGGCGCCATTTGTCCTTTCGGCGCGCGCACTTGTTTTAGCACAGCCAAATACGACAGACTGGTGCCGCGCAAATCGGGCGCTTCTTGCGACAAGCCGCCGCGCGCATCTGCGTTATGGCAAGCGACACACCCCTTTTGTTGAAACAAGCGTTGTCCCAATTTGGTATCGGGTGTGCTACCCGGCGCAGGCCGCTCGATGCCCTCGACCTGACAAGCAGTTAGACCCATCCAGATTAAGCTCAAGGTGGTTACGATTAGAATTTTTCTCATAGCTCAGGCGCCCCACACGATAATGCCGCCCAAGAAGCCGAGTGTGATGGTGAGAGCGGCGCAGACGCTACACAACACGAACACGACGAGGCCTGCGCGCGATTGCATCACGTTGGGATTGCGCCAACGCCATACCGCTAACACAACGGCGATGAGCAGCAACGTCGCGCCAAACATGATTTTGAGCGGCGCGTTGGGCGCGATGCCGTTGTAGCGCGTCTGATTCTCCAACATACCCGTCGCCATCGCGGGGAAGATGCTCACGATGAGAAGTATCAAGTCATAGAACAGCGCCTTGCTAAAGAATGTGGTTTGCTCTGCATTCTTGCGCCACGCAAAAAACAACGACAGCGCCGCCAACAGCGCCGACACATGCGCCAAGCCGATGGGAAAGTGGGTGAGTGGCACATGAATGGGATGGCTTAACGCCACTTGAATCAGACGAGATAGATCCATCACATCAAATCCTTTCAATCAATTGCGAGTTGTGGATTAAGACCCTAAAGGTTTTGAAAACCTTTAGGGTCTATCGCATACCGCAAGACCACTTTCAAAATATGATACCCTGCGCCCAGTGCGCCGCGCCATGTGCCTGCGACTTTCGATTGGCCGCCGCCGCGCTTGCGATAGTGTGTGGGCAACTCGACAATACGCACACCCGCTTTCACGGCTTTGACCAGCAGCTCTGTCGTCCAACCGTAAGTGCGCTCTTGCAAGTTCAGCTGCATGAGCGTCTCGCGCCGCACGGCTTTGAACGATGGCAAATCGCGCAAGCGTCTGCGAAACAATAGCGCGATAAGTGTGAGCGCGACGCGGTTGCCCATAATTTGCTGCGGCGTGAGCGCGCCCGCTTCGATGTGTGTGCGCGCGCCCAACACAAGATCTGCGTCGCCGTTTACAATCGGCGCGACGATGCGCGGTAGTTCGGCAGGGTCATCGCTAAGGTCGCCGTCCATGAACACCAACACATCGGCGTCGGGCGCCGCGTGCGCGCCCGCCAGACACGCATTGCCATAGCCGCGTATGGTCTGGGTGATGACACGCGCTCCGGCGGCGCGTGCGACTTCAGCCGTGCGGTCGGCGGAGTTGTTATCCACGACGACGACCTCAGGCGCCAGCGCGCGCGGCATCTCGGCTTCGCTCAGGGCAGCGACGAGGCGGCCAATGCACGCTTCCTCATTGAGCGCGGGAATGATGACAGTAATTTTCATATCACAAGTCGTAATGGTTTAGGGTCCGTTAAAGAATAACGGCTCTTCTGGCTTTGGTGTAGAACGCTCGCGGCAGATGGTCACATCCATCGTCGGGCGCGGGATGTGCGACCAACGGGAGTCCCGCGCGAGCTATTCTACATTCAAGTCGGTAGAGCCAGAATAACTTCCCGATTGTTCGCGCAGGAGTTGCACTCCCGTCCAACACCGGATCACGAGTGGCAATGGTTTAGTTCCGCAAACACCCCAAACATTACACTTGACCAGCTTGGGCGATTGTATCACACTGAGCAAAGGCAAAACAGAGGTTAGCGTATCAATTATGTGAGACGGTCGTATCTCTTTCGCGGCTCTCACTCACGTGTAAGCGCGCCTGCCAAACTCACCCTGTGAGCGACTAGGCTATGATTGGCAAACTGCCTTATAATGGGCGCAAATTTCAAAGGAGCACACATGAAACTCGCGCGATTTGTTGTAGATGGAAAAATCCACGAAGGCACAGTGCGAGCCGATGGTCGCTTGGAGATTGCGGGGGGCAAAACCTTTGCGTCTGACGACGTGCATTGGCTGCCACCGTTAGGTCAGCCCGGCAAGGCGTTGGGGTTGGCGCTGAACTACGCCGACCATGCAGCCGAGTTGAATCTCAACACGGGCAATGTGCCTATTCTGTTCAACAAAATGCCCAACACCTTCATCGGGCACAAAGGCAAAGTCATTGCGCCCCCCAACGTCGAGTACATGCACTACGAAAACGAACTAGTCGTCGTCATCGGGCGACGCGGACGCAAGGTGAAAGCAGCCGATGCCTACGATTACGTGTTGGGTTACACCATCGGCAACGACGTGACCATCCGCGATTTTGTGACGAACTTCTACCGCCCGCCTGTCAAGGCGAAAGGCTTCGACACATTCGGTCCAATGGGACCATGGCTCGTGACCGCCGACGAAATCCCTAATCCTTCCAATCTCAATCTCCGCACGTATGTCAATGGCGAATTGCGCCAGCAAGGTAACACCCAAGATTTCATCTTCAACATTCCAACTCTAATCGAATACATCACCGACTTCATGACGCTCGAACCGTATGACATGCTTTGGACAGGCACGCCGCAAGGCATCTCGCACATCTACCCCGGCGATGCGATGCGTTTGGAGATTGATGGGATTGGAGCGTTGGAGAATCAGGTGGTGGCGGACTAAAGACTAAAGATTAAAGATTGGCGGAGGTTGAAAATGGCAACGGAACTTGAAGCGTTACAGGTTCTCCAATTGCCCGACGAGATCTTTCTACAGGAACATTTAGCTTGACTCGAATCCGCCAATCCATATCTCGACCCGCCATTCCCAATCTTTAGTGTTTAATCTTCAAGCTCCAAGCTTCAACCTTGAGTATTCACCATGATCCATCATTTCATCAACAACTCTTTCGTCTCTGCCATCGCCGAAGAGACGTTCGACACGCTGAATCCTGCGACGAATCAGGTCATCACGCAGGTGGCGTATGGCACGGAAGCCGACGTGGAGCGCGCGGTGCAGGCGGCGCGTCAGGCATTCGATACGGGCCCTTGGCCGCGCATGACGCCTGAAGAGCGCGGCCAATACCTTCGTCGTATCGGCGACTTGATTTTGAAACATGCCGACGCCATCGCCGATGCGGAAATTATGGACACGGGCATCCCGTGGAGCCAAATCAAAAAAGGTGCGATTCCGCGCGCCGCAGACAACTTCTATTTCTTCGCCGATTATGCGGTCAGCTTGACGGGACAGCTGTACCAAGCGCCGCAAAATTTTATGAACTACACAGTCCATCGTCCGGTCGGCGTCGCGGGGTTGATTACGCCGTGGAACACGCCGTTCATGCTCGAATCGTGGAAGGTCGCGCCATGCCTCGCGGGCGGTAATACGTGTGTGCTGAAGCCAGCCGAATGGTCGCCCCTATCGGCAAGCAAAATGGCTGAAGTCATGCGCGAAGCCGAGTTGCCGCCGGGCGTGTTCAACATCGTCAATGGGTATGGCGAGACCGCCGGCGCATCGCTCGTCGCGCATCCCGCCGTGCAATTGATTTCGTTCACGGGCGAGACGACAACCGGCATGGCGATCATCCGCAACGGCGCAGCAACCCTCAAGCGTTTCTCGATGGAGCTCGGCGGCAAATCGCCCAACATCGTCTTTGCCGACGCCGACCTTGATCGCGCCTTGGATGGCGCAATCTTCCAGATTTATTCGCTGAATGGCGAACGGTGCACGGCGGGTTCGCGTCTCATCATTCAAGAAACGATTCACGATGAGTTTGTGGAACGGTTGGCGGAGCGCGTGAGAAAGATTCGCGTGGGTGACCCGACCGATCAACAGACGGAGGTGGGGCCGCTGATTCATCCTGACCATTGGCAACGCGTACGGGGTTACATGGATATCGCGCGCGACGAGGGCGCGACGATTCTCGTTGGCGGGGAACGCCCAGCGCATTTGCCCGCTGGCAATTACTTCGCGCCCACGCTCATCACCCATGTAAAAAACACCATGCGTATCGCGCAAGAAGAAGTGTTCGGGCCCGTCCTTGTGGTCATTCCTTTCAAAGACGAAGCCGAAGCGTTGCGCCTCGCCAACGACGTAAAGTATGGCCTCGCAGGTTACGTGTGGACGAACGACTTGACTCGCGCGCATCGCGTCGCACAAGGCATCGAGTCGGGCATGGTGTGGGTGAACTCGCACAACGTCCGCGATTTGCGTGTTCCATTTGGCGGCTCGAAATACAGCGGCATCGGACGCGAAGGCGGACATTTCAGTTTCGAGTTTTACACCGAAGTCTCGACCGTGCATGTGGCGCTTGGCAAGCATCCCATTCCAAAGATGGGCGCGAATTAAAGACTGAAGATTAAAGATTAAAGATTGGAGATTGGAGGTTAGAAGTTGGATTCACCCATCTTCACTCTTCGATCTTCACTCTTCAGTCTTCAATTTTCCACCAGGAGGGATAGTGATGAAAACTGGCTATGGACGCCCAAACGTCCAACCCGACGAGATGGCGTATGTCGGTCCGGGCACACCGGGCGGTGAATTGCTGCGCCGCTACTGGCAACCCGTGGCGCTCTCAACCGATGCCGCCGACATTCCGAAGCGCATTCGCGCCTTTGGCGAAGAGTTGATTCTCTATCGCGATGGGCAAGGACGCGCAGGCTTGCTCGACGAACATTGTTGCCATCGCGGCAGCTCGCTTTACTATGGCAAGGTCGAGCGCGATGGGATTCGTTGCTGTTATCATGGCTGGCTCTTCGACTGCGAAGGACGTTGTTTGGATCAACCATGCGAGCCAGAAGACAGTCGCTACAAAGAGAAGGTCATGCAACCCTGGTACCCCGTCAAAGAGTACGGCGGCCTCGTCTTTGCGTATATGGGCCCCCCCGAAAAAATGCCCGTGTTCCCGCGTTACGATTGCATCGAAGAGAGCGAGGGGGTGCTAGTCGCCGACGACACGGGCATCGGGCTCGGCGGCCCCATGATTGCGGAGTGCAATTGGTTGCAGCATTACGAGAATGTGATGGACCCCTTCCACGTGATGATTTTGCACAGCCGCTTTAGCGGCGAACAGTTTTCGCCCGCGATGGCTGAAAAGCCCAATGTGACATGGGAGCACAACGAACTGGGCGTGCATTCGACGCAACTGCGCCGCCTACCCGACGGGCGCACTTTCAAACGCATCACCGAAGTGTTGTGTCCCAACGGGCGTATCGTCGCAAGCGTGGCGGCGGGCAACACGGGCGAAGGCTTCAAGAAAGCAACGAGCATCGCGTGGTATTTGCCGCTCGACGACACACACACGCGCTTATATTCGCTGTTGCGCTTGCCGATGAAAGATGGGCAGCTGGTGCGTTCGCCACGCGCCAAGCACGGCGGCAAGTATTGGTGGGAGTTGACCGAAGAAGAGCATCAACGGATGCCCGGCGACAACGAAGCGATCACCAGTCAGCGCACTATCGCTGTGCAAGCGCTCGATCATCTCGGTCAGAGCGACCGTGGCGTCATCATGGTGCGGAACATGTTGAAGCGTGAGATCGCCAAAATGCACCAAGGCCAAGATCCGTTGGGCATCATCCGCGATTCCACGAATGACTTAGTCAGGACGCGGGCGGGGAATTATGTAGTGGAAAATTGAAGACGAAGAACTAAAGACTAAAGATTGAAGATTGGGCGGTAGAAATGGGAAGATAGAAGTTGGAAGCCCCACACTCACAAATCTTTAATCTTTAGTCTTTAATCTTTTTTGCAAGGTGCTTATGTCTGCCATTAACACGCATTGGATTCAACCGCCATTCAATATCGTACGGGCGGCGCACGTCGAACTTGGCGTCGCCGACCTGTCGCGCGCGCGCGCGTTCTACGTGGACGTCTTGGGATTTGTCGTGAGTGCGGAAACGGCGGACGCACTTTACCTGCGCGGCTACGAAGAGCGTGCGCATCATAGTCTGGTGTTGCGGCGTAGCGCGACGGCGATGCTGCGCCATCTGGGGTATCGCGTATGGTCGCCTGACGACCTCGATGCGCTTGCTCGTTTTTTTGCGGAGGCGGGTTGCCCCACACGGTGGGTGACAGAGGGTGAAGTCGGACAAGGATCCGCGCTGCGTGCGCAAGACCCTCTTGGCTTTCCCGTCGAATTTTTTTACGACATGGCGCCCGTCGAACGCAAGTTGTTGCACTACGACCAGTATCACGGCGCACAGCCCATGCGGATTGACCATTTCAACGTGCAAGCGCCTGAAGTGGTCGCCGCTTATGAGCATTATCGTCGTCTCGGTTTTCGCTGCGCGGAATACACGCTCGCCGACCCTCCCGACGATCGCTTGTGGGCTGCGTGGATGTTTCGCAAGCCGACGGTGCATGACATCGCGTTGACCACTGGGCGCGGGCCGCGTCTGCATCATGTCGCGTATGCGCTGAGCGATGCGTCGAGCATCTTGCGCGCGTGTGATGTGTTGGCGGCAGCGGGTTACACGCAGGCGATTGAACGCGGGCCTGGTCGGCATGGCTTGAGCAACGCATTCTTTTTGTATCTGCGCGACCCGGACGGACATCGCATCGAACTGTACACAGGCGATTACTACACGGGCGACCCCGATTGGCAACCGATTGAATGGCGATTGAGCGACCCTAAGCGCGCGACTTTTTGGGGCGCATTTGCGCCGCCGAGCTGGTTTGGCGAAGCGTCCGTCGTGGCAGATTTCGATGGCGCGCAAGTGATGACTGTGCGCGAGCCAACCATGGCCGACCGTCCAATGGTGGTGAGCAACAAGCAGTGAACAGTCAGTAGTAATCAGTAATCAGTAATCAGTAATCAGTATTCAGTATTCAGTATTCAGTATGCAGTGTCCAGCCTCATCGCGTCCGTTCACTGTTCACTGTTCACTGTTCACTGTTCACTGATAACTGAAGATGGAGGTACACATTTCAACACAACTGATTTTACTGGGCACCGCAGGGGGACCGCGCCCCAATCCGTATCGCTACGCGACAGCCCAAGTCATCCTCGTCAACCAAGCGCCTTACGTGATTGATGCGGGTTATGGCGTGGCGCGGCAGTTGGTGTTGGCGGGTGTCGCACTCAAACAGTTGCGGCACGTGTTCATCACCCATCATCATTGCGACCACAACGTAGATTATGGCGCGTTGTTGTTGTTGGCGTGGTGCAGCGGTTTGCAGACGCGCGTGGATACGTGGGGACCGCCGCCTCTCGAGAAGATGACGCGCCTCGCGTTGGAGTTGCATGATTACGACATTCAAATCCGCATCGTGGACGATGGGCGTCCGCCGCTCGCGCCGTTGATTCACCCTCACGAGTTCGCTGAGGCAGGACTGGTCATGCAAGATGACCATGTGAAGGTCACAGCTGCGTTGGTAAATCATCCGCCCGTCAAGCCAGCATTTGCCTATCGCTTTGACACGGCTGACCGTGCCATTGTGCTGTCGGGCGATACGACCCCACAAGACAGTTTGATCGAGCTGGCGGCGGGCGCGGATGTGTTGGTGCACGAGGTCTTTTATGCGCCCACGTTGGAGGAATCTTTGCGTCCGAAAATTCCTGCGAACTATTTTCGCTCGGTGATTCGACACATCCACGAGAGTCACACAACGGCTGAAGACGCGGGGAGGCTGGCGCAGGCGGCCGGCGTGAAGACGTTGGTGTTGTCACACGTCATCCCGACCGATGACCCAAGCATCACCGATGCGATGTGGATCGCCGAAGCCCAGCGACATTTTAGCGGCGAGGTGATTGTGGGGCGAGACTTGTTGACAATCTAACGTGCGTCTCTCAGAATAGATCGAAGAACCAGCCATAGATCACGCGGCCTAGCGTGGGCCAGATAGCGAAGACCACGAAGCTGAGCACGGATAGAAGCGCATTGACCAAGCGGTAGAAGCTGCCTTGGTAGATGGAACCGATGATCACGGAGCCGACGTAGCTCGCAATGAATCCAACGCTGAACAGGATCACCGCAATCCAGCTGGGTGTGTCTGCCAAAGCATTGTGAAACGCCAGCGCCACAAATGCCGACCAGCCCGCTACCACAAACCCGCTGATGGCTAGGTTCAACATCAGATAAGCGTCAAAATGGGAGTCGGCGCTTAAGCGGAAGAGGCGCGCAAGAGTCTTCGCGATCACGGAAGAGACGTACATGACAAGCCAAAAGAGCCCATACCCTTTCGCCAAGCTCCAAGTCAGCGTGAGTTTGTCGAGGGGCCAAAGCGCCAGCGCGCTTAGCGCGAGAAAAAGCATGTTTACCGCTAGGGCTACCAGAATCTCGAATAACGTTTTCTGTTCGTCACGCATCAGCCAATCAATCATGTGTCATCCGCGATTTGATTTTTCGTAATGTAGGTATCCAAAAATACATTGCGAAATTTGCCCTGTGGATCGTGGGCGCGCAGCAGTTGTCGAAAATCTGGCAGCTTGGTATAGAGCGCTTGCAATCGCGCAGGCGACAGCGTAAACAACTTGCCCCAATGCGGCCGAGCCGCAAACGGCGCGAGCTGTTCCTCGATGATAGGCAGCAACTCCTTAACCGCGCTCCAATGCTTTTTCCACGTAAAGTGAATAGCGAGACAATCCTGCTGGTAACACGGGCTCAGCCACAGCGCATCGGCGGCGATGGTGCGTATCTCTGAAATGTGAAGCAATGGCGTTATCTGAGCACGCAACCGCTCCATCGCATAGAGCGCTGCAATGGCGTGGGGACGTGGCACGAAGTACTCGGCTTGCAACTCTTCGCCGCTGCTGGG
>CAZDYP010000022.1:2407-38879 GCA_964509505.1 uncultured Anaerolineae bacterium | reverse complement strand
CTAAATTCATCCCGCAGGTCGTGAGGTTTTGTCTCAATACATGGACGCGCGAAGGTGACTGGATCATTGATCCATTCGCGGGATCTGCCACCGTCGGCTTGGAGGCGCTGCTTTGTCGTCGCAATGCGGTGCTGCTGGACTTGAATCTTTTGCTTGCCCATATCGTGCCGTTGAAGATGTCCATCAAGCAACCCAACTTGAGCCAAGCGACGCTGAGCCAGCTGTTGGATGAGATGCGCCAAAGCACGCACGAGTTTCGTCCCGATTGGTCTAACCTCGATTATTGGTATCCGCCCGACATGCTCAAGACGTTGAGCCGTTACTGGGATTGGCAAAAGCAAATGCCTCAAACCCCGTATGCGCTCATCGTCGAAGCCGCGTTGGTGAAGGCGAGCAAACAATTTTCCTATGCCGAGCATAAAGCGCCGAAGCTATTCAAGTCGCATTCAAAGCGAGAGCAGATAGCGCGCCTACTGCAAAGCGATTGGCAAGCCAAGCTCGACCAACAAATCTATGACACCGCATTCGACATCTGCCGCCGCGTGCAGCAACTCGCGCGCTTGCTTGAAACCAATCACAATCAGGTGCTTGCGTATAGCGGGGTGGACTCTACGACGTTCTCACCCCAGCTCACGCACGAAATGGATTGCCTGATTAGCTCCCCGCCCTATTTACAGGCGCAAGAGTACATTCGCACCTCGAAATTAGATTTATATTGGTTGGGTCATCGTGAGGCAGAGATCAAGCGCATCAGCAAATTGGAAATACCCTATCGCAAAGCCAACCAGCATATCGCCACACCCACGCTCAATGCGGTGCGCGTGCGCCTCGAAAAACCTGAGCTGGTCGCGATGCTCGATTCCTATTTTTGTTACACGCTGCAAGCGTTAGCCAATACGGCAAAACAGCTGCGCGTGGGCGGTCACGCCTGCATCTTCGTCGGCAACCCGACAGTGGACGGCATCGAGATCGAGACGTGGCGCATCATCGCAGAATACTTTGCCGACAAACAGTTCGTGCTGGAACACCTCTACGAAGACCGCATCAAAAATCGCCAGCTCTTCGGCGGACGCAAAAACAAAAATCCCGAAGGCATGAAATCAGAATTTCTATTGGTCTTATCCAAACAAGGACACCATGAGTACTTATGACATGACTACCCATCCAGCCAATGGCTACATTGACTTTCGCAGCGACACGGTGACGCATCCCACGCCTGCGATGCGGAAAGCGATGTACGAGGCTGAGTTGGGCGACGATACCTACGGCGAAGACCCGACCGTGAATCGTCTCGAAGCGCTGTCGGCAGAACGCTTTAAGAAGGAAGCCGGGTTGCTTGTCTTGAGCGGCACGATGGGCAACCTCGTTTCACTGCTCACACATTGCGGACGTGGCGACGAAGCGATCATGGGACACCGCGCGCACACTTTCACCAGCGAGCAAGGCGGCGCGGCAGGTATGGGCGGCATCCATTCACACACGCTCATCACACAACCCGACGGCACACTCAAACTAGAAGACATTCAAGCGGCGATTCGCGCCGACAACGAACACTACCCGCGCACCAAACTCATCTGCATCGAGAACACACACAACAACATGGGCGGGCGCGTGTTGCCATTGAGCTACCTGCAGCAAGTCGGCGCGCTCGCGCGCGCACGCCAGATCAAAGTCCACATGGACGGCGCGCGCATCTTCAACGCGGCTGTTGCGCTCGGCGTGGATGCAAGCGAATTAGCAAAAGACGCGGACTCGCTCACGTTTTGCTTGTCGAAAGGTTTATCATGTCCTGTCGGCTCTGTTATCGTTGGCAACCGTGAATTTATGCGCGAGGCGCGACGCAATCGCAAAATACTCGGCGGCGGCATGAGACAAGCGGGCGTATGGGCGGCAGCAGGCATCGTCGCGTTGAACGAGATGATCGAGCGACTCGAAGACGATCACCAAAACGCGAAACGACTCGCTACAGGTCTCGCCAACATCCCTGGCCTCACAATTGATCCGTCCGTCGTCGAGACAAACATCCTTTTCTTTGAGCTCGTGAACGAGCGTATCACACCACCACAATTGGCGGCGCGCTTGAAAGAACGCGGCATCATCATCGGCGCCGGTCCCTCGCGCCGCATCCGCATGGTCACACATTACGGCATCGAAGCCCAACACATCGAACAAGCATTGAGCGCCTTCAATCAAGTTCTCACGACCGCCAAGTAAATCAAATTCCTTTTAGGCGCACAGCGAGACCTCGCGAGTTTTGGAAACCCACGAGGTCTGACCCTATACCTCCGTGTTTACACGCCCTGACAAACCCATCGCAGGACGCCCCCCTGCTACGACACCCTACGAAGCTGCGCAAGAAGCGACAGCCAAGCGAGCCGATATCACACGCACACGCACACGCGTCTATCCGCGCATCAACGCGCGTTTCACCTTCCTGTTGTATCTCGCCGTCGCCGTCGGCACCTTTCCTCTCGAAGCGACGTTGCGCGCAACCATTTTATGGAGCGTATTGATTGCGTTGACGCTGGCGCACGTCGCAGCGCAGCCTTTGGCGATGGGCTATGCGCTGACACCCATTCAACGTGGCGCGTTGCTTGGTTTGGCTTGCGCGCTGCCGCTTGCCATCGTCGCGCAAGATTTCCTCATTCCCTTGGCTACGTTATCGCTGGGCGTGCGCTCAGGCGCATTGCTCTTTCAACGTCTCATCTTCATCGCCGCGCCGCTCGAAGAATTATTTTATCGCGGTTGCGTACAACGCGAGCGCGGCGTCGTCGAAAGCACCTTGTATTACACGCTGGGTTCAGTGGTGTTCTATTGGCCCCTCATGCAAGACTACTGGCGCGTCACCGCGGCGTTGGCAATCGGACACGCGCTCTTCGGAGGGTTGTTCGCGTTCATCGCCAAACGCTATGGCGTGAGCGCAGCTATCGCGTGTCATGTAGCGTGCAATTTCTGTCTGTTCATCGTGCCGAGCTTGGTGCGCGAGTTGGGGCGCCTCGTCAATTAACATGAATCCACGCGCTCACCATCGGCAAATGTTACAAGCGGCTCTCGCAGCGGCGGATGCGTATGAAGCCGTACGCCGCAACGCGCACTTAGATGGCGACCAGCTGACGGTTGGCGCAACCTCCCTCACATTGACCGCACAAACCAAACTGGTCGTCGTTGGCGCAGGCAAAGCCAGTGCGCGTATGGCGCAAGCACTGGAAGCTGTGTTGGGCGAACGCATCAACGGTGGGCTTGTCTCGGTGAAGGATGGTCACAGTGCGCTCACACGCATTGTTCAAATACGCGAAGCGAGTCATCCCCTGCCCGATGCGCGCAGCCTTGCCAATGGACGCGCTATTATCGAGCAGGTGCGCGGCTTGACAGCCGATGATGTCGTCTTGTGCTTGCTGTCGGGCGGGGGCTCTGCGTTGATGGAAGCATTGGGCGCTGACCTGACGCTGGAACATCTTCGCACAACCACAAGGGCGGTCATGCTAGGCGGCGCGAACATCGTCGAGCTCAACACGATTCGCAAACATCTATCGCTCCTCAAGGGCGGACAACTCGCGCGTTGGGCATCGCCTGCGCGTGTCTGTTCACTCATCTTGTCTGATGTGGTCGGCGATGATCTGACTGCGATTGCCTCGGGTCCTACCTCCCCTGACCCGACGACGTTTGCCGATGCGCTGACCGTGTTGCAACGCTACACAACATACACCACAAAAGAGAGCGCTCCGCGCCCAGCGCTCGCCATGATGCCTGCGCCTGATGCGCATGATGAGCGGTCCGACTTGGCGCATGCGCAAGCATATTTGGAGCGTGGCGCGCGTGGCGAATGGCGCGATACACCCAAACCAGACGACGCGCTCTTTCGTCACGTCCACAACCTCATTGTCGGCAGCAATCGCATCGCCGTTGAAGCCGCGCGACGGCAAGCGATAGCCTTGGGTTACACCACGGACATCGTGACGACGTTTATGCAGGGCGAAGCGCGCGAAGTGGGTAAGCTGTTGGCGGCGCTGGTGCGCGAGCGTGTGGCGCAAGGCGCGCATTCATGGTGTTTGTTGGTGGGTGGTGAGACAACGGTTAATGTGCGAGGACACGGGCGGGGCGGGCGCAATCAGGAGTTGGCATTGGCGTTAGCGATAGCGTTAGAAGGAGTGGAGGGTGTGACTTGTTTGTGCGCCGCAACCGATGGCGGCGATGGCAACAGCGAGGCGGCGGGCGCTATCATTGACGCCAACACCTTGTCGCGCGCGCAGGCGCTTAACCTGCGTGCGACGCAGTTGCTGGACGACAATGATTCGCATCGTTTCTTCGCCACGCTGGGTGATCAAGTCGTGACAGGACCGACATTCACGAACGTAAACGACATGGTGATCATCCTTATCGCGTAATCAGGACAGCCCTCACAGATTTTTGGGAAATCTGCGTCGCTAGCTTAAGGTTCGTAAAAATATGTCATGTCCCCTGAGTCACTAACGCTTGGTTAGTTTAACTTTGCGAAGATTGCTGGCGCTATGGAATGCCTTGAGCATCTAACCGTCGCAAGGTTCGCTATCCGAAAGCGTTAGTGACGCAGGTCTCATCCCTAAACTATTTGCAGCTTTACTCGCGCGGGCCTCCCGTGAGTTG
This sequence comes from uncultured Anaerolineae bacterium, assembly GCA_964509505.1. GTDB lineage: Bacteria > Chloroflexota > Anaerolineae > JACRMK01 > JACRMK01 > CAZDYP01. The sequence continues at coordinate 34,256 of CAZDYP010000022.1, read as the reverse complement.
CAAATCGCACGCGCCAGCAGCGGATGTGACCATCCGCCATGAGCGTTGCAAGAAGTTTAGGGGCAGCGAAAATATAAATTCCCGGCTGTCACAGCGAGGGTAGTCTATCGCTAACACAAAAATGACCGAGCGCTTGTCTCGGTCATTTTCGTTGCTATACGAGGAGTTTTAATGCTTGCCGGCATTCGCAGGGTCGCGGCGATCATTAGGGCGTCCAATCGGATCAATCGAATCCATGATGGCTTTGACTTTCGCTTCTGTGCCTTCGCGGTCCTTGAAGAAATCCCGTTCGATGTCAATGTAATTTTTCCATTCGGCCGGCACACTATCCGCGTCGAAAATGGCATCCACAGGGCATTCGGGCTCGCACGCGCCGCATTCAATGCATTCATCGGGGCTGATATAGTATTTGTCTGCGCCTTCATAGATACAGTCCACTGGGCAGACCTCAACACAGGCGGCATCTTTCACGGCAATGCAAGGTTCGGCAATTATGAAAATAGCCATGAGAGTAATCTCCTTTGTTAGTTTATAAGTTAGCGGTCAGTCAGGCGGTATTTAATCACAATTCGGAATGACTGTCAACCATTTGTCGCCTGACAAAAAATTTCTTTGCCCTTGCGAGCGATTTTGATTGATGATATACTTGGCACACCTCTGAGACGACATTCATCGCTGGAATGTCCCGCGCAGCGTTGGCAAAAAAAACGCTTGCAGGTTCACCCCAGCGGTCACGCACTGCAGTGCCCTCAGACCATAAAGGATTAACTGTGGCTCCCATTCGAGTGTTGATCGTGGACGACCATCCATTGGTGCGACAAGGCTTGCGTCGCATCGTCGAGGGCCAAGCCGACATCGCTGTTATCGGCGAAGTTGCTGATGGCGAGCTCGCGATCGAAGAAACTAAAAAATTACAACCGGATGTTGTGCTGATGGACATCAACCTACCCTCTATGAACGGTCTGCAAGCCACACGCGAAATCAAGCACGTCAGTCCGACGACAAAGGTTATCAACCTGACCGCCTTCAACAACAGCGAACAGCAATTGCATGCCATTCGGTCAGGCGCCTCAGCCTACTATCCCAAAGAAGTGGCGCCTGATATGTTGTTGAAAGGGATTCGTTTAGCCCATGAGGGCAAATACATGGTGGACGACGCCGTGTTGACGGAAAAACAATTGGCGCATTGGTTGATGGAACAGCTCGAAACAATCAGCAACGAAAATCCCGGCTACCCCGACGAGGCGTATGTGCCGCTCTCGACGCGCGAGATGGAGATTTTGCGCCAAATCGCGCGTGGGTTGAGTAACAAAGAAATCGCGCAAGCGTTGGGCATTTCGCGCCAAACCGTTAAAAACCACATGACCTCCATTTTACGCAAGCTCGCCGTCAACGACCGCACGCAGGCGGCGCTGTATGCCTTGCGACATGGATGGATTCGGCTTGAGGATACACAATAATGAGCAACGATGCTTCGCCTGCGACAACGGTGGCTGAATTGACGCAACAGCTGCAAAAGGCGCAAAATGATTTGAAAGAGTTGGAGCTGATGATGCGTCAAAGTCGTGGAGAGACTTCGACGTTGGGGCGGCGCGACTCGCAAATCAGCAATCGCATTCACCAGATTGAAGCCAACGCAGAAAACTTTTCGCGCGAAGAGATTCGTGAAGCGTATAAAGTTTTCAACGAGTCGCAAATGCGTTTGTTTATGATGCGGAGCCAAGGCGAACAGCTGGAGACTAAGCGCTCGATGTTGGAGCAGCACATTCAGCTGTTGCAACAAATGATTGATTTGCAACGTATTGCCGAGCTTACCAGCGGACTCGGCGCGCCAGCGCCGACCGAGAGCGCCGCCGTTCCCGTTGCGCCTGCCCCCACCGCCCAACAAACAATCATTCGCATCATTGACGCGCAGGAGCGAGAGCGCCAAATGCTCTCGCGGCAACTGCATGACGGACCTGCCAGCTCGTTGAGCAATCTCGTGCTGCAAGCCGAGGTGGTCGAGCGGTTGTTTGAAATGGATCAAGCGCAAGCCCGCGCCGAAATTGGCGTCTTGAAAACGCAAATTCAAACGACCTTCCAGCGCATCCGCGATTACATCTTCAATCTGCGCCCGATGATGTTGGATGATCTGGGATTGTTGCCGACGTTGCGTCGCTTCGTGCAAGAATACGAAACCAAAACCAAAATCCCATCCCAGCTCACCATCATGGGCAAAGACCGTCGCTTGCCTTCCCACATCGAAGTCATCGTCTTTCGCGCGGTGCAAGAACTGTTGACCAACATTCAACGGCACGCCAACGCCAGTCACGTGCAAATCAATCTTGACCTCGGCGATGAAGCTGTCTCGGTCGTGGTCGAAGATGACGGCAGCGGGTTTGAGGTCGAGAAGGTGTTGGACAATGCGCGCGCCAAGAAAACCTTGGGCATCAGCAACATGTTGGAACGTATCGAGATGCTCGGCGGTCAACTCCACTTCGATAGTACCGTTGGGCGCGGGACGCGTGCGCAGCTGCATTTGCCCACTGGGTAAATTGGGCTACGCTGTTAGCTCCCTCAAGACCGCCGCGTATTCATCCTCTCAGCATCAACCTCAACTCGTAGTCACTCCTCTTAAGCACAGGGTACTATTGATAAAATTCCTAAGGTGCAAGATAATTTTCCATGTAATGCGGCGCGGCCACACTGCGCTCATTGACACAAAGGACGAAACCGTTATGAAAATCCAACGAAAAAAGTCATGCAACACCGCAGCTGAACAAGGTCAAGCGGTCGTTGAATTTGCTTACACATTCCCGTTTCTCGTCATCCTCTTCCTCGTCGTCTTTGAAATGGGCATCTTGTTCGCCACCTATCTTTCTATGGTCAATGCTGCGCGTGAAGGAGCGATGTTCGCGTCGTTAAATCCAAAGCTGGTATATTCAAGTTGCGGCACCCGCGGTTATCCCGGCTGTAAAGGCCCGATTGACGAAAAGCCTTATGGCGCAATTACAAACACACTGACCATTTGGAAAGAGTACGAAAACCGCATCCGCAACGACAGCGAAATTTTGGTGAATAACCCTTTAATTGCAGCAGGCTTGCAAGGCACTGGGATCGGCATCGTTATTAATCGCCCCATCGCGCCCAATTTAGCCGTGGGTCAATACGTGACTGTCAGCGTCGCTTACACCTTTACGACATTCACCAGCAGCATCACGCTGCCATTCTTTGGCCGCATGGGCTTGCCAACATACTATACGCTGAGATACGACGTTGGCGTGCCCATTCGCAAGGAGCCCTAACTATGAGCCCACACAAGCGCGCGCGCGCGCAATCAGCGATAGCGCTTCCGTCATCGGAGCAAGCACTAGGTCAAACGATGGTCGAGTTTGCCTTGATCTTGCCTTTCTTGTTGGTACTCATCGTCGGCATTATGGGATTCACACTGTTGTTTTTCTCGTACGTCACCATGCAGAATGCGGTGCGCGAGGGTACTACCCATATCGTTCACAACACACGGAATACGACTATTGCCCAGGTCAAGCAGCTGGTAATCAGTTACACTGTGGCCCTTGACCGCAGCGCCATACGCGTAGATGTTTCGCCGAGCGAGTCGGCTTGGGTTTCTGGCGCGCGGGTTTCGGTCTCCGCTTATTACACGGTGCCCTTGCCGACGATCTCCATTCCAACTCTCAGCGGGCGCATTGACGTCATTAGTCCATTTCAAGTACACGCCGATTCGGTCATGACCATCGAGTAGTTTGGCTCGAATTAGGAGCAGTGTTTCAACCACAGCCACAAGCGAAAGCGCTTGTGCCTTAGTTACGATAAGGAGACATGATGAAATACTTACGACCCAATGAACAGGGTCAATCTATGTTCATTATTGGCGCAGCCATCGTCGCGTTGCTCGCCATGTTGGCGCTGGTGATCGACGCCGGCAACAACTACGTGCAGAAACGCATCTTGCAAAATGCGACCGTTTCAGGTTCCGTCGCGGGCGGTCTCGCCATGGCGCAAGGCAAGAAAAACGGCGAAATCGCTTTGGCGGCAAAAAACGCGGCATTAACCAACATCGCTGCGCCAGACCGCGACAAAGTTGCCCCCACGCTCAAGGTCTATTTTGTGGTGCGCGATAGCAACGGCAAAGACATCGTGGTGCGCGGCGCTGATGGCAAGCAGTATGTGGATACCTACTATGGCGCGCTCAACTCGCCGCCGACGACCATTTCGCCGACCCCCGGCGCCCCAGCGCTGCCTGTGGTAGGTGTGCAAGTGGAAGGCGACAAACCCTTTGGCACCTTTATGGCAGGTCTGATTAGTCGGACCGATCTGCAAGTCACCGCCGGCGCAGCCGCTTACGCGCAGAAAGGCGTTTGCCAGGGTGATAGCTTGTTCCCCTTGACGTTACCCATCGAAACCTTCCCCGACTCGAATGGCGATGGCGTGCGTGAAGTGAATTACAGCACTGAGTATCAATTGTTTGGCACTAAGACAGGTCCTGGATCATTCGGTTATCTCTCGTGGTACGGAGACCCAAGTGAACAGGAGCTCGTGAGGAATATTACTTACCCCAATCCCCAGCCCAGCGGATTGTGGCGCGTGGGGGATTGGGTGCCGACGGGGCCCGGTGTCAAAGCCTCCAGCAACGTCCAAGCACAACTCGACCTCTGGAAGAACAAAGAAGTTGTGATTCCTGTATTTAACGCCACCCAAGGCACAGGCAATAACTTGAAGTACCAGATCGCGGGCTTCGCGCGCTTCAAGCTGATTAGCTACAATTATCAAGGTAGTGACAAGTACATCACGGGCCAGTTCATTCGCTGGCAAGCCTCTGGACCGGGCGGCTGCGCCGACTTCGGTTCGACCAGTCCTGTGAGCAATCCGGGTACCGATGCCAGCAAGCGCACCATTGTCGGCACAGTGCGCTTCAACCAACTATCGCTAGTTTCTTATCCTGCGTCGGCAGGGCGCGTGCCAGTGGACGTGGTGCATGTCTTGGATGTCTCTGGAAGTATGGACGATCCCGTTTATGGCACAACGGGCAACAAGAAAATTAACGTCGCTAAAAACGCGCTGATCTCGTTCAATCAAAATCTGGTTGTGACCACTACGGGTGGCACCACCGATCAAGTAGGCTTGGCGGTATTTCCCAACAACAATAGCAGCCCGCCGCCCTCGAGCTCCTCTTACAATGTGGTTTGTAACCGTGTCATCAAGACCTCCAAGTGGAAACTCGGGGCAACTACCAAGAGCAATTTGACAACGAATGTGGCAAGTGTAAACAGCATCATTAATGGGTTGAACTGGGGCAGTTATACCCCCTTGGCGGCTGGTATCCAACAAGGCGCTGCAGTGCTCAAAGGCACCAGCCATAAGGCGAGCAATGCGCGCGTGATGATCGTTGCCTCAGACGGTATCGCTAATTTCCTGCTCAACGGGAACTACGCGGGTCTCTCGGGCAGCGGCGACCAAGACACACCCGCCGACCAAAATTGCTTGAATGCCACAGCAGGTCAAGACGCAATTGACCAAGCCAACACGCTCAAAGCAGACAACGACGGCGACGGGTATCCCGACGCGCTCATCTTCAGTATCGCTATCGGCTCCGACTTCAACTCAGCCGTCTTGCAAGCCGTAGCCAGCACACAAACCAAAGCGAATGAACCCTATTTCTTCACCGCCACCGACCCCGCTTCGATGCAGAGCATTTACAATCAGATTTCCAAGCGTGTGCAAGCATTGGCTGGGTCTTGTCAGGTCATTCAAACGCCTCGCCTTGCGCCCAGCGCGACGGTGAAATTGAAGAACCAAGACACCGGTCAAGAGTTCACCGTGCAGACCGACGCCACAGGGCAATTCGTCATCCCCAATGCGGCCGCAGGCACTTATGTGTTCCTCTCAGCTTCGGTGACCTACGGGCCCTATGTGTACAATGTCTTCACCAATGGTGTTGGCGGTCCAACCTCAGGCTCGAATCCAACCTTGGTCGTCGGCTCAGGCACAGGCACCTATCCCACTGATGTCGCCCTGAAGACGAATGCCAACGTGACTTGCCCATAACCCATTGTTTCACGCTACTCTTATAGAGCAGCGCCCACCTAGCTGACTCGTCAACAGGGTGGGGGCATCTAACCTTAGATTGCCCTCACCCTGTTTGCACATTGTGGCAATTTGCCGTTAATATCCTCTCGATCCTAACGTCTGCGACGCAGCTACTTTCCTCCCTTAGAGAGTGTTTTGAAATTCAGACCCTAAGGTTTTTCTGGCGAAGCGGGTTCACAATTTGCGCAGAAAGCCTGCCTGAAATGCTTTTTTGCTTGCAAGCAAAACCATTAGGGTCTCGGTCTTATATTTTCAAAACACTTTCTTAGCCAACATAACGTTTGTGAAGGCAATTGCGTCAAAACCTTCACAAGGTAGATTTAGGATCACTATCTTTAACGTCAATGCGGGATAAGGTTGCGGGCGATTGACAATCGCGCCTACTCACTGCGAAACCCGCCTGCGCGGGTTCAGTGCCAGCCGACGGAGGTCAGCTTGGCGCTGCGGTGCGCGCGCATTGCCTTCGCTATGGCTTATCCTGAACTCACTATCTTTAATTTCCTCTGAGGTCAGCGTATGCTCCGCATTCAAAAAATTCGTTTGGCTGCGCTTGTAGCGATCTTCGTTGGCATGATGGGGTTAGGGCTATTACCTACACTCAACATCTTTGCTGGCGCACCCGTTTGTGTAGGCCCTGCCTGCACCATTGTAGATACCACGATCAATGACTTCGTGCAAGGTCAATTTTATGCGACGGGGCTCGGTAATCGTGGCGATGGCGAGATTCAACTGTTGCCATTAGGCTTGACCTCGGAGTGGATTACCGAAACTTATAGCTTGCCTGGTCCGCGCAAAGACTTAGCTGCCGTGATTTACCGTGACATCATTTATGTCATCGGCGGGAGCGCTGGGGTAAATACCTATGCCGAAATTTTTACTGCCACCACAGCCTACACAGGAGGCATCAAAGCGCCTGGCTGGTTTACTGCCACGACGCTGCCCACGACACTCACAGGCATGCCTGCGGTCATTTCTACCACTGACACAGGGGCCTACCTCTATGTGTTGGGAGGCTATATTGACTTCAGTGGCTCTGGTTTCACTTCCACCATCTTTTATCGGGCGCTCGACGCCAACGGCAATTTCACGGGAGGGTGGCAAAGGGCTGCGATGCAACAAAGTCTATTCTATCATCAAGCGGTGGCGCATGGCGGCTATCTGTATGTCTTAGGCGGCAACGATGGCTCAAACTACATTAACTCAGTATATCGCGCTCCCATCAATGCCAATGGGAGTTTAGGCGCTTGGGTTGCTGACACGGACTTGCCTTATCCATCCTCAGGGCTAGGCTCATTTGGTATCACAACATGGTCTGATGGTCAGGGCAATGACTATCTGTACATCCTAGGCGGCTCCACTGACGGCACGAGCACCAATAGCCAAGCGGCGGTTTACTATAGCAAATTTAACCCGGATGGGTCGCTAGGCGCATGGAATACAACAGGCGCACTGCTGAACCCTTATCTATTCCATACGGCTTTGCAAAACAACGCGCAAATCCTCGTTATCGGCGGACAAAAAGCCGGGAATCCTGTTAACCAAGTGGCTTCCGCATTTATTGAAACAGACGGCTCGCTTCGCTCTTTCGCCACTATCCCGCCGGTTACTTGGTTCGAATCGTCGGTGCTGCCGCAGCCGCGCTATTCGCATGTCTCCGTGGTTAACAGCGGCGGCGATGTGTATCTCATTGCTGGCGTTGGCACCGACACTCCTTCTGAATCCAATCTTATCTATCGCGGGGCGTCATTCGGGTTCGGCGCGCGCTACGCACCCTTCGGCAACTTCGTCTCACGGATTTTCAATCTGACAGGGCAGACTACGCTCAATAGTTTGCAATGGAATACATTGATCAGTCAGACAGGCATCGCCACCATTACCATGCAATATCGCACGTCCACCTCGCTCAATTCGATTTATACAGCAACGTGGCAAACTATCGGCAATGCCGCCCCGGGCATCAATGTCACTAACACCTTCAATTTTCCACTGAATACTTTTGGACGGTATTTCCAGTATCGCGCACTGTTCACCGCTACGATCAATGTGACAGGCACAGGCAGCGCGACGGGTGTATTGAATCAAGTGCAATTGTCATACGTCAAGCCAGCCCCACCCGACTTGAAAGTTGTCAAGACCGACAACGTCAGTCGTGTAAAATCGGGCGACCGTTTGACGTACACCATCAATTACACCAATAGCTACCCCAGCGCGATCAACAATGTCGTCTTGACCGAAACGATTCCCGCCAACGCAACGTTGGATGCAGGCGCCAGCACCCCCGGCTGGACACTCACCTCGGGCAAATACATATTGAACGTCGGTTCGTTGAACGCCAACGAATCCAGAACGGCTACGATTGTGCTACAACTTGGCGCCATCCCTTCCAGCACCACGACGATCCAAAATCGCGTGGACATCGAATATGACCGTGAATTTTTTGCCGACGAAAACCCCGGCGATAACACTTCGATAGATATAGATGTAGTTGACCGCATAGATGTCTCTGTCAACAAGCAGAATGGCTCTGGTGTAGATTATCTGCAAGGCGGACAAACCACAACCTATGTCATCAACTATTCGAATCAAGGCACACTCACCGCGACCAACATCATCCTCACGGAAACCGTCGGCAGTGGTTTGACTGGCAACATTGCTAATGACCCACGTTGGCGACCCGCCGGAGCCAACGTCTTCACCTACAATGTGGGCACCCTCAATGTGGGTGTGAGTGGACAAATCACGTTCACCGCACAAGTAGATCCCAACATTACCGGTAATCGCTACGTCTCGAATACGGTTGTCATCGCTACCAGTGATCTCGATGTTGACCTCAACAACAATAAGTCGGAGGATTGGGATTGGATCAACTATCCCAATCTACAAGTCGCCCACGACGACGGCATCGCCATCGCCTCACAAAACAAAAACTTGGTCTATACGATCACCGTTAGAAACACAGGCGGTTCTATCGCCCACAACGTCATTATCACCGAAACACCTTCAAATCTGGTAACGGCTGGCAGCGTACCTGGTTGGACACTCTCAGGCAGCAACTACATTCGCAACGTCGGAGACATCGCGCCTGGCGCTGTCATCACGTACCTATTTCCTGTGGTCGTCAACTCTAGCGTGAGTGATGGTCAGCTCATCACCAACACCGTGCGTGTGGACGGCAGCGACGAGGATCAAACACTACTCAATGACAACAGCTCCTACGATGTTGATCTCGTCACGAACTTTGCCGCCGATTTGCAAATCACGGGTGCATCCACCACGGGTAAAATTTTCGCTAAAGCACCTACCGCCATTTCTGTCACCGTTGCTAATCTACCGCCTGGAAATATCTCCACGCCTACGTGGTTCTACGTGGATTTGTATGTTAACCGTGTGCCACTAAACCGTTTGGATATAGGTCAAGCATGGATGTCAGGAGGCCAGGGTTTAGCGGTTAATCAAAGCACTACCATCCTCATCCCAGTTCCAGGCGCAGCCTTCCCTAACGCTGGCGTATATTCCATTTACCTGCAAGCCGACTCATGTCCTCCCGATGCCACTTGCTTGGATCCATCGTATGGACGAATCCGCGAATTTAATGAGGCAAACAACGTCTTCGGTCCTATCATCATCTCAGTTGAGACGGCCAATTCATCTGTCTACTTGCCGCTTATCTTCCGCTAGCTGACCTTCCACGCGAGCAGCTCAAACCCAAAGGGCTCTGACACCGCAGCCTCCGCGGCGTCGCCTTTTGGGTTTTCGCGTTTCTGCCATCACTAGGACTACAAAACGATTGCAAAGCAACTTAAAATGGAGTAGAATAGCCCCGTCTTTGGCAGGGCGTGAGGCAATGTCTCTCGAATATTCTCTTGCTCCCCGTAGGGGACTCTCGTCACAAGGAGGAACATCATGCGACGTGGTGGACGAATTCTGATTGTGTTGGGTGTTGTGTTAGGGCTGGCGACGTTTCTTGGGGCTTTTTTTCTGCTTCCAACTGGTGGTGGCGGTGGTGGTGGCGAGTCTGCGATCCCGACAAAACGCGTGCTCGTCGCCTCGCAAAAAATTCCTGCGCGCAGTATCATCCCCACAGATGGCGCTTACACGCTTGAGCCATGGCCCGAAAATGCCTTGCCGCCTGGGCATTTATTCATTACCGAAAGACTCACCCAAACAGTCATAGCCGCCGTTCCTATTGAGCGCGGGCAACCGATTGGCGAAAACATGATCATTCGCAAGCGTCCAGACGCCGAATTCACGGGCTACAAGTCTGACGCCTCGGTGTTTATTCCCAAGGGCCGGGTGTTCGTCTCCTTCCCCATCAATCAGCAAGCCAGCATTGCAGGCGCTATTCGTCCCGGCGACCGCGTGGACATCATGGTGTCGTATCCGATGGCGCAAACAAGCGCTACCGCCAGCGCTCAAGCGTCTAGCATCAGACAGATCACACAATACACTTTGCAAGATGTCGAGATCGTGTGGATTGGACTTTGGCCCGCCAAGTCGGGTGAACAAGCAACCGAAGATGCGCGTAATGCGGCTTTCGTGACACTCTCGGTTGATCCGCAAGACGCGCTGGTGTTGAAATTTATGCGCGAAACAGCTCTGGACATTCAATTCGCCTTGCGCGCAGCGGATGACCGTGACAAACGCAACGTCGAACCCGTCGTCATCGAATACGTTGATCAACGCTTCAATTTTCAAGGCTCGTTGGGCCGTTCTCGTTAAACAAGTTTGAACCGATTACAAAACACGCTAAGAATCAACCTTCAAGGGTGATTGAGTCTCACTGATTTTCCTAATCCCCTCAGTCCCCATGTGGGAGTAAAGGGATGCATACGCATGAGTACCAATTCCGAAAAAATTCATGTAGTCGTCGTGGACGACAACGTAGATACGCTCTCCAATCTCAAAAAACTTCTCTACTTTGAGAAGGACATCGAGATTGTGGCAACCGCCTCGTCGGGTGAAGAAGCAGTCAAAGTGGCAGAGAAACACCGCCCTGACGTGATGCTCATGGACATCAACATGCCCGGCATGGATGGCATCGCCGCCAGCGAAGCCATTACGACCAAAGTGCCCGGCACAGAAATCGTCATCATGTCCGTGCAAGCTGAAGCTGATTACTTGAAGCGCGCCATGTTAGCGGGCGCGCGCGAGTTTCTCATCAAACCGTTTAGCAGCGAAGAGTTATCGGCGACATTACGGCGCGTTTATCAATTGGGAGCAACGCGGCGCCAAATAAGAACCCCAGCGCCCCCCACCCCGTCACCTACCCCCACACCAACGGCACCAGCATACACACCGCCGCCGCCCACCGCTCCACCGCCGCCGCCCGCCGCTGCTGCGCCAGCGAAAGTGGCTCCGCCTCCGAGCGATGGCAAACAAGGCAAAGTGTTCGCCATCTTCAGCGCCAAAGGCGGCACCGGCCGCAGCACCCTCGCCGCCAATCTCGCCATCGCCCTGCGTGAAGAAACCAAAGGACGCAGCGCGCTCATAGACTGTAGCTTGTTGTTCGGCAACTTGGACGTGTTGATGAACATCCAAGCCAAAAACACCATATCCGACTTGTGCGCGGGCGAAGGCGGCGCAGATCCCGATATTCTATCCGATATGATGGCGACCCATCCCACCGGCGTCAAAGTGTTGTTAGCGCCCGCCTCACCGGAGTTCGCCGAGCTGGTCAAGCCCAGCGACATTCGCACCATCATGGGCGCATTGAAAAATAATTACGATTGCACTGTCGTAGATACTTACACCTCGTTAGACGAACGGACATTGGACATCCTCGACGTCGCCGATCACATCTTGCTGCTGGTTACACCCGACATCCCCACCATCAAAAATACCCGCTTGTTCTTCGAGGTTTCAGAAAAACTTGGCTACCCCGAAGACAAAATTTTGCTCATCCTCAACAAAGCCGACCCGCGCGGCAGCGGCATTTCACCGCAAGACATTCAAGCAAGCATCAAGCACAATATCTTCGCCGCCATCGAGCGCGATGATCGCACGACCACCCAGGCTGTGCAAACGGGACAGCCCTTCGTCGTCAACCAGAAAAATACGGCTATCAGTGTCGCCGTTTACAGATTGGCTAAATCGCTCCTACAACCCAGCGAAGCCATGGACAAGAACAAAGCCAAAGCACAGCAAAGTAAAAAAGGTCTGTTTGGTTAAATACACTTCTGCCCAATTGATTGAGGTTACTCATGTCTCTACTAAAACGGATTGAACGAAGCGTTCAAAGTGAACAAACACCCGCCAATTTACCCACGCCCCACACCCCAGTGGCCGTGACGCCAACCGAAGGCGCTTCTTCACGGTTAGCTGAAATTGGGTTGAAACGCCAAGCAGCCGTGGCCCCCACGCGTGACACCACGCGCGAATTAAAAGACAAGATTCACACCAAGCTCATCGCCGAGCTCGACCCGAAGTTGGATGTCACCAAAACCGATGAGGTGCGCGCCTCCATCGAACAATTATTCAATTCCATTCTGGCAGAAATGGGCGTGCCCTTGAACAAAGCGGAGCGCGCGAAACTCTTTGAAGAATTGGTAGCCGACATTCTAGGATTCGGTCCCATTCAACAATTACTCAACGACGCGACCATCAGCGAAATTATGATCAATGGTCCGAAGTCCATCTACATCGAGCGCGGCGGCAAGCTCGTCAGAACGCCCATCACCTTTGAAGACGAAGAACACTTGCGGCGCATCGTGCAACGCATCGTGTCTCCCATCGGTCGCCGCGTGGACGAAAGCACGCCCTACGTGGACGCGCGGTTGCCCGATGGCTCGCGCGTGAACATCGTCATTCCTCCGCTCGCCATCAAAGGTTCGACCATCACCATTCGTAAATTCTCGCGCAAGCCGTTGACCGCCGACATCCTCATTCAAAACGGTTCGTTGAGTCGTGAAGCGGTAGCGTTGCTCAAAGCCTGTTCCTATGCGCGCATGAACGTCATCGTCTCAGGCGGCACCGGCACCGGCAAGACAACGTTCTTGAACATGCTCTCCTCGTTCATTCCCGAAGACGAGCGCATCATTACTATCGAGAACGCCGCCGAATTGCAGCTGCAACAAGATCACGTCGTCACGCTTGAATCGCGCCCACCCAACATCGAAGGCAAGGGCGAAGTGACCATCCGCGACCTTGTCATCAATGCGCTGCGGATGAGGCCTGAACGCATCATCGTCGGCGAATGCCGCGGCGGCGAAGCCTTCGAGATGCTTCAGGCGATGAACACCGGCCATGACGGCTCTATGTCCACCTTACATGCGAACACCCCACGCGACGCGTTAGCGCGCCTCGAATCCATGTGCTTGATGTCGGGCATGGATCTGCCCGTGCGCGCGATCCGCGAACAGATCGCGTCCGCCATTGATATCATCGTACAACTGGAACGCATGCGCGACGGCAGTCGCCGCACGGTCAACATCGCCGAAGTGCAAGGCATGGAAGGCGACGTAATCGTAATGCAAGACATCTTCAAATTCGAGCAACAAGGCATTGACGAAAAGACCGGCAAGATCATCGGCGCGCTCACTCCCACAGGCATTCGCCCGAAATTCATGGACAAACTTGAAGCGGCTGGGCAATTCTTGCCGCCCGAAGTATTCGGTGTGGACCAGCGTCGCCGCAGATAACATCCTGTAACTCACCGTACGCAAGCTCACCCTTCAGCTACGCTTCATCCCCTCAAGGGGTCATGGAGATGGTTTGCCACGAGACATCTCCCCTGCCATGAGCGCAATTTCTCGCAAACGGCATCCTGAGCGCAGTCGAGGGAAGCGTTCGAAATGACAATCAATGCGTAACGTGAGCCTGTAACCGTGCGAAGCGGGTTTCTGAAAGGAGGTTTGAGTGGAATTACAACTACTCATCGCCGCTGGATTCGCCATAGCGGTCATTATTATATTCATCGGATTGGGGCAAATCGTGGGCGGCGGCTCCGATGAAATCACCAATCGGCTCGATCGTTTTGCCTCGCGCCACGATCGTGATGCAGGCGTCAGACCCGCAAAAGAAGAACGCAAAAGCTTACTCACCCAGCAGCTCGATAAACAATTGGCAAAAAGCCAACGCACCGCTGACCTTTCACAAGAACTCGCTCGCGCCGACCTGAAGCTGACGCCCGGCGAATTCGTGATGATACAAATCGCCGCCGTGTTTTTAGTGGGCGTCGTCGCTTGGTTCATCTTCGGTCAATGGTTTATGGCATTGCCCGGCGGTTTGGTTGGCTATTTCTTGCCCCGCATTTTTGTTGGATTTCGACAAGGCCAACGTCAAAGCGCCTTCGCCAGCCAATTGCCCGACGCTATCAGTCTCCTTGCCAACTCCATGCGCTCAGGTTACAGTCTGCCACAATCCATGGAACTCCTGTCGCGCGAAGGCAGCCCGCCCATCTCGACAGAATTTGCGCGTGTAGTGCGCGAGATTGGTTTGGGGCTCGGGCTTGAACCTGCCCTGAACAACATGACCCGCCGCATCCGCAACGACGACCTCGATTTGCTCGTCACTGCCGTATTGGTGCAACAAGAAGTGGGCGGTAACCTTGCCTCCATTCTCGAAATCATCGGTCACACGATTCGCGAGCGCATTCGCATCAAAGGCGAAATCAAAGTATTGACGGCGCAACAAACAAGCGCGGGCGCGCTCGTCGGCTCCATGCCTGTCATATTGACGGTAATCTTGTTTCTTATCAACCCGACGTACATGAACGAGCTATTCAGCAATCTGATTGGCAACATCATCTTCTGTATCGCTGCAGGCTTGCTGATCGTTGCGGCTTTCCTCATCCGAAAAATTGTGGACATTCAAGTATAAGGAGTAGCGACCATGTCTATCTTGATTGCGTTGGGCTTTGGCGCAGCGGTGACGATGTTTGTCATTGGCATCGCTTTGTCGCGCAGCGCCGACCCGCTCCAGAGCCGCCTCAACCAATTCGGCACGCGCGAAGTTCGCACGCTCGAAGAAATCGAGCTCGAAGCGTCGTTTTCTGAGCGCGTCATCAAACCCATCATTCAACAGATGTCCAAAGTGGTGATGCGCTTCACGGGCCAAAAGGGCGTTGACCAAACGCAGTTGCGCTTAGAGATGGCGGGCAATCCCAACAATTGGACTTCCTCGGATTTTATGGGTGTGCGCGGTCTGGCCGCGCTCGTCTGTGGCGGGTTGCTGTTTGCTGTGATGTTTCTGGCGCAAGCCGCCCCTCTCCAGCTCTTGCTCTTCTCTGTTGGCGGCGCGGTCATCGGCTTCGTCATGCCCAATTTTTGGCTCGGCAGCAAGATCAAGGCGCGGCAAGACGAAATCCAAAAAGCCCTGCCCGATGCGCTGGACCTGCTGACGATTAGCGTCGAGGCGGGTTTGGGTCTCGATCAAGGCATGGCCAAGGTGTCCGAGAAGTTCGAGAATGAACTCGGGCGCGCCTTTGGGCGAGTCATCAGCGAAACCCGTGTGGGCAAACCCAAGAATCAAGCGCTGCGCGACATGGCGGCTCGCGCTAACGTCAGCGACTTGAATTCGTTTGTGACCGCGCTGATTCAGGCGGAACAGCTGGGTGTGAGCCTGTCGAAAGTATTGCGTATTCAATCCGAGCAGATGCGTATCAAACGCCGCCAACGCGCCGAAGAACAAGCGCACAAAGCGCCCACCAAGATGAGCGTCGTGTTGGTGCTATTCCTCCTGCCGAGCTTGTGCATGGTGATGATGGGGCCCGTCATCCCGCGCCTCTGCCGCCAATTCTGGCCAGGCAACGAAGCTTTCTGCGGCAGACCCCCCGGACAGTAATGCGTATTGAAAATCTCACGCGCCACAGCCTTATCGTATCAGACGCCCGCGAAGCGCGTAGTTTTTCCGACAAACTGTTTGGATTGATGGGCAAGGCAACCCTGCCACCCCAGTGCGCGCTCATCATTTACGACACGAATTGGATACACACCTTCTGGATGCGCTTCGCGCTCGATTTGATTTACATTGACAAACAGCAGCGCGTGGTCGGTTTGACCACAGCCATTCCACCGAATCGCATTGACAAACCGTTCTGGTTGGCGAAGCATGTCATCGAGTTGAACGCAGGCCTCATCCAAGCCAGCCAAACACAGCTCGGCGACCAACTCAAATTCAGTTAAAGCCTTCGCTCAAAAACCCCGTTTTCCTTGCAACAGAAAACGGGGTTTGGTTTAAAGCCCCCTGACTATGTCCGCCTCGTGGCTGCAACACCTTCGCACAGCATTCCTCGATCTGATTTTTCCGCCGCGTTGTCAAGGTTGCAAAACATTAGGCGCGTGGTATTGCGCCGAGTGCATTCGCAATCTGGTCTATGTGCAACCGCCTTTCTGCGCGCGCTGCGGACAAGAGTTGCGACAGACGCGCGAGTGCGCTGCTTGTCGTCGTCATCCACTGACCAACGCGCTCGACGGCTTGCGCTCGGTCGCGCATCATGATGGCACACTGCGCCGCGCCATTCATGCGCTGAAATATGAACGCTTGAGCGCCATCGCCCAACCCCTTGGCGATTTGCTCGCCGCTTACCTCGCGCAACAGCCCTTGCCTTGCACGCTCATCATCCCTGTCCCCTTGCACGCCGAGCGGCAAGCCGAGCGTGGCTACAATCAATCTGCGCTCTTGGCAGCCGTCGTCGCTCAACGCAGCCACAAACCCCTGAACACACGCGCGCTCGTGCGGCATCGCTACACGCGCGCGCAAGTGGGCTTGAACGAGAGTGAGCGCCGCCAAAATTTGATTGATGCGTTTCGCTGCGAGGCGCACTTAGCGGGCGAACAAATTTTGTTGATTGACGATGTTTGCACCACAGGCTCAACCCTGAGCGAGTGCGCGCAAGTATTACGTGGCGCGGGCGCTAGAACCATTTGGGGGTTGACATTAGCCCGATAAAGTTTGATAATATGCGTGAGACTGATGAACAAAGGAGGAGTTATAGGAGAAGGACATTCTGTGGGACTGAATCCACAGCGAGATTCTAACTCCCAATCTTTCCATATAGAGGAGGCTGTATGCAACTCTCCATCACGGGCAGAAACATTGACGTCACCGATTACACCCGCGATTACATCGAGAAACGTTTGCAACGAGTGACGCGGCATCTGCCGAGCTTGCATGAGGCGCGCGTCGAGTTGCTCGGCGCTGCCGCGAGCAGCAACGGTCAACGCAATGTCGTGCAAATCACTTTGCGCGCAGGCGGCAAAATCCTGCGCGGCGAGGAACGCGCGAGCGATTTGTTTAGCGCCGTTGACCAAGTTATGGAGAAGATGGTGCGACAGGTGGACCGCTTCAAGGGCAAGCGAATGCAGCGGCGCCATACTGCCCAAGCCGCAAGCGAAAGCTCCTTAGATGCAGCGGCGCTTGCCGAGACAGCGGTCGCCGAAACCGACGAAGGCGAAGCCTATCGCCCCATCGTTAAAATCAAACGCTTCCACACAGCGCCTATGCCAGCCGAAGAAGCCATCGAGCAGATGGAGTTACTGGGACACAATTTCTTCGTCTTCTACAATGCGCAAGATGGGCAAGTCAACGTCGTCTATCGGCGCAATGATGGCGATTATGGGTTATTGATTCCCGAATTAACCTAGCGCAGAGGTACGAGTAAACACCGAAATCGTAAAACGCCGTCAGCGGTTGCTGACGGCGTTTTTGATTAGCTGCCTACCTCCCTCTCTGCCTTGCCTTGTAATCGCCGCAAATGACGATACACCTCAAAGCTATACCACGCCATCAACACGCTCAACACCCAACCGCGCCAACCATCCCGATACCCTTGCAACGAAAGATAACGCCGACGCAATTCGCGTAACGGCTGCAAAATAAAATGGCGCAGCTGCGCGTGGACGCCTTGCAACTGCAAACGTTGCGCTTCATAGGGCGCGTAATACGTTTGTTTGCGGATGAACTCGCCAATAGTTTCGTAATTCAAATGGACAAGATGACCTTGTAGGACGCCTGCTTCGCCATCTAGCAGCGCTAACTCATGCACAGGTCTGTGTGGATCGTAACGCGCCCGCGCGCGTTGCAGCAGCCGCAATTGACAGTCCGGATACCAACCCGTATGGCGCATCACTCCGCCGAAAATGATGTTGTAACGCGGAATCCAATAGCCCACCTTTAGTAATTGGTTATTAGTGATTAGCGATTGGATTTCGTCGCGCAGTTCGTCGCTCACACGCTCGTCGGCGTCCACGAACAACACCCAGTCGCCGCGCGCCGTCTGTAGAGCCGCATCGCGTTGCGCCGCATAGTTGTCGAATGGGCGTTGCGCGATACGCGCGCCTGCTCCTCGCGCTAGCTCAACTGTGCGATCAGCGCTAAATGAATCAAACACTAACACCTCATCTGCCCATTGCACGCTCGCCAGACAATCAGGCAGATGCTTTTCTTCATTCAAGGTGAGAATAACGGCGGAGAGAGACATGGCGATTGGTAAGTGGCACAGGCGTTACGCAGTTGGGACTATTTCACCGCGAAGAGGCGAAGAACGCGAAGATTCTTTTTGTGGTTCTTCGCGTTCTTCATCTCTTCGCGGGTCAATTGTGGAACTCCTATGGTAACTTGGATAGACACCCAATTACCACTTACCCCGTACCCATCACCTCCGCAAAAGCAGCGCATTTTTCCGCACGTTCAACCAGAGGCGTCTCACGCAGGAGCTTGGCGAAGCCCACGCGCACGACCAGCCGAATGAGCGCAACATAAGCCGCCGAATGATACTTGCGGAAATAGCGCAACCGACTGCGCCACAACGCGATGAACATTTTTTGGCGAAACTGTTTGGTGGCTTGTCCTTCGTGATGCGTGACGAGGGCGCGCGGCTCACACCACACTTGCCAACCCCTAGACTTGATGCGCCTACACCAATCTACTTCTTCGACATACATAAAATAACCTTCATCTAGCAAACCGACTTGTTGAATCGCTTCACGACGCGCCAGCATACACGCGCCGAGCGGGTGATCTATGGCAAACGGTTGTGTGTGGCGCGCATAACGGCCGTTCACCCTTGAATCCAATAGGCGCTGCTGCAGTGGAAAAAAATCGAGGAAGGTCTGCGCGAGGCCGGGGAAACGAAATGCTGAATGTTGAAAACGCCCATCGGGATACACCAACTGCGCGCCCACCAGCCCTGCGCGCGGATGCGTGCGCATGAAGTCAACGAGCGTCGCGATAGCATTGGAGCGCACGGTGGTGTCGGGATTGAGCAACAGAATGTAATCAGGGAGCTGAGCAAGTGGTAATGGGTAATGGGTAATTCGCTGTTCCCAACCTCCAAGTTCTGCTTTTCTCACACCAAACCCCAATGCTACCAGCGCCGCGTTGTTCGCCGCTGCGAAACCGAGGTTGTGTGTTTGCGCGAGTAGGCAAACTTGTGGGAACTCGGCGCGCACCATAGCCGCGCTGCCATCAGTGGAGGCATTGTCCACGACGATCACATCCAGCTCGCCCCCTTTGCTTTGCGCAAGCGCGCTCAAGCAACGACGCAAGAGTTCGCAGGTATTGTAGCTGACGATAATGACGGCGAGAGACATAGGTTGTTGACCTTAAAAGCCAATCGTCACGCGCGTCGGCGCGATGCGATCGTCCACAATGCGGACTTGTTCGTGCACCAGACCGACCCAGAAGTATGGCGACACGGGATTGAACAACGCTTTGTCCACCATTTTGATACTGCCTGTAATCGTGACTCGCTTGCCAGGTTCGAGGAAGTAATGTGGCTTGCCGTTGATCGGCTTCACGATGAGATCGCTCTCTTTGCCCAAGCCCCAACGATAGGGATAAAAGCGACCAACCGAGTTGCCCTCGTAATCTATGCCAATACGAAAGACGCCGGGTTCTTCTTGTTGCGCGAGTGTGTTGAAGTTCGCGTTAGAATCGTAGGTCGCGCCGCTGAAAGGGCCCTTCGTGCGAATCGGCACGGTACCGACGTTCTCAACGGTTGCCGTAAACGCGAGCGTGCCGCCCAGCAACACCGAAGTTGAAGAGAAGCGCGCGGTGTTGCCGACGATGGCCGCGCGCGGCACACCGCCATCCTTAACCGTCAAGGCACTGCTCGCCATCGCGCGATTGCCTAAGGCGTCCGTCGCCTCGGCAATGACTTGATACACACCATCGGGCGGCGGCGGCGCGCCCAAATCAACCCCGCCTTCGTAGTCATAGACATGGTTGCCCGGCTCGCCGGGCTTCACCACATTGTCGAGCCGTTCCGCAATCGGATACTTCTTGCCATTCGCGCCCAACAGATAGACAAAGACTTCTGCTTTCTTGTTGAGATGGTATGAAATCGTCACACGATCATCTACGCCGTCCCGATTGGGCGTGAACACGGTCGGAAACACCGTGAAGTTTTGAATCTCTGGCAAGGTCGTCGTGTTGCCTGTAACGATGATGGGCTTGTCCAATGTCATCGTCGCCCCATCCAACGACCTCGCTTCGAGTCGTGCGGTGTATGCGCCATTTGGCAACAACGAACCCTCGACGATGCCGCCAAACAAAAATTGATAGTCACCCGTGGCGCGCGGTTGCTGGCGACGCAACAGAAAAACGTTGCCCTCCGCACTTGAGAGCGTCATCGTCACAACAGCGCTCGCCGACAATGTATATTTCACCTCCGCCACATCGTCTTTGCCATCGCCATTTGGCGTAATGGTCGCAGGGCGCACCTCAAAGCTGGTGATGAGCGGCTGCGCGCCACAAGCAGCCAAGAGCAAACAAAAAAGTAGAACTAAGTTTCGCAAGAGTCTAATCATCCAAGTTCAGTCTTCAGTCTTCAGTCTTCAGTCTTCAGCGCACGCTCACACCCATGTTCAAGCGAATCGCATCGGCTGGGCGCGCACCGCTCGACAACAACAAGCGTTGTCCCGTGCGCGCATCATACATTCCAACCTCGATGAAGTAATCGGCGCGCGGCGCATCGGAACGCACCTCCAGCTCATACACATCCGCGATATATTCGCCCGGCGCCCAGGTTGTTGTCGGGCGCGCGCCATTGACAGGGATAGCGTCGCGCTGCGCCACGATGGGACCTCCATCGCGTCTCACGTGCACAAATACGGTGTACGAGGCTTTCATCCGTTGCAACACCCGCCAATGCAAGGTCAGCCTGAAGTTTTGTCCTGGACCACTCAACACCATCGGTGGAGCATTGCGCGTGTTCGTCACGGCAACCGGCAATGTCTCGTAGCCATATAACGCCACGACGTTGCTCAACGTACCAGACGGTGGAACGAGTGTGTTGAGGCGCGAAATGTTTGGCGCAATAAAGCCGCGGGTGCTGGCGTTGATGCGCAGCTCGCCCAAGCTCGTAAAGGCAGACAACGCCTTGCCCGTCGCATCGAGCAAACCTAAGCTCAATGTGCGTTCACTAGCGCGGGCATCGAGCGGCACGTAGTAAGTATATTGCGCGCGAATCACGTCGCCTTGTCGCCATTGGCTCGTCGGCAAATGAGGCAGCAACGGCATTTGCACTGTCGGCTCGCGCGAATCGTCAGCCGTGCGCAACAACTTGAATTGCAACTGATAATCTTGTCTAGGATTGGTAAGCGCACGCCAATAGATCGTCACATTGATTGGGTCGCCGGGTTCGGCGCTCTCGCGATCGAGGAAGAAGCCGAGCATCTCGATTTGTCGTCCGAAGTCGAAACGGCGTGGTTGCTGCAGCTTCAACTCCTCGACTTTCGGCTGCTTGGTCGCGCGGGTTATGCTGATGGGTTGAGTCGTGACAAATTGACCAGCTGGATTGCCCGCCGCGTCCAGCACGTCGAGATTGAGCGCTCGGTCTTTGAGCGCTTCATACAAAACAATTTCAACTTGATACGTGCCCGGCGGCGTGCCTAACTCCAACGGAATAACAAATTGACCAAACAACACATCGCCCGCTTTCCAACGAAACGTCGGAAAGTTATAGTTACCCGGACGGCCGTCGTATTTGCCAACCAGATGACCGTCATCGTCCAACACACGCAACGCGACGTTGTAATCTTTGGTCAAGTTGTCTAGCACTCGCCAGAAGAGCGTGAGTTCCAAGCCTTTATCAGACGGCGAAGGCGTTGCGGGGACGCTGTATCCCATCAGTTCAATTTGCTTGCTGAAGTTCGCGCCCAGCGCTTTTTGAATGGGCGGTTTGTCCGAGAAAACCGTGTTGGGTGGAATCTGATAATGCAACAGTTCCACCCCATGAAACTCGTTGGGCTGTGGCAATGGCTTCGCTTGTGTGTCGAGCAGCACCTTGACGAACCCGTTAGGATCAACGATCTCATCTTGCCACAGCAACACCCATGCTCTCGTTTTGCCGCGCAACGTCGCGTTCAAATCGTTAGCGACGGTGTAATTCAACACGCGGTTGACGTTGATGGTCGGCTCGTCGGGCAAGGGAATATATGGCCCTTGCGGATCGTAATATTGATAAATGGGGTAGAGGTGTCCCGACACCAGCAGCGTCGGCTCATTGGGTTGGCGCTGCGCTTTGATAAGGGCGATGGCTGAACGAAAATCGTCTTTGAGAAAACGCGGGTCGAAATACAGATTGCTCGTCGCGCTCGCCCAGACACTCAACACGAGCGTGGCGAAAACCGCCGCGCCCACCAATGCCACATAGCGTCGGCGCGCGGAGCCATGCCGATTGCGCCAAAAGCCTAGCGCCAGCGCAGCGAGGCAAACGGCAATGAGGATGTAAAATGGCGGGGAGACGATGAGCAAGTAACGTGGATGAAATTTCGGGCGCGCATACGAGACGAGGTAGAGCATAATGAACGGCACGAATAAATAGAAGAACAAGAACCAGCGCGCAGCCGCCGTTGCTGTCAAACCAACGCGGAATGGATTGTCGTCGTGCATCGTCAACAGGTCGGCGCGAATGCGACTCGCAGCGAACCACCCGATGAACGCCAAACCAACGAACACGAGCGCCGCCAAGATACCATCGCCTTCGAGCCAACTATGTCCGACCGTAAACAACACGAAGGTCTTGCGGATGACTTCGCCGATGGGCAGTGTGCCATCGAAGTAGCTTGGGTCGGCGTTCAAACGATTAAGCACAAAGCGGAACCACGGCGCATACGCCATAACGACGAGCGTCGCGCTGCCCAGGCCCGCAAGGAAAATGAGCCAGCGTGTTTCTTGGCGCGTCCACCAGACGATGAAGTAACACACTTGAAACGCGACGATAAAGAATGCGAAGAAATGCAGATAGACCGCTAGCACATTGCACAACGTTAGCGCGAACCAGTCTCGCCAGCGTTCTTGATCGAGCCAGCGCAACAAAAAGTGCGACGAGAGCGCCGTCAAGAACACGAGCCACGCATACATGCGCGCTTCTTGCGCGTACCACAGATAGGCGGGCGAAAGGATGGCGCACATCGCCACTATCCATCCAGTCAGTTCGTCGAAGATACGGCGGGTGAGCGCGAACAATACGGGGATGGTCAGCACACTGGGCGCGAGCGAGAGGAAACGCAAGGCAAATTCGCTTTGCCCGACGAACAGCATCCACACGCGCAACGCAAAATAATAGAGCGGCGGATGAATGTCGGCGCTGGTACGCGCGATGATGTGGTCGAAGGGTTGCGCGGCGAGCCATGCGCTAAAGCCTTCGTCGTACCAAAATGATTGCGCGTCCAGATGAAACAGGCGCAACACATACGCAGCGAAGCAGAGGAGAAGCAACGCATACCGACGCCGATTGAATGAGGCAAAGAGACTTGAAAGCTGAACCATAATCTCGGCGTGGTATCTTAATGGGAAGTCAGAGGAGCGTCAATTCGCTAGATGCGAGCGATGGGTCTTGAGGTTTGCGAATGCCTATGTTAAACTGATGTTACAGGAGGCGACCATACCATCATCATTTCCAGGAATGGATCCCTATATTGAGCATCGCAATATCTGGGGCGATTTCCACCAGAATGTAGCCGCCGAAATTCAGGCACAGGAGATGGATTTGTTGCGTAGCGGCGCATGTTCCCCATTGGCACGCCCCGCGCCACCAGCGCCTTATTTTACGTCACCCTTGGTCGTGCGGAACGACGCCCGCGTGTTGCGGTGTGGCCCCTCCAATTACAAGAGCCTTTGCCCATGCTGCCCATTCCCTTGCGCGCACCGAGCCCGATGCCATACTTAATTTGGGCGCGGCCTTAGCGGCAGTGTATGAACGCGGCGCGTATGCGAGAGTGATTGATTATCACTTGCCCCCACTGCCGCCTGCATTGTCAGAATCCGAACAACACGGGTTGGATACATGATTACAACAACAAGGGAGACGATAATTTTTCGCGCGGTTGACCCACTCATACAGCATGGTATAATCGCCAACCAATGACAACTTTCATTTTCATTCGACACGGCACGAACGATTGGGTCAAGAAAAATCGGTTGCCCGGCTGGACGGCGGGCATTCATTTGAACGCAGAGGGCCACCAGCAAGCAGCCGCCGTCGCTGAACGCTTGCAGCCCATTAAACTCAACGCGATTTACGCAAGCCATCTAGAACGCGCGATTGAAACGGCGGAACACATCGCCAAGCCGCGCGGCATGACCATCACCATCCGCGAAAATCTCGCCGATTTGAAGACGGGCGAGTGGACGGGGCGCTCGGTGAAGCAGGTGGCGCGTTCGAAGTTATGGCAAGACATACAGCTGCGCCCAACGCATACGCGAATGCCCGGCGGCGAGAGCTTCAGCGAGCTGCAAGGGCGCTTGGTAATGGAGCTTACTGCCATCGCCAACACCCATCCCAAAGGCGTCGTTGCCATCGTCTCACATGCCGACGCCATCAAATCCATCGTAGCATATTACCTGCGCTTGCAGCTCGACGACTTTCAACGCATCCTCATCAGCCCTGCGTCCATCACCATCATCCATGTCGAGAAAAACAGTGCGCGCCTCTTGCGCTTAAATGACACCACCGGCCCACTGCTGCCGCCGCCGAAGAAGAAACGCAAATACAAGCAGTAGGGCAAATTGGCAATTTGCCCAACCTATTAGGACATTCTTTTTCATGCCAAATCTTTTATACGACTTAAATCCTGCTTCCAAAGTAGTGGCTGATGCACTGGGCGAGCCGGGACAGCGCACGTTCTATTTGCAAGGACAACAGGGACTAACGACAGTCACTATCCTCATCGAAAAATTTCAAGCGCAAGCGTTGGCGCAAGGTATTGGCGAGCTGCTCGATCAAATAGGCGGTCCCAGCACTGCCAGCACTAGCGAGATGCATTTGTCCGAGCCGCTGGAGCCCGTCTTTCGCGCAGGCCAAATCGGCATCGGCTACGATGAGCGCAAAGATTTGGTTGTGCTCGTGGTCTATGAGGTAGCCGAAAGCGAAGGCGCAAATCCCGATACGCTCGCTGCCGTGCGCTTCTGGGTGTCGCGCACACAAGCCCGCGCGTTAGCGACTCATGCGACACGCGTCGTCGCGGGCGGGCGTCCCCTGTGCGTGCTGTGCGGCAATCCGATTGATCCGACGGGGCATTTCTGTCCGAAACGAAACGGACATTAGTCGTTAGTCGCTAGTCGCCAGCGACCGGTGGCAAGTAACTAACGATGAGCCACGAGTGACGAGTGACAAAATGGGCAAGAGACGGAGACCTTACTTCGAATCGAGTGAGACGCGCACGATCGCAGTGCCACCCGCGCATCAGCTTGATTTGCCATGCGAGCGAGTGACAACGCTATTGCAGCAAGGCGAGCTAGCCTTACATGGTTTGCTGCCGTGGAGTTCGAACTACACGTTTCTGGTACGTATCTGTCACGACGAGTTAGAGCTGCTCGCCATTTACAAGCCATCGAAAGGCGAGCGTCCATTATGGGATTTTCCGTATGGGACTCTTTGCAACCGTGAGTATGGCGCATACAAGGTGAGCGAGGCGCTGGGTTGGAACCTGGTGCCGCCGACGGTGATCCGTAACGATGCGCCGCACGGCATCGGCTCAGTACAACTCTTCATTGACGCCGACCAAGAGCAACATTACTTCACGCTCAAAGACGCGCATCGCTTAGAGTTCAAGCGCATGGCATTGTTCGACGCATTGTTGAACAACACGGACCGCAAAGGCGGGCATTGCCTCATTGATCGCAAAGGCAAAATTTGGGGCATTGATCACGGTCTCACCTTTCACTCAGATCCAAAACTCCGCACCGTAATTTGGGAGTTTGCGGGACAAAAGATTCCAAGCGATTTGCTGGCAGATCTTAAGCGTTTCGAGCAACAGCTGTACGAACACGAAGCCATCGCGCAGACTCTCGAAACACTGGTCGCGCCTGACGAGATAGACGCGTTGCTGGGACGCTGTCACGAGCTGATCGTCACGGGACGTTTTCCCGCGCAACAATCGGATTGGTACACGGTGCCATGGCCCCCGGTGTGAGGGGTAATTGGTAACAGGTAGTTAGGTAGTAGAGAAGACAAGCGGGTGTTAGCTAAAGAGCTTCGCTCATTCCTAAACTTCTTGTAACGCTCATGGCAGATGGTCACATCCGCCGCTGGCGCGCGATATGCACCAACGGGAATCCCTCGCGAGCAGAGCAATAGTTTAGGGATAAGCCAAGAGCTTTATTGGAGAAGCGCAAAAGAATATCGGCGGTAGAATAAGGAGAAAGCACAAGCGCGCAGAGGAAGAAGAGCCATGGTCAACAGCAGCAGCGGGGGCATCCTACAAAGCATTATGAGAATTTACAGCCATCACCTCCGCCCCCAACGCCTCCCAAATGCGCGCGACCATCGCGCCAAACTGCGGATTCGCTTTGAGCTCCATCACGGCGCGCGGACGCGCAAACGGCACAAACTCTTCACACAAGATGCGCCCCGGCGCCGCGCTCATCACCAGCACCCGCTCCCCCAACACAATCGCCTCGTCAATGCTGTGCGTCACGAAAATGACCGTTTTGCGCGACTGTTCCCAAATGCGCAGCAATTCTTGCTGCAAGAGCAACCGCGTCTGCTCGTCCAATGCGCCAAACGGCTCATCCATCAACAACACTTCGGGATCATTCGCTAACGCACGCGCCAATGAAACCCGTTGCCGCATTCCCTCCGAGAGCTGATGCGGATACGCCTCCGCAAAGCGCGACAACCCAATCATCTCGATGAGTTGCTGACTGACCTGCTCGCGGCGCGCGCGCGACTCGCCACGCAAACGGGGCCCATACTGCACATTCTCCGAGACGGTGTACCACGGGAACAACCAATTGCCCTGAAACACCATCGCTTGCGCGGGCTTATGGGGATTCGTTTGCGCCAACGTGAAGTCGCCGCTCGTCTGCACTTCCAATCCACCTAGCACACGCAACAACGTCGTCTTGCCACAGCCGCTCGGACCGACGATGCACACAAACTCGCCCTCACGCACCTCAAGGTCAAGCGGGCCCAACGCGCCGATATTGCCCCGCGCGGTTGAGTATGTTTTCGTAAGATTGCGAATCGTAATTTTCATGGGAAGATTAGAGGAAATAAGTGGCCATTAGGGGATATAATGCGGACACATTTCCCCTAATGGCCCCTTATTTTCCTTATATCCGCTTACTTTTTGTATTCGCCCAACACCTTGAGCGCGTTCTGTACATAGCTCGTATCCACCAGCGTCTTGAAGTCCACAGGCTTCGGATACGTGAGGTCGCCGCGCTTCATCAAGAAGTCTTGCAGCTTCATGAAGTCGTCCACATGCACGTTGCCATTGGGGTCGCACGTCGGCGTCGCCGCGCGCTTCACCACCTCCGCAGGCACCTTCGTGTATTTCTCGATGATCTTCGCATTGGCGTCGTCCTTCCAACCATTGCCTTGCAAATCACGGCAGCCCTTCAAGAACGCAATGATGAACGCCTTCGCCGCGTCGGGTTTGTTCTTCGCAAAGTCGGCGTTGTAATAGACCGAGGTCACCTGGAAATCGGGAATGAAGCCGTCGGCAATACGCACGACTTGTCCCTTGTCCTCCGCCAAGGTCACGAGTGGCTCGCCCAACATCGCCGCATCAATCGCGCCATTGGTCAGCGCCGCGACAACATCGGTGAACGCAACGACTTGCTCATCTACATCTTTGATGGTCAAGCCCTCGGTGTTCAACGCTTTCTCCAACCAATACTCGGTCGCGGATGGCTTCGCGTTGACGGCAACTCGCTTGCCTTTCAAATCTTTGACGCTCTTGATCTTGCCGCTGTCATGGTTTGCTTTGCTCGTGACGAGCGGCGTCGCTTGTCGTGAAGTTTCCATGTGCAATGGTGAAACCACAATGAACTTCACACCCCGATCTACCGCATTCCAAAAACCCGCGCCCGCGCCGCCCGCTGCGACATCGAAGTTGCCCGATGCGAGTTGCACGACCGCATCACTGCCGCCTTGCAACGGTTCGAGCTGCACATCGAGACCAAGTTCCTTGAAGTAGCCCTTCTCGGCTGCGATATAGACAGGTGCGGCAATGATGGTGCCTGCCACGAAACCACTTTTAACGACTGTGAGCGTTTTAGGCGCAGGATAAGCCGCCCGTGTGGGTGCTGCCTGCGGCGCCGATGGGGATGCTTGTGTAGGTGGTGATGTCTTTGTTACTGCGGTTGGCGTTGCCGCTGTAGCTGGCGGTGCGGTGGTAGGCGTCGCCGTTGCGCTACATGCGACGAGCAACAGCATCAACATCACAATTGGAACAAACCATTTGCGAGACATAAACCCCTCCTTGTGAGGCGCTCACGCTCTCCAGACTATTGGAGAGCCGAGCAATCAGTATTCTGTTTCGATTGTGAATTATATCACAAACAAGGAGGGAACACAACGGAAGCGGCGATCAGGGCATCACCAAGCCGTCGCTTGATACAATTTCACTAAATCATCAAACACCCAATCCGGTTGAATGGGCGAATGGGACAGCTCATCGCGTGTGGTGACACCCGTGAGGACAAGGATCGTGCGAAGACCTGCCCGTTGTCCGCCGAGGATGTCGGTGTCGAGGCGGTCGCCAATCGCAGCCGTGTGGTTGGCATCCATGCCTAGCAGCTTCAACGCGAGTTGGAAGCCCGCAGGCTCAGGCTTGCCAATGATGAGGGGACTCACGCCTGTCGTCGTCTTAAGCGCGGCGATGAGCGAGCCGCAACCGGGCACAAGTCCTTCGGGCGTGGGATAGGTAGGGTCAGGGTTCGTGGCGATAAATGGCGTGCCTGCGCGAATGAGCAAGGTCGCGCGCTTGAGTTTGTCGTACGTGATGGTGCGGTCCATGCCCAGCACGACGAAATCGGCGTGACCGTCGTCAGCCAATGTGAAGCCCGCCTCACGCACAGGCTCACGCAAGCCGTCCTCGCCAATCACGAAGACGCGCGCGCCTTCGGGACGCAGCTGTTTGAGATATGCAGCAGCCACAAGGCTCGACGTGAGGATATGCGAGGCTTCCACGTCAATACCCATTGTGCTAAGTCGCGTTGAAACTTTGTCGGGCGTCGCCGTCGAGTTGTTCGTCAAACAAATGAAAGGAAAATTTTTGCGCTGCAACTCATTCAACAATTCGACGGCGCCGGGCAAGCGTTGCGCGCCTGCATACAACACACCATCCATGTCGAACACGAACGCTCTTAAGTGTTTAAGTGTCATGTGTCATGTGTCACGTGTCAGGTGTCGAAGCGCAAATGTGACATCCAATATAGCAAACCCCGCGATATGACCCTTGACACTTCGACACTTGATACTTTTATTTTCCTAGCAGTTCCTTCAGTCTGCGATATTCTTCGGGCGTGTCCGTGTCGGTGAGTTCTTCTTCTGCATCCACCTCAACCCACGCGAGCTCGCGCTGATGCGAGCGCAAAATTTCGCGTCCGCCCATGTCGCCGCTCAATGTTTGCAACTCATCGAACAACGCGCGATCCCACAACACAGGGTTGCCACGCATCCCGCGAAAGCGCGGCGCGACAATCGGTGCGCCCGTTTGCCGATACGTTTCGATGATGCGGTCAAGCAGTTGCGCCGAGATGCCAGGTTGATCTACGTTGACGAACAACGCGGCGCTGGGTTGGACGCGCGTTTGTTTCAACCCCGTTCGGAGTGAGGTGCTCATCCCCTTGAGCCAATCAGGATTGAGTACCACGCGAGACTTCGGATGGAGCGACGACAATCGCGCTTGAATGTGTGCGGCGTGCGCGCCCAAAACGATTTGCACTTCGTCGGTTTGCGCTTGCTCGACGATGCGGACGATATGTTCGATCATCGTTGTCTCGCCCCAAGGCGCAAGCTGCTTGACGCCGCCGAAGCGTGTGCCTGCGCCCGCCGCTTGGATGACCGCGCTCACCCGCCCCCAACGTTCGATGATCGCATCGGCTTGCGCGAGTGTGCTGATCAAAATTTCATCGAAGACCGCTTGCCGATGCAGCAGCCGCGCTAATGCGCGCGCCATGTCATAGCGCGTGATGGGACGATTGTGCGGTGGCATCACGCCCAACGGCGCGCGTCCTTCGTCGGCTTGATTGAGCATGGCGACGGCGCGCGTCTGCGTTGGTTTGTGTTTGAGACCCCCTTGCGGATGCGCCATCACCTGCGCCATGCTCTCGATGGTCAACGGCGCATTCAAGGGCGCTCCTGTCAATTGCGCGACCACAGCCGCGCGGCACACATGCTCTTCGTTCAATGGTGTACCGACGGCTTTCATGCCTGCACACACCAGCAACAATGTTGTTTCGGTGGGAATGACGGGTTCATCGGCGCGCGGCGCTTTGAAGGGCAACTTGCGCGCGCCATCCGCTTCGACGATGACCGCGTACACATTCGGCAAAGCGCGCAAGGCGGCGACCCATTCCACAGGCACGCCGCGATATTTGCCATCCGCATAAGCCTCACATGCTACGGTAACGTGATGATGTCGTTGCAAAGCCGCTTGTGTTTTTTCTAACAACAGGTCGCGCTCTGCTTCTACGATGAAACTGCGCGTCTGTTCGTCGGATGGCGCGCCAATTTTCGTCGTTGTCGTCGTGATGACCTTGAGGCGCGCGTCGGCGAGCTCGTGCGCAAGTCGAAACATCGCGCTCGTCTTGCCGCCCGCGCCCACCAGCGCAATCACGTCATGTCGTTTGATGCGTAACGCAGTTCTGAGATTCATCGTCAACCGTCATCAGTAACCAGTAGCCAGTAATCAGTAGTCAGAATTCATCTGGCTACTGGCTACTGATTACTGACTACTATCCTCAACATCTCGTTCTACATCATACGCCGCCGTCGCAATCGCCCACGCGACGACACCCCACGTCACACTCGAAATGCCCACCGCCAACACGAAGGACGTGACGGTGCGCGCGGCGAATTGTGGATTGATTGCCCAACCCACACCCGCCATCACGCCCGCCATCAGCGCGAAGACCAGACCAATTTTCGCAGGACCGTTGAGGCGAGACCAAAATCGTTTCATCGTTCGTTCCATCAACCCTTCACAAATTTTGCATGAACTCATCAGGTATCAGATTGGCTTGGCGCAACATGCCGCGCACCGTGCCAATGGCGCGTATGGCCTCTGTGCCCAGCACGCGACTAAGCTGAGACATGCGCAGCCTCGAATGTTGTCAAAAATGAACGACTTACTTGAGGCATGGGAAATTCCTCCAAGTACAGTTCTGTCGCTTCTCTCAAGTTAGTGATGGCGTCCTCAATCGTGTAGCCTTGACTGACCGTGCCAACTTCAGGGCACTCTGCCACGTAGAGATCATCTTCTTTGTGAATCACAGCAGTTAAAGTTTGTATCATCAATTTTGGTTCCTCCCTTCAAACATTCGCCCAGCTCACATCACCACACTGGTCCGCCGCGCGTGGTTGCGC
>CAZDYP010000022.1:0-2307 GCA_964509505.1 uncultured Anaerolineae bacterium | reverse complement strand
TTCAACTGCAGCGCGCGCGTGCCGTTATATTCGTTCCATTCAAACGAGAACGCCAGGTCAATCGTCGGCGGCAACTTGCCTGCCCACTGCTTGCCCATGCGAAAAGCGACCGCTTCGCGCGTGACTTTGTTTTGCATGAGCCTTAGCCGCAAATGGTCGCCGTCTTTGCCGATGGCGCGGCGCTCACGCACGGTCACGTTACGCGCGACGAACACAGGCGCTGGGTTCTCGGCGCCATAGGGCTCCATCTGCGCGAGCAGAAAGAGTAACGGTTGATCGAGCTCGGTAAATGACACTTCAGCATCGGCGCGCAGGCTCGGCGCGAGCAGCTGCCCTTCGAATTGTTTATCGGCAATCTCACACAACTTGTCACGCAAATCATTCAACCGTGAGGTGGGCAACGTGAAGCCAGCCGCCGCTGGGTGTCCGCCATACTTCAATAGAATATCATCGCATTGGTCTAGCGCTGCGATGATGTTGAATTCGGGAATGGTGCGCGCCGAACCTTTGCTGAGCTCCGCGCCTTGTTCGATGGCGAAGGCGGGGCGATAAAATTCTTCGACCAGTCGCCCCGCAATCAAACCAACGACGCCTTGCGGATAGTTGGGATTGGCGGCAAAGACGATGGGCGCGTTGGGGTGGGTTGCCAACAGTTGGTCGCGCGCGTGCGCTGCGCATTCTTTTGTCTTATCTTGTCGCGCGCGATTGATCGCGTCAAGTTTCGTCGCCAGATGTTCCGCGTACGTTTTGTCTTGCGTCATCAACAGCTCGTAACTCAGCTTCGCATGGTCAAGTCGCCCGGCTGCATTCAAGCGCGGTCCCACACCGAAACCAATCGCTGCCGCATCCACTTTGCCCAACTTGAGACCCGCCTTCATCACAAGTTCTTTGATACCCACACGCGGGGCTTTGTTGAGCATCTGCAAGCCGCGCCGCGCGAGATAACGGTTTTCGCCGCGCAACGGCACAATGTCCGCCACCGTGCCTAGCGCGACGAAATCGAGCAGCTCGTCCGCGCGCAGCGACGGGGGTGCAGTCAACACCGGTGATTTTGCTTCGGCAAGCAACAGGGCATGCGCGAGTTTGTATGCGATGCCGACACCCGCTAGTTCTTTGAATGGATAGGCGCAATCTGTTTGCTTGGGATTGATGACGATGGCATTGGGCAAATGCTCATGGGGGGTGTGGTGATCCGTGATGATGAGGTCAACTCCAATTGCCTGCGCGTACTCCGCTTCGGCAATGGCGCGCACGCCGCAATCCACACTGATGACGAGCTGCACGCCCTCCTTCTCTTTGAGCAAGGTGAGCGAGTCGTTGTTCAAGCCATAGCCATCGTCCACCCGATGCGGGATGTAGGCCATCACGTTTGCGCCAAACGCCTGAAGCGTCGTCACCATGAGCGCTGTCGCGCTGACGCCATCCACATCGTAATCGCCATAGACCGCAATTTTTTCGCCGTCGTGCAACGCTTGGCGAATGCGCGTCACCGCCTCTTTCATCGCCTTGAGCTGGAACGGGTTATAGCCCATCTCCGCGCATTCAAAATACGCAGGCGCTTGTTCAGGCGTGACCTCACGATTAAACAGCAATTGCCCAATGAGGTGCGCGAGCGGGCGCAGCTCGGGCGGCAAGAGCAAGCCCGCGCGTTGCAAGGTTTGCGACACCCACGGGATGAGCGCTTCGTAAGCCGCCAGATTCGGCGCGGGGTCAGGCAATAACCAACGCTTAGTCATCGTAAGGGCATTATAGCACAACGCTAAAATAAGCAACCCCTTCAACGTCGAAGGGGTTGCAGATATTGATGAGCCGAGTCAGTTAAGCCGTGGCTCCGCCCGCAGGAGGCAGCCAACCTTGCTGGCGCATGAAATTGCTGAGCCATGGCATATCGAAGTATGCACCTTGGTAGGCAATGATCGTGTAGTAGATAGCTGGGATGATGGGTAGGAAATACAGCACCCAGAGGCAGATGGCGCCGAAGCCCAATGTGACAATTGAGCAAATAGTGAAAATAATTGTAATAGCGACTTCGCCGATGACCCATGCGCCGACGAAGAATCCCAGCGCCTGAATAGCATGGTATTTTTGGTAGGGGCGCACTTTCATCGTGTCCACTAGCAGGATGATGATGGGCACGATAGGTGTGAAGAAATACGCGAGAGCCGCCATCAAACGGTCATTCTCATTGGCGTCAGTCGCAGGCATACGATTGGTCAGCATATTTCCTCCAGATGACTATTAAGAGATTAGGTCAATGTCCACGACTTGCATCTTCATCGAGAGCATTGCCGCGCGTATTGTATGTGA
>CAZDYP010000021.1:0-39669 GCA_964509505.1 uncultured Anaerolineae bacterium | reverse complement strand
GGCGCAGGCGCGGCCGAGGGCGCGATGGACGCGAGTAACATGCTCAAGCCGATGCTGGCGCGCGGCGAGTTGCACGCTATCGGCGCAACGACGCTCGACGAATATCGCAAGCACATCGAGAAAGACGCGGCGTTGGAGCGTCGCTTCCAACCGATTCTCGTCGGGCAACCGACGGTCGAGGACACCATCTCGATTTTGCGCGGACTGAAGGAACGCTACGAGGTGCATCACGGCGTCCGCATTCAAGACAGCGCGGTGATTGCGGCAGCGACGTTGAGCGACCGTTACATCAGCGACCGCTTCCTGCCCGACAAAGCGATTGACTTGATTGACGAGGCGGCGTCGCGCCTCCGCACCGAGATTGACTCGAAGCCGCAAGCACTGGACGAGATTGACCGCCGTGTGATGCAGTTGGAGATTGAGCGCGAGGCGTTGAAGAAAGAACGCGATGACGCTTCGAAGGAGCGCGTACACAAACTCGAAAAAGAGTTGGCGGACTTGCGCGAGGAGTCCAATCAACTGCGCGCGCGCTGGGATATGGAGAAGACCGCGATTCAATCGTTGCAGCAGACGAAAGAAAAAATCGAGCAGACGCGCGGCGAGATCGAACAAGCGGAGCGGCGCGCCGAGTTGGAGAAAGCGGCGCGCCTGCGCTACGGCACGATGCGCGAATTAGAAACGAAACTACAAGGGCAAGAGTCAAAAATTAAAGATTTACAGCAGAAAGGCGCGTTGCTTAAAGAAGAAGTCGGCGCGGATGACATCGCCGCCATCGTCTCGAAGTGGACGGGCATTCCCGTCACGAAACTGATGGAAGGCGAGGTGCAGAAGCTCGTCCACATGGAGGAGAATTTGCGGACGCGCGTCGTCGGGCAAGACGAAGCGATTCGCGCGGTGTCGAATGCGGTGCGGCGCTCGCGCGCGGGACTGCAAGACCCAAACCGTCCGATTGGCTCGTTCATCTTTTTGGGACCGACGGGTGTCGGCAAGACCGAATTGGGACGCGCGCTCGCAGAGTTCTTGTTCGATGACGAGCAGGCGATGATTCGCATTGACATGAGCGAGTATCAGGAGAAGCACACGGTCTCGCGGCTCATCGGCGCGCCACCGGGCTATGTTGGCTACGATGAAGGTGGGCAATTGACCGAAGCGGTGCGGCGCAGACAGTATTCAGTTGTCCTATTCGACGAAATCGAAAAGGCGCATACGGAAGTGTTCAACGTGCTATTGCAATTGTTGGATGATGGGCGACTGACGGATGGGCAAGGGCGCACGGTCAACTTCAAAAATACGATTGTGATCATGACGAGCAACATCGGCTCGCAGTACATCCGCGAGTTCGCGCACAACGAGGCGGAGATGCGCGAGCTGGTGCGCGACACGATGAACAAACATTTCCGTCCAGAGTTTCTGAACCGCGTGGATGAAATCGTCATCTTCCATTCGCTCGGCATGGAACAGCTGAAAGAGATCGTGACGATTCAACTGCGGCGCTTGGAAAAGTTGTTGGCGCAACGCAACATTACACTGGAAGTGACGCCCGACGCGAAAGGCACGCTGGCGGTGATGGGCAACGACCCGTTGTATGGCGCGCGTCCACTGAAGCGCGCGATTCAACGCGAGGTGCAAGACCCGCTCGCGCTCGCAATTCTCAATGGCACGTTCCGCGAAGGGGATACGGTGGTGGTGGATGAGGCGAAGGGGCAGGTGGTGTTTCGGAAGAAGTAGGGAGTAAAAAGGAATAAGTAAAAGCGGACGTGCTGAGCGTCCGCTTTTGTGTTGCTCACGGCAGTGGAAGTGGGTTATAATCACCGCAAGGAGAAGTGTTATGAACGAAACGATTACACGCCAACAGGCGAAAGCTTTATTGCCGCGATGGCTTGAGGACTCAGGATTTAGCGGCACAGTCACCATCACAGATGGCAGTAAACCTGTGCTGGTCGTGATGGATGCCTCAGAATATGCTGATTTATTGCAGTTGCGACGTAAGGTTGAGGCGCGGGCCGCTGTGTTGCGCGATTGGGAACGCAAAACCAATCAACCCGATTGGGATGAGGCGTTCGAGCGTTTTGAGGTGTTGAGCCAACGGCTGGCCGACATAGATGAGGAAACACTGGACGAGGCGTTGAATGAAGCTGTTGCTGCTGTGAGAAATGAAGCGCAGACTCGCGTTAAGGTCACATCGCATTAAGTGGCGCTATGGCTGAACCTATTTGCTCCGCCGTATTGGATACCAATGTTCTCGTCAAAATCGCGGGCGCACGCACACCTCGCATGGAAGCGCTTAGAGCTGCATGGCGACAAAAGCGATTTGAGTTGATTGTTTCAGAGGCTGCTTTGCAAGAGTTGGAGCGAGTCTTGCGCTATGGGCGTGTGCAAAAATTGCTTCGTTTTTCCGAAAACGAGTTGTTAGCATTCGTCGCTGATATCCGCACCCATGCTGCACAGGTTGAGGGGCTTTACGAAGTCGCGCGTGTGCAAGCCGACCCCGATGACAACATCATTCTCGCTTGTGCGCTGGAAGCGGATGCGGATTACATTGTGAGCGAAGACCACCATCTCCGTGAGTTGAAATACTATCACGGTATTCAAATCATCAGTCCCGACCACTTTAGGCAGATCGTGGGAGTGTAAGAACGAAGGAAGTTGGTGTTTCGGAAGAAGTAGGGAGTAAAAGCAATGAGTAAAAGCGGACGCTCATCACGTCCGCTTTTGCGTTGCTCTCACCTGCTATCACTATGCCTGCGATCGTGTCAGTGACGTGACCCATGCAGCCATCGCGGGACGCAGCGTAGGAAGCGGCACAGGCGCTTGGTAGTTGATGCGCCAGTCGTAGCCTGAGCCTGCATAGACTTCGCGGATCGCCTCGTTCAGATCAAGCGGCACATCAGGGTCGGGCGCAAGCAATGGCACGGGGATGAGCGGCAAGGGTTTATCCAGTGACACGGGCCAGATTTCGGAGGCGCGCTCGTAGCGCGCACGATTGACCAGCAAGACGTAATCGGCGTCGAGCGGTTCGTCGTTCACCTCGTCGCCCGGATGCACGCCGCCGCGCAGCAAATCAATTTCGACCAGATGCACACGCGAGCTCAAAATTTGCGCGCGTTTGTGACGATATTGCGCCAAGCCTTCGCTATTGGGGCGTTTGTTGAACGGCGAGAGCATTTCAATCGCAGTCACGACCTCGCTCGTCTTGGTGCGATAGACGCGCACCGCACGCAGTTTGTGTGTGGTGGGGCGAGTGAGGGGCGCAGTGGGAATGGCAAAGGTTGCTGCGGCAACTCCCAACGATTCTGACACAACGTCGAGCGGCTCGAAGACGTTGACATCAGGACGAACAGCGTTGGAAATTTCAACATCCAATTCGTGCGGCACAGATTGAATCTCAACCGCGGCGTAGTATTTAGGACCGATGCGCCGATTCAAGCGATGCTTTAGCTCAGTCGCAAGGTCGGTGTGAAAGTCCGGCCAAACCTCCGCATCTTCGAGAAACGGATCCATGCCGGGAAATGGGGATGGCATGGTGCGCCTCCTCTCGCGGCAAAGTATAGCAAGCTCCAGTAGGCTCGTCAATCAATTTTCCGTTGGGGCACACCACCAGACTGTTGGAGAAACTCGTTGGCTTGGAGAAAAGAGGAGTGGGGACGGTTGGTGTTTCGGAAGAAATAGGAGATAGAAAGAGGAAAGAAGAAAGAAAGCGGACGTGAGGGGCGTCCGCTTTTGTGTTGCCCATGCAAACGGAAGTGCGTTATAATTGTGGCACATCCGTGAGGGAGGTTCACATGACAGTGCTTGAACAGGTGGTGCGCGAGCTGCCGCCTGAATTGCAAAGTGAGGTTGTTGATTTCGCGCGCTATTTGCTGACGACGAAAGTCAAACGCAAGGCGCGTGCGAAGAAGCGCCCCGCTTTTCGTTGGGCGGGCGCATTGCGAGACTTGCGCGAGCAATATACGGCTGTATCGTTGCAACATGCGCTCAACGATTGGAGACTAAGCAAACCGTGAGACTGTTAATAGACACGAATGTCTTTCTGGAAATTTTGCTGGCACAGGCGCAGGCTGATATCGCGCTTGATTTGTTGAGCGCCGTGGATGAGCATGAGTTCTACGCTTCTGATTTTTCGTTGCACTCGATTGGCTTGTTGCTGTTGCGCCAGCGACAACCAGAGATGTTTCGCGCCTTCTTACGCGATCTACTGACAGATGTTGGCGTGACCGTTCTGTCGCTCTCCGCCATAGATTTAGAGAATGTCGTCGAACACGCGCAACAACACCATTTGGATTTTGACGATGCCTACCAGTATGCCATCGCCGAAATTCACGATTTGGTCATCGTCAGTTTTGATGCTGACTTTAACCGTACGCCGCGCGGACGACAGATGCCTGCGGATATCCTGAGTGCATAATGCAATACAAGGTGCAAGACCCGCTCGCGCTCGCAATTCTCAATAGCACCTTCCGCGAGGGCGATACGGTGATGGTAGATGTGGAGCGGGGAAAGTTGGTGTTGCGAAAGAAGTAGAAAGCGGAAAGAAAGCGGACGCTCCTCACGTCTGCTTTTGCGTTGCTCAGACAATTGGAGTTTGACCTTAATGGGTCGTCTCGCGCACCTGCTCCGCGAAATCAAACATCTGGAGCGTCAACAGCTCAAGGCACGCGGCATTGCATACCATCGTGTTGCGCGACGTAGGCTGACGATCCAGCTCGCGCACCTGCTCGGCAAGGTCAAGCATTTGTAGTGTGATTAACTCGCGGCAAGTTGCATCACACGCTGCCCCCTGTGGTTGCGCCAGCCCTGTGGACGGCGCATTCAGCACACTCCACGATAGGACACTGACGATGACCAGTAAGCCCACGCTAGAAGCCAACAGCGCAAATTGATTGAGCGAAAAGCGCGGCGCTCATGCTCAGAAATCGTGCGCGGCAGAACACGGTGAGGTGGCGGCGTTCTCTAACGCCGCTCGCGCGCAAGAGAGCGCGCCCTCTGCACAGATGCACCTTCCTTGACATGAGCGCACCTTTCATGTGCCGAGCTTCTTTGAACCAGGATAGTTCTGGTTAGGCGGCAGCATCCGAAACGGATGGAACCAGCCATCCTCGCGCGCCATTTTGCGCGTGGTCAGGTTGATGGGTGTGTTGATAGCGCATTCGAAGTGCAGATGCGGGCCCGTTGTCCAACCCGTCATCCCCACGTAGCCAATCACTTGTCCACGCTCGACCATTGCCCCCGGTGCGATGCCCGTCGCAAACTCTGACAGGTGGCAGTAATGCGTCGTCACATATTTGAGATTGCGCACGAGCGGACTGATGGGTGTATGCTCCAGCACGACTGTGTTGCCGCGCCCACTAAATGGAACGCCTAGCACGTCGTACATTTTTCCTGTATATAACACTTTGCCATCGGCGACAGCGTAGATGGGGGTGCCAATCTTGATGCGCGAGCCGCCCAAGTCTAAACCTGTATGACTCGGCTGACCGGCGTAGCGCTCACCAAAGTCCACGCCCGTTCTGACGAAGGGTTCGCGGAAAGGATTGTCGGGCAGTAACTGCCAGTATAGGAGCGACAGGTCGCACCATGCCTTGTCAATGAAACCTTCTTGCAGCAGACGCGGGTTCTTCCAAAGCGCGATGATGTCTTCGGCATATTGCAGCGTCGCGGCGCTCGTCGCCTTGCGGTTCGGTCCTGCATTGTAATCGTAGAGCGTTTTGCGTACCCAATCGGGATCGCCATCGTGCTTGGCGCGATAGGCGTTGAAAATTTGCGCCATCTTGATTAGGTTCGTCGGCAAGTCAGTCAGGTCGAGAACGCCACTGGCTTCGCGCGCGTGAAACCACATGATCTGTGCGATGCCGACGGCGCCCTTCGTGTAACTGCCATTGACCTTGCTGCGGTTATTGGGAATCTTGGTGGACTCGCGGAAGCACAACGCGTGAATCAGGTCTTCAGGGATGTTATACTGTTTCGCCACGCGTTGCACGAGAGCCGAACCGAGATAAAACATGCCCTCCCACTTGCCGTTGTTCATATCGTCAATCTGTGTCTGGTTACTGATATACAAAGCAGCTTTTGATGGCGTGGGCGCAGACGCGGCGACAGGTTGTTGCACGGGCTCCGCGTTTGCCAGTGCGACGCCTTCGGCTAATAGGGTGAGGTCCGAGAACGGCGTGGGCAAAAGAGCATGGACAAGCCCAGCGGCTTGATTGCAGATCATCGCTTCGAGCAGGGCGCCGCTCCCAATGGCAACAGCCTTCTTCAAAAAATCTCTGCGGGACAAAAGATCTATACGTTTCATGCTATTCCTTGTTCTAGCGCACAGGGCGAGCTCGCCCGCGCCTTAGGGGTGACATGGCGCGGACGAGCCTTTCAACGAGTAGTCGAGCCGACGCGTCGTCCGCAAGGGGCGATGCGCCAGCGCAGCCGCTCAACTCAATGACACTTTCAACTTATGGTCTAAACAGGCGAATGAGGGCGTTCAGCAGTTCGAGGAATTTGAGCAGCAACAACGGCAGCATCAGGCTAAGTCCGACCACAAAAGAGAAGGTTAGCTCATAAGGACCAATCTGATGCCTGGCAACGAGGAGATTGCGATACACTTTCCAGTTTCGCGCAAAGGCTTCTTCATAATGCGGCTCCTGTCCGCTCAACCTCTGGAAAAGTGACAGCCAGCTCGTGTGAATGAACTGACCTGGAAAGAGTAGGACGGTGCGACCTAGCAGTGTGATGACGTTCGCTGCAAGTTCGGCCAGACTCGCCGCCATCGCCGCTGCGCTCAGCAGTAGGTCGGCGCTCAATTGGCGCAGCTGTCGAGCTGTCTCGACAAACGAATCATTGAGCAGCGCTTCGTTGGAGGACGGCGGGGGCGGCGCCGTCGTGGGTCCGAGCGGTTGCGGACTGTGTGCGCCATTCGTCGGCGTATCCGTGCGTCTATGGTTGTTGGCGTTCGTTAGCGACAGTGGTTGGATTTTTTTAGGTCGCTGTGGCTTGGGGCGTAAAACGCTTTCGCCCTCATCGCCTTCGCCATGCGCGTGGTCAGCTTCGACCGACGCATGGCGAAATTGGATAGGACGGTGTGGGGGATGGTTTGTAGTGGGACTCTCAAATGTATCAAACTCTGCATCGGTTTCGGCACCGATGATATTGGGCTTTCTCGCTTCCATCGTTGTTCTCCTTTCCGTTACGGGAACCAGCCTA
The DNA here is from genome assembly GCA_964509505.1 of uncultured Anaerolineae bacterium. Classification (GTDB taxonomy): domain Bacteria; phylum Chloroflexota; class Anaerolineae; order JACRMK01; family JACRMK01; genus CAZDYP01. The sequence goes on along the minus strand of CAZDYP010000021.1, from coordinate 32,478 downwards.
AGCAACTGGTGACTTGGATTAAGTTGGATGAACAAAGCAGATATGGTGTTGACGTAATTTTAGAACAATTGTTCTGTAATGTCAAATGGAATGTCCAATGGATTGAAACGAGCAGTGCTGCCGCAAGGGGCATGTCAACGGCGCGGGCCGCGAGGGTGATACGGTGGTGGCGGATAAGGAACGGGCGGTTGGCGCTTCGGAAGAAGTAGGAAGAGGAAAGAAGAAAGAAAGCGGACGCTCGTCGCGTCCGCTTTTACGTTGTGTGCGCCGCTGGAAGTGCGTTATGAGGCTTTCTGTAGCACTGTGACGTGTGCGCTGCCTGGCACGAATAATGACCGTTGACGCCCTTCTGCCATTAGTGCCTGCGCCTTCTGGTCAGCAGCCACCTTTGCCATGATAGCCTCCCGCGTGGCAAGCTCTGGGTAATCAACGAGCAAATAGATCGTGTCCACATCCCCGAAACGCTCGACGTACACTTCCGCCTTGACTTCAGAATAGGTCGCATTGAGGTACGCAGCTACGCTCTGCGTTTGCTTGACTGCTTCGGGCGACTGCGGTTTAGTTGTGCGTAATATTTTGATCATTTGTGTTCACCTCCTTTCAGACCAGAATGACTGCGCGACGGCTGCTCCCAATCAAGAGTTGATGTGTTGATTCGACGCAGCTGCGCGCTTCACAACGAAGCGTAAATGGCTTCAGGGATACTTTCGGCCTCTTGCTCATGAACGTAGCCATCTACACCGCTTAAGCCTGTGCGCCTGATACTGTTATACGAAGCCAACATGATGATGCGCGCCGCTGGCATACATTGGCGAAGTTTGGCGGCGACGGGCAAGCCATCCTCCATTGCCAGCCATGTCGTAAGCAACACGACATGCGGCGATAGGTGTTGCGCGACAGCGAGTGTATCTAGCGCATTAGACGCCTCACCGACTACGTCCAAATCAGCATATTGGGCTAGCAGGTGGCGCAAGCGATGGCGTGTGGCGCCCCGCTCCGCTGCAATCAGAATACGAATGTGTGATGGTATAGTCATACGAATCCTGAAGAGCGCAAAGCCACGCTTTGCCCTCGTTTCTAACGACTTGTCTCGCGCACCTGCTCCGCGAAATCAAACATCTGGGGTGTCACCTGCTCAAGACACGCGGCGTCGCATACCATCTCCCTTTTCTAACGATGGGAATGCCTTGAATGAGCTGTTATGCCCATACTACGCCCAGCGCGTAAAAAAAGCGTAAAATTTGCGCGAACAACCTTTTTTGCTTGGCATAGTTCATAGTAGAATGAGGGCGCATAAGTTGACCTTCGCGCATGCTCTATGTAATCTGCTTAGGAGTTCACATGCTTTCAGATACCACGCTCGCCTTCATCGGCTCTGGCGCGATGGCGGAGGCGATGATCGCCGGGCTCATCAATCAGAAACTCATCGCGCCCAAGCAAATCATCGCGTCGGGCCCGCGGGTCGCGCGCGGCGAAGCGTTGCAACAAAAATATGGCGTATGCGTGACGACGAGCAACCATGACGCCATCAAAGGCGCGCACGTCGTCGTGTTGAGCATCAAACCACAGCTGTTGCCCGTCGTCGCGCGCGAGTTGCACGGACACCTCACGCCCGAGGCGCTTGTCCTTTCGATTCTCGCAGGCACGCGCATCGAAACGATCGCGCATAGTTTATTGCACAGCGGCATCGTGCGCTCGATGCCGAACACGCCCGCGCGCATCGGGCAAGGCATCACCGTTTGGACGGCGTCGCAAGATGTGACGCCCGCACAACGCAAACAAGCCGAAGCGATTCTCGGCGCGTGCGGTCAGCAAATTTTTGTTGACGACGAAGACTACCTCGACATGGCGACGGCGATTTCGGGTAACGGGCCCGCTTATGTGTTCTTGTTCATGGAGGCGATGGTGGATGCGGCGGTGCATCTCGGCTTCTCGCGGAACGTCGCCGAGCAACTCGTGTTGCAAACAGTGAGAGGCACCGTCGAGTACGCGCAGCATTCGCCTGACCATTTTGCGCGCTCGCGCAATCAGGTCACATCGCCCGGCGGCACGAGCGCCGAAGCGTTATACTACCTGGAGAAGGCAGGCTTTCGTACGGCGGTCTCGCGCGCGATTTGGGCAGGCTATCAGCGCGCGGTGCAGTTAGGAAGGGGGAAGAAGCGGAGCCAGATTGAGTGAACCAGCTTTTCTCTACCATGCCGAACTCGACCTTGCGACGCTCACGCCCACGCCGTCGTGGCTTCACGTGGACGCATCTCTACGCTTTCCTCACGCTTGACCTGGCGATGGCGGCGCTATTGTGTTACGTGCTGTTTAGTATTGCCGCCTATCAGCTTGACATTCCTGAAACAGAAGCGATTGACGAACATGCGCTGGGCGCCGCGCTAGCTGCATTGCCAGCCCCTGCGCTATCCGCTGAAGAAGATGATGATGCGCCCGTTGCGCCTGCGGTCGTTGCCACTGCTCCCACACCCACTTATACGCCCGTGCTCAAAGGCGGCATTCCCCCTCCTGCCGACACACCCACGCCCACACCCACAGCCACTCGTCCGCGTCCCACTAACACGCCTCGTCCCACCGCAACTCCCTCACCCACCCGCGCGCCGTTGCCCGCTGGTTCGCTCCCCAGCTTGGCGAAGCCTGAACAACTTGCTAATTGGCCCCAGACACTCAACATCGTTTTACTTGGCAGCGACCGACGCGGCACATCGGGCGTTGGGCGCACCGACACCATCATCATCGTCGCCATTGATCCCGAGGGCAAACGCGCTGCCGTCGTCACCATCCCACGCGATTTGTGGATCGAACTGCCCAACTATGCGAATCGCATCAACACACTCGACGTCGTCGGCGGCACGAAGCTGCTCAAGCAAGTGTTACAGGTCAAGCTCGGCATTCCCATTCATTATTACGCGCGCATAGACTTCGGCGGCTTCGTGAAGGCGGTGGATGCGCTTGGCGGCATCACCGTAGATGTCGAATGCCGTGTCGCAGAGGCAGGTTGGATTGACATCCCCGCGGGTCCCGTGAAAATGGACGGCACAATGGCGCTGGCGTTCTCGCGCACACGCCACACGACCAGCGACTTCGACCGCATGAGACGACAACAGGCTGTGCTGCTTGCCATCCGCAAAAAATTGCTCAGTCCAGACGTGCTGCCACGCTTGCCCGAGGTGGTGAAGCAGCTCGTCGCCATGACCGACACCGATATTCCTCCGCAAACCATTCTCGCGCTCACCAAACTCGGCGCCGAGATTGATTTGAAGAATGTGCGCGGCTTTTTGATTGACGAAAGCAAGGTGCGTTCATGGCGGACGAGCAGCGGCGCGCAAGTGTTGCTGCCCGATCAAGCGAAGATACAAGCAGGTGTGCAGAACATCTGGACTGGACAACCGTTGACGGACGCGATTAAACGGCCTCGCAGCTGCAAGTAGCAGGTGGCAAGTGTCATGTGTCATGTGTCATGTGTCAAGTATCATGTGGCATCAAGTGACTTGACACTTGACACTTGACACTTGACACTTGGCACTTGGCACATTCATCGGTGCTGCTTCACAATCTGCAACGGTAAACCGAAATCAAAAATCTAAAATGGAGTCACTATGTCTCTCGAAAGAATGCCGCGCGTGCGGCTCGCGCATTTACCGACGCCGTTGGACGAAGCGGCGAATTTATCGAAGGTATTAGGAGGACCGCGCATCCTCGTCAAGCGCGATGATTTGACGGGACTCGCGTTTGGGGGTAACAAGACGCGTAAACTTGAATATCTTTTCGCCGATGCGCTGCAGCACGATGCCAATGTCGTGTTCACCGCGGGCGCGCCGCAATCGAATCATTGCAGGCAAACAGCCGCCGCCGCACGCAAAATGGGGATACGTTGCGTGCTGGTGTTCACGCCCGGCCACCACAATGAAGATCAGGGTAATCTATTGCTGGACAAACTTTTGAAGGCGGAGATTGTTTATACAGAAAATGAAGACACGCTGGCGGTAATGAATGAGCTCGCAGCCGGCGAGCGACGCAAGGGCCATCGTCCTTACGTGATTCCCGTCGGCGGCTCGAATGGCATCGGCGCGTTGGGCTACGTTGGATTGGCGCTAGAATTAGCGCAGCAACTCGTGGAGCGAGGCATCGCCGTCCACCGCGTCTATGCGTCGTCGGGGTCAGGCGGCACACAGGGCGGCTTGTTGCTCGGCGCGCGGCTGTATCATGCGCCGTATCGCATCGTCGGCGTCAGCCCCGGACGCAAAGCCGATGGCGTGCAGGCGAACGTCGTCCGCACGGCTAACGAGGGCGCGCAAGTGTTGGGCGTGCCGACACGCTTCACGACCGACGATGTGATCGTGGATGATCGCTTCACCGGACCCGCGTACGGCGTGCCGACGCCCGAATCGCAAGAGGCGATTCGTTTGTTCGCGGAACACGAGGGCCTCTTGCTCGATCCCGTCTATACGGCGAAAGCCGCCGCCGCGCTGATTCACGACATCCGCAACGGCGTCATCGTCAAAGATGAAACGGTGTTGTTCATTCATACGGGCGGCACGCCTGCGTTATTTGCGTATCATGCGGAACTGAGTGGTTAGACCTTACAGGTAGTAACGACTTAAGTCATTTTTCGTGTGTCTGGCATATTTCGTACGCCATCGCCATCCCATTTGATGATGCGCCTACAAGACCACTTGCCGAATATCCATCACCTGCGGCAGCGCGCGCAATTTCTCCATCACCTCATCGCTCACCGGGTCATCTACATTGATGAACGACTTCGCCATGCCGCCGGGCGCGGTGCGCCCCAGCCGCCATTCGGCAATGTTGATGTGATGTTCGCCGAGCAGCGTGCCGACTTTGCCAATGACGCCCGGCACGTCGCGGCTCGTCATCACGAGGATGCGTCCTTCGGGCGTGCCGTCCATCAAGTAGTCGTCAATCCGCACGATGCGCGGCGCGCGCCCGGAGAAAAGCGTGCCTGCAATCGTGCGTTCTTCTTGCGTAGAGCTGATGCGGCACGTCAACAAATTGCTGTAATCGGATGGTTCGCGCGCGGGGATTTGTGAAACCGTGATGCCGCGTTCTTCGGCAAGACGCGGCGCATTCACGTAATTGATGCGCTCCTTCAACACGGGCGTGAGCATGCCTTTCAACAGCGCAACGGTCAGCGCCTTCACGCGCCCTAACATTTCCTCGCCCTCAAACGCCAATTCGACGCGCGTGATGCGTCCTTTGACGAGCTGCGTATGCAACGAGCCGAGCGCTTCAGCCAGTCGCAAATAGGGCAACGATTCTTTGTAACCCGTCGCGCTGACGAAGGGCAAGTTGACGGCGTTCTGAAAATTTTCGCCGCGCAACGCTTCGAGCACTTGCCGCGCGATTTGCGTGCCGACATCTTCTTGCGCCTCAACAGTATTCGCGCCGAGATGCGGCGTCACAATCACGTTGTCGCGCGCGATGAGACGACGCAATAACTCCGACTGGGGCGGTTCCTCACTGAACACATCCAGCGCTGCGCCTGCCAGTTGCCCCGACTCCAACGCCGTCAATAACGCCGCCTCGTCCACCAACTCGCCGCGCGCGCAGTTGACAAGTCGCGCGCCGCGCTTCAGGCGCGCGAATTGCGCGCGCCCAAGCAGCGCGCGCGTTTCGTCGGTCAATGGCATGTGTAACGTCACAAAATCGGCGCGCGCCAGCAACTCGTCCAGATTCATCAGCAGTTCGACTTTGGCGCGTTCCGCTATGTCTTCGCTGATGTATGGGTCGTAGGCGATGACGGTCATACCGAACGCCCTGGCGCGCTCTGCCACGCGCGAACCAATGCGCCCAAAACCAATTACACCCAATGTCTTTTCATAGAGCTGCACACCCATGAACTGCGCGCGATTCCACTCGCCGCGTTTCAGCGAAGCATGAGCATCAGGCAAGCGCCGACACAATGCTAACATCAGCGCCAACGTATGTTCTGTGGCGGCCAACGTATTCGCTTCCGGCGTGTTCATCACCATCACACCCGCTGCCGTCGCCGCATCAATGTCCACATTGTCGAGACCAACCCCTGCGCGCCCCGCGACCTTCAAGCGCTGTGCGGCAGCAAACACAGCCGCATCCAACGCTGTCGCACTGCGCGTGATAACCGCATCGTAGTTGCCGATGAGCTCAAGCAAGCGCTCACGCGGAGGTCGCTTCACAATATCAATGTTTGTATCCACCGCTTGCTGTAAGAGTGTAAGTCCCGCGGGAGAAATATCGTCGGTAATTAGAATTTTGAACATCACGCAATAGCTAGCACCTCAATTTTTTCTATTCCTCTCGTCATCCCCTCCCGCAACGCGCGCACCCCACACTCAAACACGCGCCGCCCCTCGCCTTGCAACAGCTGCGTCTCACGCGGCGATAGCGCCAACGGCACAATCGCGGCGAGCGTCGGCGCAGTCAGATACACTTCGGCTTTGGCTTCGACAGAGGCGCGGCGCACCACGCCGCCAAAACCCACAAACAGATTGACGGACTCGCGCGCCGCCCAATCGTTCATGCCATCGCCGACGAGCATCGAGCGTCCGCGCTTGGGCAGCGCTGCGATGAGCTCGCGCTTGCCGTGTTGTTGCACCAACGGCGTCGCGCTCACATCAATCACGCGCTCGGCGAGATTCGCGCCATAACGCCGCCGATGAAACTGGTGCCAATCGCCCGCGAGCTGATCGAATTGCGGCGGCACCGCGCGCACCTGCTCCCGCTTCACACCCAGCCAACGCGCGAACTCCACGACGCACGGCTCCAGTCCCGCGCTTACGATGAACACCTCACGCCCACACGCTTGCAACACGCGAACCGTCTCGCGCGCCTCAGGCACACACTCCGCAATGTAGCGTTGCGCGACAGCTTGCAATTCTGCGCGCGTCGGCGTCAGCAAATCCAGCCGCAAGCGATACACCTCTTGCAACGACACCTCACCCTCCATCGCGCGCCGCGTCAACTCCGCTACCTCCACGCCCATGCCCTTGAGTCGCGCCAACTCGTCTATGCCCTCGATGCGCGTTAAGGTGCTGTCACAATCAAAGATAATCGTTCGATACATTGTTCATTGTAAACCGTGTTCAGGGTTCAGCGCATAGTCACTCTCGCTCACTGTTCACTGCTCACTGTTCACGGTTGTTTCTTCTTCCACTCTTCAAACTCGCGCGTGATGGCTTCGTTGGGCGGATAGACGCCGAGAATGGTCGAGCCGCCCAGCAATTTGTTGCGGATGTACTCTTCCTTCTCTTCGGCGGCAATGGCTTGGTCGGCGACTTGCTCGGCGAGCTGCGCAGGCACAACCAGCACACCTTCCGCATCGCCCACGATGAGGTCGCCGGGCAATACGGTCACATTGCTGCACCGAATCGGCAAATTCATGTCCACCGCAACCATGCGCCGCCAGCTCGCAGCGGGATGGGTCTCGCGCACGTAAATCGCGATATCCATGCCGCGCGTCTGCGAGAGATCGCGCATGGCGCCGTCGGTCACGATGCCGACGCCGCCGCGCACGATAAAGCGTGTCGCAATTACGTCGCCCCAAAAGCCCGCGCCTGTTTCGCCGCCCGACTCAACGACAATGACGGCACCCGGCTGCGCTTCTTCCGCCACGCGCACGTTCAAGCCGTATAGTTCTTGCGCGCGAATGCGCTCGACGAAATCTTTGCGGACGGGCAAGTAACGCAACGTAATCGCGCGCCCCGCCATCTTGCGCTCTAAGTTCGCATGGACAGGCTTCACGCCTTCGATGAACATGTCGGGATAGCCGAGCCTGTCCAGCGCGCTCCATAGTGAATCAATCGCGACGCTCGTCAACTTGGTGAACAGTTCCGCATCTTTCGGATCAAGGTTTGGCATGGGAAAATCCTTGAGCATCAAATGTCACGTGTCAACGCTCGCGGTGGATTTGTAATCCACCGCCCAAGCGCGGGATTTCAAATCCCGCGCGAGCAAGTGGAGGGTTTCTACATCAAAGTCAGGAGACCCGAAAATCCTTGAGCATCAAATGTCACGTGTCAGGTGCGACGTGACACTTGATACGTGACACATGACACTTACTTTAGCGCTTCCACCAATGTATCAATATCCGCCTTCGTGTGCAGTTCCGTCACGCACAACAGCATCGTCTTCTTCAACGACTTGTAGTTGCGTCCGAGATCATAGCCGCCGATGATGTTGCGCTTCAACAAATTTTTGTTGAGGGCGGCGACGGTCTTCGGCGTGCGGATGGCAAACTCTTTGAAGAATGGCGCAGCGAACATCGGCTCATAGCCGCTCAACTTTGCCAGCTCGCTAGCGGCGTAATGCGCTTTGTGATAGCACAGCTCCGCGATGCGCTTCAAGCCGTTTTTGCCGACGAGCGACAGATACACGGTTGCGGCGAGCGCCATCAGCGCCTCGTTGGTGCAGATGTTAGAGGTGGCTTTCTCGCGTCGGATGTGTTGCTCGCGCGCTTGCAACGTCAACACGAAACCGCGTCGCCCTTCCTTGTCCACCGTCTTGCCGACGAGACGGCCGGGCATCTGGCGTATATGCGCCGTGCGACATGCAAACAAACCCAGATACGGTCCCCCGAAGTTCAAGCCCCAACCGAGCGCTTGCCCATCGCCCACCACGATGTCTGCGCCAAAATCGCCGGGCGCTTTCAGGAGACCGAGCGCAATCGGGTCAACGACGACGACGAACAACGCGCCCTGCGCGTGCGCGATTTCACCGATAGCGCCAAGGTCTTCGATGACGCCAAAGAAGTTTGGATATTGAGCGATGACGCACGCCGTTTGGTCGTCTATGTCGGATTTCAACGCATCAAGATCAACACGACCATCAGGTGTGGCATAAGGCGTATGGCGTATGGGAAGTTCGAGACCTTGCGTGAACGTCCGCAAGACTTCGCGGTATTCGGGATGCACAGTTTCGGCGACGACGATTTTATCACGATGCGTCAGACGCGCCGCCATCAACGCCGCCTCCGCCATCGCCGTCGAGCCATCGTACATCGAGGCGTTCGCTGCATCCATGCCCGTCAATTGGCACACCAGCGTTTGATATTCGTAGATGGCGGTCAACGTGCCTTGCGACACTTCGGGTTGATAGGGAGTGTAGGCAGTGTAAAACTCGCCGCGCAAGATGAGATGGTTGAGCGCGGCGGGGATGAAGTGTTGATACGCGCCTGCGCCAAGAAAGTTGAGCGTGTGACTAGCGTCAAGATTCCGTTCTGCCAACTCCTGGAAATACTTGCGGAGTTCCATTTCGGAGAGAGGTGGTTCGAGGTTGAGTTGAGGGAAACGCTTGTCGGCTGGCACATCGGCAAACAAATCCGCGACAGAGTTCGCGCCGACCATTGCTAACATTTTCGCGCGGTCAGCGTCGGTGTTGGGAATGTAGGACATGAAGACTCCAATCGAAAAGTAGAAAGTAGAAAGTAGAAAGTAATTGGCAAGGCGCACTCATGACTGATTACTTTTTACTCGTTAGAGTGTGGCAATGAACGCATCGTATTGTTCCGCCGTCAGCAAGCTGTCCAGCTCGCCCATGTTGCTCGGCTTCACTTTGATCATCCAGCCCGCGCCGTACGGGTCGCTGTTGACGAGCTCGGGCGTATCTTGCAGCGCGCTATTCGCTTCATTGACAGTGCCGCTGATGGGCGCGAACAAGTCGGATGCGGCTTTGACAGACTCGACGACGCCAAATACCTGCATCGCCGTGACGCTCTTGCCAGCCGCAGGCACTTCGACGTACACCACATCGCCTAGCGCGTGTTGCGCGTAGTCGCTGATGCCGACGACGACGAGCTCGCCATCCACTTTTGCCCATTCGTGTTCTTTCGTGTATTTGCGATCAGTAGGGGTAGCCATAAAAATCTCCTCAACGAAAAAGAGTAATGAGTAATGAGTAATGAGTAATTGGAGAGTCAATTACTCATTACTGATTACTGTTTACTTCTCACTTCTTGCGTGTGTAGAAAGGCGTCTTCACAACCTTCGCCTTCACAGGTTTGTCACGGATCATGACCTCTAGCAGCGTATCCAGCTTGCTATGCTCAACAGGCACGTAGGCGAGCGCGATGTTTTGTCCTGTGGTGATGGAGGGTCCGCCGCTCGTCAGCTCGCCAATTACTTGCCCATTGAGCTGCACGACGTAGCCCGCGCGCGCAATGCCACGCTCGATCATCGCCAAGCCGACCAATTTTTTCTTGAGTCCATCCTTCAGCGATTGCTCAAGCCAATCACGCCCAACGAAGTCGCACAGTGAGCTTGTCGAACTGTCGCGTTTGTCTAGCTTGATGAAGCGCTTGAGGTTGGCTTCGAGCGGGTTCGTCGTGTCGGTTAGCTCGTGTCCATACAATGCCATACCCGCTTCGAGGCGCAACGTATCGCGCGCGCCGAGTCCGCAAGGCGTCGCGCCTGCCTCTAGCAACTTCGTCCATACCTCAACGGTCTGATCGCTCCGCACGGCAAGCTCGACGCCATCTTCGCCGGTGTAGCCTGTGCGCGCGACGAACGCTTCATGTCCTGCGACTTGCGTATCGGCGCAGTGATAATACGGAATCGTGTTGAAATCCAAGTCGGTGAACTTGGCAAGGATCGTCAACGCTTGTGGACCTTGCAATGCCATCAACGCCCATTCATCGGAAACATTCTGCATGTCCACCTCGCCGCGCTTGTGCGACATCAGCCATTGCCAATCTTTGTCCCGATTGCCTGCATTGACGACGAGCCAATAAAAATTTTCGCCGCGCCGATAGCAAATCACATCATCCACTACGCCGCCGCTGGTGTTGCACAAGAAACCGTAATGCGCCTGCCCGATTTTGAGTGCGGCGACGTGGTTCGTGAACACAGCATCGAGAAATGCTTGCGCGTCACGCCCGCGCACAGCGAAGCGCCCCATGTGCGACACATCGAAGACGCCCGCACGCTCACGCACGGACTTATGCTCGGCGATGTCGCCGCTATACCGCACAGGCATATCCCAGCCGCCAAACGGCGTCATCTGCGCGCCAAGTTTGCGATGCGCGCCGTGCAACACCGTTCGTTTCAGTTCGTCGTTCATACGCCATTTCCTTTCGTCGCTCGTCATAGTTCATCCATCACGCAACGAGCGGGGAGATTGTAGCATAAGACGCGCAAGCTGAGAATGTGCGCCAAAGACAAACGCCTCACTCGTTTTGAGTGAGGCGTTTTTGCTGTGTGGGCGATAGAGGGATCGAACCTCTGACCTCCACGATGTCAACGTGGCGCTCTGTCCAGCTGAGCTAACCGCCCGTTTAAATTTCAGACTAAATCATCGGATAGTTCATTAAGCCACCCAATCAATCCCACCGCTGACGCGCAACATTATAACACACCCGTCATCGCGCGCAAATTTTCACGCCATCCCATTAAAAATGTCGCCGAAAACATTCTCCAGCGGACTGTGACGCAGTTGCCTAACATAGCGACTGTGGATATTTGAGTAGTGATTGTGGACATTTCATGTGGACAACTTGCGCTTTCCATAAGCGTTTTTATACAATGCGTAAAACCTGTGAATATGTTCGAATGTTTCCACAGGCTCGTTGGTGGAGAGCGAATGAGTTGCGGATGAGCGCAGGCGCAACAACCACAATGATTACTGGCGCGCCTGATTCATGCCCAACTCTTCCACAACACACCAACGCGATACTTTGCGCGAAGAATACCAGCTGTAGTTTGATAGAGTCTGGCTGCAATCTGCATGTAGCGGTGACTGCTTTCGTGCCTGACCGTTTCCCCGAATCCACAACCCCTACTAAGACTAAATCATTAAATAAAAATAATAACCGTGTCACCACGTTTGCAAAATGTCGTTGACGGCTTGTGGATTAACCCACGCCAAGCTATCAATCATCACCGCGCTTGCGCCTGCTGTTAAAAAATCCGTAACGTCGGCGCGTGTATGAACGCCTCCACACCCAATCAAAGGAATCGTCAAGCCCGATTGACGAACCGCTTGTAATGTCTGTAACGCCAACGGTTTGACCAGCGGTCCATACACCAATCCTTCAAGCAACTGCTGGCGCTCGCCATCCAACGCCGCGCCGCGCGGCGGCATGATGCACACCAGCGCATCGGCGCCTGCCGCGACGACTTGCGCTGCGAAAACATCGCCGCCATACGGCAAGCGTGCGAGGATGGGCAGCTCGACGGCGGCGCGGACAGCGGCAAGCGTGGACGCCAGCGCTGCGCTTTCGACATCTATCTCAATGCCTGCGATGCCGTTTGTGTGTTCGATGCGTCGCGCGAGCGCAACCCAGTCGTTGGACTGGCCTGCAAGCTGAACGATAAACGGCGTTGGGTGGCGCATCCAGATTGCGCCAAATTTTTCGGCAGAGCGCTGCCAGCCGCGATTGTGGTCGCCATGATTCAATAACACACCGCCGCGCAGTTCAATCAAGCGTGGTTGCGCTGCGCCTGAACGTGGGCGCAAGGAGATGGGCGCGGTCACGATAGCGCCGAATGGCGCGCGCGCGATGAGAGCGTCGGCTTCGTTGGCAAATCCTACTGAACCTGATGCCGCGATGATGGGCGAAGTCAGCGTGAGCCCTTGTTTGCGCTGGGGAGCGAGTTCAAGCATGAGTACAGTATTATATCACGAAGAGCGCGCAGGTTTGCCAACCCTGCGCGGTCTAGGGCAACGCCGATTTGCCCTCACTTACTGCGAATGTTAGAATCTCGCCGACCCTAAGGGTTTCCAAAACCCTTAGGGTCTAGTCCTCAGTTGAAGGTTTGCCTATGAAACCGCTGCGCGTGTTGATGCTCTCTGCCGAAATTTTCCCGTTCGCCAAAACGGGCGGCGTCGCCGATGTCGTCGGTTCGCTGCCCATCGCCCTTAAGAAACTTGACGTGGATGTGCGCCTCGCCATGCCGCGCTATGGCGTCGTGCCTGTCGAGAAAGTTGGACTAAGACCATTGCTGGATACATTCGACGTGCCGCTCGACCAAAGCGCTGACAAAGCAGCCGTGTGGCAAAGCGCCATCGCCGACGACATCCCCGTGTATTTCATCGAGAACGCGCGCTTATATGAACGCGATGGCATCTACATGTTTCACGATGATGCGGAGCGGTTCATTTTTTACTGTCGTGCTGCCCTCGAAATGTGTCGGCGTTTGAATTGGCAACCCGACGTGATTCATTGCCACGAATGGCACACGGCTATTGTGCCGAATTGGTTGAAGACTGTCTATGCCGACGACCCATTCTTCCGTGATACGGCGTGCGTCTATACGATTCACAACCTCGCGTTTCAAGGCATCTTTGGACAGCGTGTGTTGGAGATCGCGGGACTCGGCACACAAAGCCACGTCGCGCAGCCCGAAGTCTCGACGGATCCCAGCCAAGTGGACTTCATGGCGCGCGGCATTTGGTACGCCGATGCGATTACGACCGTGAGCGAGCGGCATGCGCAAGAAATTTTGACGCCCGAATTTGGCGAGAAACTCGACGCCACGTTGCGCGCGCGCAAAGACCGACTCTTTGGAATTTTGAACGGCATTGATTACGACCTCTATAATCCGAAGACCGATACGAATTTGATGCGCCATTACCATGTGGATTCGTTGCATGCACGGCGCGACAACAAGCTTTTTCTGCAACGCGAGCTCGGGCTCAATGTTGACGCCGACACGCCCATTATCAGCATGATTTCGCGTTTGATCGAACCGAAGGGCGTGTATCTGGTGCGCGACCTCAGCGAAAAAATTTTGGCGCTCAACGTGCAACTCATCGTGCAAGGCATCGGCGACGCAGACTTGCAGCGCTTCTTTGGCGATTTGCAAACGCGCTATGCGGGGCGGGTCGTGTATGCGCCAAATTTCAACGCGACGACCTCCGCCAAAATTTTTGGCGGCAGCGACATTTACCTGATGCCATCGCGCTTCGAGCCAGCCGGCACCAATCAAATGATCGCGTTGCGTTATGGGGTTGTGCCGGTGGTGCGCGCGACGGGGGGGCTGGCGGATACCGTGCAAGATTACGACCCGCGTACGGGCGAAGGCAATGGCTTCACCTTCCAGCACATGGACATGTGGGAATGCTTCGCGGCGATCGTGCGCGCCGTTGAACTTTACAAGCATCGTGAGATCTGGCGGCGCATTCAGCAGAACGGGATGCGCTACGATTTGTCGTGGTCGCAATCGGCGGAGCGTTACGTTGGCATCTATCGCTTTGCGATGCAGAAGAAGCAGGCGCAGGTCGAGCAACAGCAAACCCTCTCCGCCGAAATTGCGCGCACCGCGCGCATCATCGCCGCGCTGCCCCCCGCCATTACGCGGCTTGGTGAACTCGCATACAACCTCTGGTGGGCGTGGCATCCCGAAGCGCAACATCTCTTTGAATTGATTGACGTGGCGCTCTGGCACAACCTCTCACACAACCCCGTCAAATTTTTGCGCGAGGCGCGGCGTGAGAAACTCGAAGCGGCGGCTAACGATGCGACGTTCCGCGCGAACTATGAGAAGGTCATGCAGCAATTTGATGCGTATATGCGAGGGGCTGAGACATGGTATCGCGCGACGCACCCGCAAGCGCCGCAGCGCACCATCGCCTACTTTTCGTTTGAGTTCGGCTTGCACGAGTCGTTGCCGATTTATTCGGGCGGTCTTGGCATCCTCGCGGGCGACTCGTTGAAAGAAGCAAGCGACCTGGGCTTGCCGCTCGTCGCGGTCGGCTTCTTGTATCCGCAAGGGTTTTTCCGTCAACAGATTGACATGCAGGGTAATCAAATCGCGCTGGCAGAGAAAGTGAATTTTGCCGAAATGCCAGCCGTCGCGGTGCGCAGCAACGATGGCAAGCACATCACCATCGGCGTCGAGCTGCCGGGCCGCACGATTTATGCGCAACTGTGGCGCATCCAAGTCGGGCGCATTCCATTGATCATGATGGATACCGACATCGAGCAAAATACCATTCAGGACCGTAAGCTGCTGGCGCAACTTTACGTCGGCGATCAAGAGTCGCGCATCGCGCAAGAGATGGTGTTGGGCATTGGCGGCGTGCGGGCGTTACGCGCCGCAGGCTACACGCCGAGCGTGTGGCACATGAACGAAGGTCATGCCGCTTTTCTGGTGCTCGAACTGGCGCGTGAGCTGATGCAAGGGGGCAAGCGTTTTACGGACATCGCTAACGAGGTGCGCCGACAAACCATGTTTACCACACATACGCCTGTGCCTGCGGGCAACGACGCCTTCCCACCCGACTTGATTGATAAGTATTTCCATACGTTCTACGCGCAGCTCGGTCTCACACGCGACGAGTTCATGGAGTTAGCTATGCACGATGGACGCTTCAGCATGACGGTGCTGGCGTTGAAGCTGTCGGCGCATGCCAACGGGGTGAGCAAACTGCATGGCGAGGTCGCGCGGCAGATGTGGGGCTGGTTGTGGCCGGGGCTCACGAGCGACCGTGTGCCGATTCGCGCCATCACCAATGGCGTGCATACGGCGACGTGGCTCGCGCCCGAGCTCGCGTCTATCTATGCGAGGTATCTCGGTCACGATTGGTACGAGCGCTTGGATGATGCGTCGCTCTGGGACGCGCTGGCGACATTGCCCGATGAAGAATTGTGGCGCGCGCATCAACAGCAAAAGCAAAAACTGATTCAGCTTGTGCGCGCGCAAGCGATTGAACGACTCAATCGTTTAGGACAAAGCCATGCCATGGGGCAGGTTGACAGCTTGCTCGACCCAAACATTTTGACGCTGGGTTTTGCGCGCCGCTTTGCGACGTACAAACGCGCGACGTTGATTTTCCGTGATGTCGAACGGTTGAAGCGCATGGTCTATGATTTGGATACGCCGCTGCAAATCATCTTCGCGGGCAAGGCGCATCCCGCCGACCAACCGGGGCAAGCGTTCATTCGCCAAGTGTATCAATACTCACAAGCGGTAGGGTTGCGTGGGCGCATTCATTTCGTCGAAGAATACAACATGCACCTTGCGCGGCATTTGGTGGCAGGTGTGGACGTGTGGCTGAACACCCCACGCAAGCCGATGGAAGCGAGCGGCACGAGCGGCATGAAGGCGGCGTTGAATGGCGCGCCGAATGCGAGCATCCTCGATGGCTGGTGGGCGGAAGGTTACAATGGCGCGAATGGCTGGGACATTGTGAGCGCGGACGCGCGGCACATTGGCGAGGAAGAGCAAGACGCGCAAGACGCCAACGCGCTCTACCTGACGCTCGAACAAAACATCATCCCCCTTTACTATCAACGCGATGAACGAGGTATTCCGCGCGCGTGGGTGCAGAAGATGAAGGAAGCGATTCGCAGTGTCGCGCCGCGCTTCAGCACACGGCGAATGGTGAAGGAGTATGTGGGGTTGTGGCTGGAAGGGAAATAAGAGAGTGTTTTGAAATTCAGACCCTAAAGGTTTTTCTGGCGAAGCGGGTTCACCAGTTGCGCAGACAGCCTGCGTGAAATGCTTTTTTGCTTGCCAGCGAAACCTTTAGGGTCTCTGTCTTATATTTTCAAAACACTTTCTAAGGGCGATTAGAGGAGATTGGGGAAATAAGGGGAGCGGTAGAATCTCAAATTTTTGTGGCTCTCCGATTTTAGGGTGGAATGCTCACGCGGGATTCTTGGTGGTCGCACA
The DNA here is from genome assembly GCA_964509505.1 of uncultured Anaerolineae bacterium. Lineage (GTDB taxonomy): Bacteria > Chloroflexota > Anaerolineae > JACRMK01 > JACRMK01 > CAZDYP01. The sequence goes on along the minus strand of CAZDYP010000021.1, from coordinate 15,868 downwards.
TCCGCGCTTGAGTGGTGGCTGTGGCTATCCATCACGAGCGCGGTCTAGCCGTACATCAAAGTCAGAAGACCCATTGTTATGAAGTTGATTGACCATGAAGCAGTTACTCACAACCATCTCTCATCTCCAATCTCTCAGCTCTGCATTCCAAATCCTCACCCTCACTTCTCCCGACCTCCCCTTTTGGCGCGCAGGCCAGCTTACCCTCGTGCGTGTGCGCGACTCATTCGATCCCTATCTGCGCCGCGCATATTTTCTCGTGCCAACGATCACGCCGACGCCTAACACGGTTTCACTCATCAGTCATGACGACACATTCGCGCATGTGCGTGTGGGCGACACGCTCGACCTCATCGCGCCCATCGGCAACGGTTTCGCGTTGGAGGCAGGCACACGGCACTTGGCGCTCATTGGCGCAGACGCCCCCACGCGGCTTGCGCCGCTCATCGCGCTCGCGCACGAAGCCACGCGCCAACAGTTGGCTGTGACGTTGTTCGTCGAAGCGGCGACGCCGCAGCTGGCTTGGTTGAGCCCGCTCTTGCCATTGGATGTTGAGTATCAAATCGTCCGTGACCTCTCAACGGCTCTGCCCGAGGCGCTGCGTTGGAGCGACCAACTCTGTGCCTCGCTTGAACCATCGCGCTATATCTCGCTTAAAGCGCTCATTGCCGACGCGCGGCTCACGACAGTCAATGGCTTCGCGCAAGCCATTGTTGCGCCGCCGATGGCTTGTGGTTTCGGCGCGTGCCTCGCGTGCGCGGTCGAGACAACGCGCGGCAGACGGTTGGCGTGTATGCAGGGGCCCGTGTTCGATTTGTTTGAGCTTGCAGCGTAACCGCAGAGCTTATTCATCCCCAGTGCAGGATTAACAAACCGTTGTTGCAGGAGGAGGCGTTCTCTAACGCCTTTCCCATTCCGTGCGACAAACGATGTCGAGCGCGCGAGCGCTGGATGCAGCGAGCTATTTCCTTCAAGGATGCGAAACAAATAGAGTGCGCCATTGGGCAGCAAATCCACGTTGTAGCCTGTGGTAGGCAAGCCATTGCTGTAACTGCCCCAACGCGCACCACGCATGGTCGAGCCCGTGCTGCTGCGGTTTTGGAGCCATGCGGCAACGGCGATATGCGTGTATGTGCCGCCCATGTAAGCGGCGATTGCGACCACTCTCAGCCCAGCTAGGTTTTCAGAAACCTGTCAGGTCTTTTATAATCACGCTATCCTACGACGGCAAAAGACCCATGACTACTCAAACCTTACCCCACTGGGATGTAACGAACGTTTATCCAGATTTGTCCTCCCCCGCATTGGAGGCGGGCTTTCGCGCCGTCTTGCAAATGATTGATGAGCTGGTGACGCTGTTTGACGAGCATCACATCAACGCGCGAGCTTCCGCCGTGATTGACGATGCAATCACGCAGACCTTCGAGACCATCGCCGCGCGCTACAACGAGACGCTGGATCAGCAGTTCCAAATGTTTGCCTACCTCTCGTCTTTCATTTCCACCGATTCGCGCAATGAATTGGCGCAAGCCAAACAAAGCGAACTGCGTCAACAGGCGGTGCGCCTCAACGTGTTAGGCACACGCTTCACGGCTTGGCTCGGCTCGCTCGACGTGGAAGCATTGATCGCGCGCTCGGCGTGCGCGCGCGACCACGCCCACATGTTGCGCCGCGCCAAAATACAAGCCACCCATTTGTTGAGCCCCGCCGAAGAAACACTTGCCGCTGAGTTGAGTGTGACAGGCAGCGGTTCATGGGCGAAGCTATACAATACATTCACCTCACAGCTGCTGGTACCCCTCGAGCTGGACGGCAAACCGCCAGAGCTGCCGATGAGCGCGATTCGCAATCTGGCGTACGATGCGAACCGCGAGACACGGCGACGCGCTTATGAAGCGGAGCTCGCTGCCTGGCAGAAAGCGGCTGTGCCGATAGCCGCTGCGCTTAACAGCCTCAAAGGTGAAATGAACACATTGAGCAAGCGACGCCAATGGGATTCACCGCTGGATGTTGCGCTGTTCATCAACAGCATTGACCGCGCCACGCTCGACGCGATGATGCAAGCCTCGCGCGAGGCGTTCCCTGATTTTCGGCGTTACTTGCGCGCGAAGGCGCGAGCCTTGCGTGTGCCTGCGTTGGCATGGTATGATCTGTTTGCGCCCGTGAGTCACGATGATCAGGCATGGGCTTACGACGACGCGCGCCAATTCATCTGTGAGCGCTTCGGCGCGTATTCGGCGAAGTTGCGAGGGTTGGCGGAACGCGCCTTCCATGAAAATTGGATTGACGCCGAACCACGCGAGGGCAAAAGCGGCGGCGCGTTTTGCATGAGATTGCGCGGCGACGAATCGCGCATCCTCACCAACTACAAGCCGAGCTTTGGCGCAGTCAGCACGCTGGCACACGAACTCGGTCACGCCTATCACAACCTCAATCTGGCGCAGCGCACAATGTTGCAACGCATGACGCCGATGACGCTCGCGGAGACAGCCAGCACATTTTGTGAGACGATCATCAAAAACGCCGCGCTGCAAAAGGTCGCGCCCGCCGAGCAACTTGTGATTCTCGAGGCGTCGTTGCAAAACAACTGTCAAATCGTCGTGGACATCACGAGCCGTTTCCTGTTCGAGCAGCAGGTTTTTGATAAGCGTCGGCAACGCGACCTCTCCATTGACGAGTTGAACGCCATCATGCTCGACGCGCAAAAGCAAACCTATGGCGACGGCTTGGATGAGAGCCTTTTGCATCCGTACATGTGGGCGGCGAAGAGCCATTACTACGGTCCTGCGTTCTATAATTTCCCGTACATGTTTGGCTTGTTGTTTGGCTTGGGGCTGTATGCGCGCTATCAAGCCGACGCCGAAGCGTTCAAAGAGAGCTACGACGAGCTCTTATCCGCGACGGGCATGTATGATGCGGCGGAACTGGCTGCGCGCTTCAGTATTGACATTCGCAGCGCCGATTTTTGGCGCCGCAGCCTCGACGTGATTCGCGCGGACATTGACCGTTTTGTGACGCTGGTCAATCAAAAACAATAACCTACCGCGGCGGCACAGCGGACACAGAAATTTTTTCTTTGACCCCTGTGTCCGCTGCGCCGCTGCGGTAAGTCCATGAGGATTCAGCAACACGGCATGAGCAATTTTATTTTTGAGTCTGTCGAGCAGTTGGTTAGTCCAGAGGGTTTGGGCGCGCTCACGGGTAGTGTGATCGAATCCGTCGAGCGTGCGCCGTTAGCAGTCGAACATTTTTCGGGCAATACGCTAGAGCGAGTGACGGCGAAGCGCGAGAATAAAACTATGCGCTTCGTGTTGAAACATTTTTCGTTCGACAACGATTGGATCATGCGCCACACGCAAGATTACGAAGTGCGTGAGGTCGCGTTGTTTCGCTTTGGGATCTTTCCGAAGATTCCCGAGTGGTGCATTGTGCCGATCATCGCCGTCGCGCGCAACGGCAAGTCGTGGTCGTCGTTGATGGTGGATGTAAGCGAGGCATTGACGCCATCCAGCAGTGAGCCAATACCATTGGATGATTTGAAGCGTTACCTCAATCATCTCGCCGTGATTCACGCGCGCTTCATGGAAGACGAGTCGTTGCTCAACCCCAAGCTGGGCTTGACGACTTTGCGCGATTTTATTTTGATTTTGTCGCCGCAGACCGTGAGCCGTTCCATCGAACAAGGCCAGACGCATCGGGTGTTGGAATGGGCGCAGCGCGGTTGGCAACAGTTCGCAGCACAATCACCCGATGCTTCACGCATCCTCGAAAAAATTCGCTATGACTTGCGCCCGTTGTTGCGCGCCATCGCGCGCGCGCCCCGCACGCTGGTGCATGGCGATTACAAGCTTGCCAATCTTGGCACGTGGATTCCACCCATGCCATCCAACCATGACGAGAACGCGCCCCACCCTGCCGTCGAACCACGCACCATCGTGTTGGATTGGCAAGGCGCGGCGTTTGGGTCGCCGTTATTGGACCTTGGATATTTTCTCGCCATCAACTCATCACGCTTGCCCGTCTCGAAAGAAGAGACGATTCAAATTTATCGTGACGCACTGGCGCTGTATGGCTATCGCTATCAAGAGCACTCGTGGACGCGCGATTTAGAGGTGGGGTTATTGGCAGGCGGCGCGATGCGACTCGTGTGGCAGCACGCACTCAGCGCAAATTCCGCCGATGAGACAGTGCGTGAACGCGCCACAAGCGAAATCGCTTGGTGGTCAGAGGTGATTGTGCGCGCCAGTCGTTGGCTCGGTTAACTTGGAAACGGATGTGATATAGGATTCCTAAATCATTGGTGAATGCGGATCTCAGCCTTGCGAAGGTTGAAACCCTTCGCAAAGGTTATGGTGTTCACAGCCTATTGAGAAATGCTATACATGAGGAGGACTTATGTCGAGAAATGTCATCATTGTCATTGTCGCTATCATAGTGTTATGTATGTGTGGTACTTGCGGTGTGGCGTTCGCGGGGTTTTACCTCTATGGCATAGAGCTCGCCAACCTCGTCACCACACCCACGCCTACGGCGACCGTGACCATTCCCACGCCGACGAACACACCTGCGCCTGTGGCGACGTTAGGGTTGCGTCCCACATTCCCACCGCTTATCGGCGGTACGCCAACGCGCGCCGCCACACCCACAGCCGTGCGCACACCTCCGACGCCAACCCCCACACTCGCCGCGAGCGGCACCACCACGGTCGTGTTCACCGACAACTATTCAGGCGCGTGCAACCTCGTCGTCGGCGACAATCCAGAACGCGAGTTCAAATGCGAGAACGGCGAATACACGATGTTGCTCAAAACAAAAGGCTCGCGCTGGTCATACTATACTGAAGAGTACGGCGATTTCGTGTTGGAAGTAGATGGGCGCGTCGTGTCGGGGCCGGCCAATTTTGAGTATGGGGTAGTTTTTCGCTTGGCGACGGGCGGTCGGGCGTACTATGGCTACTCAGTGACGCGCGGCGGGAGCTACAGTGTCTTTCGTTATCAAGACGGCAAATACACGGACCTCGTAAAATATACACCCTCGAGCGCGATCAAAACTGGTTTGGCGACGAATCGTCTCAGAGTCATCGCGCAAGGCGATCAAATTGCCGTGTATGTCAACGACACATGGCTGCACACTGTCAGGGATAGCAATTTCAAGACGGGTGGATTCGGTTTGTACGTCAACACGGAATCGGACAACGCCAAAGCCGCCTTCGACAACCTGAGGCTCTCGAGAATCAATCGCCCCATCGCAGTGCCGACGCCAAAGTGAGGAACGAGCTAACGAGTATGTCCACCATCGTCGTCAATCCCAAAGCGAAACGCAAACACAGCGCAGGCGCGAACCAAGACATGGAGCGAGATATTGGCGTCTCACAGGATGTGACCGGCAGCCAGAACATTCACTCAGCCATCGTCATCACTGTGCTCGGCGGCGAAGCCGATTAGGGGAGATTAAGGGAATTAAAGCAGCGCTTCTCCTCTTCCCTCATTTCCCCTAATTTTCCCTGATTTCCCCGTATGAAGGAGTTGGCATGAATTTTTTAGATACGATCCCCCTCGTCGCAACTGTCCGCCGCAATCATGGCTTGGAACATGCGACGATTCACGTTTTGAGCGAGCGCGTCAAGCAATTGGCAGTGATGGGACACGCGACACTCGAAGGATTCAACTTGATTGGCGATGTGCCAACCGATGCCATAGAAGCGGCGGCGCAGGAAGCGTTGAAGCGTTTGCGCGCAGGGCAACACCGTATGGTCATCCATCCCAATTGCGGCACGAACTTTGTGACGATGGGTTTCGCGGCTGGCTTGGCGGCGTGGGCGGCAAGCTTTGGGCGCGGCACCATCAGCAAGCTGCCGCGCATCATCATGGTCTCGACGCTCGCGCTGTTGTTTGCGATGCCAGTGGGTCTGCTGGTGCAAGAATACATCACAACCTCGCCCCTAGTCGGCGACGCGCAAATTCTCGGCGTCGAGCGCATACAGCGTGGCGCTATGACGGTGCATCGGGTGAAGATTGGATAAGCCCGTCACAGCTATCAACGCAACAACACACAGGAAATATCAAGCACGCGAAGTGTGCTTGGTGCCTTTTGAAAGTCTCTTAGCCTTTGTGTTTTGATGTCTATGACTTCAGAACCAACCCTCACACTCAAACCAGCACGCGAGAAATCGGTCGTGCAGCGTCATCCGTGGATTTTCAGCGGCGCGGTGGCAGCGGTGTCGGGTCAACCCGCGAATGGTGAGACCGTGACAGTGCGCGCGGCGGATGGCGCGTTTCTCGCGCGCGCGGCGTATAACCCACAGTCGCAAATTGTCGCGCGTATCTGGACGTGGGATGAAAGCGAAACCGTTGACGCAGATTTTTTGGCGCGACGCATCGCACAAGCCATCCAACGACGTGAGGCGTTCGCACAGACGACGAATGCGCTGCGCTGGGTCAATGCGGAGAGTGATGGCTTGCCCGGCTTGATTGTGGATGTGTACGCCAGCTTTGTCGTGTGCCAATTTCTCACCGCAGGCGCGGAGCGCTGGAAGCGCGAGATAGCCGTTACGCTCGCCGCGCAACCTAACATTGTCGGCGTATATGAGCGTTCCGATGTGGAAGTGCGCGGCAAAGAGGGACTTCAGACGAGTGAGGGGGTGTTGTGTGGGGAGACGCCGCCTGATGATGTTGAGGTATGGGAGGCAACTGGCAATCTGAGCTTGTCGAAAACTTTGGGCAATGAAGAACGCATCCTTCGACACCGCGAACAACGCTGTCAGGGCGCTTCGCCCCTCACGTGGCGTTTCCTCGTTGACCTCAAACACGGACACAAGACAGGCTTCTACCTCGACCAGCGTCATAATCGCAAAGTCGCGCATGAGTTGGCGCGTGACCGCGAGGTGTTGAACTGCTTTGCTTACACGGGCGCGTTCACTATTGCGGCATTGAGCGGCAGCGCACACAGCGTCATCAGCATCGAGTCGTCGGCGCAAGCCTTAGACATGGCGCGACGCAATTTGGCATTGAATCAACTGCCCACCGATGGCTTGTGTGAGGGTGATGTGTTCAAACTGTTGCGTGCGTATCGTGATGCGGGGCGCACTTTTGATCTGATCATCCTCGACCCGCCGAAGTTCGCGCAGACGCAAGCGCAGCTCAACAAGGCGACACGCGCTTACAAAGACATCAATTGGTTAGCGTTGCGCTTGCTCAAGCCGCAAGGCTATCTCATCACGTTCTCGTGTTCAGGCTTGGTCTCCGCCGCCTTGTTTCAGAAGATCGTCTTTGGCGCGGCGCTCGACGCAAAACGCGACGCGCAAGTCGTGCGATGGTTGGGGCAAGCGAGCGACCATCCGGTGCGCTTGTCGTTTCCAGAGGGCGCATATTTGAAGGGGTTGGTGTGTCAGGTTGAATGACGCCATGACGAGTGATTAACACCCCATGACGACCTACATCTTCCATGGTCCTGAAGAATTTTTGCGCGCCGAAGCGCTGCTTGAATTGCGCGCGCAAGCAGGTGATGGAACGGGCATGAACACGACATTGCTCGATGGGCGCAAGGTGACGTTGCCCGAGCTTATCACCGCGGCGAATGCGTTGCCGTTTCTCGGCGAACAACGCTTGACGATTGTGGAGGGCCTGCTAACACGCTTGGCGAGCGCGAAGGGCAAGGGCGCGGGCAAGGCGAACAAAGAATTTGTTGAAGGACTCGTCACGTTTCTACCCACGCTTGCCCCCTCGTCGCTGTTGGTGTTCAGCGAAGAAGGCACACTCGACGACGACCATCCCATCCTGCGCGCCACGCAGGCCAACAAGCAACTCGCCAGCGTGCGCTTGTTTGCGCGTCTCGGCGAAATGGATTTGCGGAAGTGGTTGACGGAGCGCGCTAGGCGCAAAGGCGGCTCTCTCTCACCTGATGCGATTGAAGCGTTGGTGGCGACAGGCGAACCAGACTTGCGTTTGCTTGACCAAGAGTTGGAGAAGCTCGTGACGTATGCGGGCAAGCGCGCCATCACGCGCGCCGACGTGCAGCTGCTCGTTCATGCGACGCGCACGGTGGATGTGTTTGCCATGGTGGATGCGTTGGGGCAACGCAATGGGCGCAAAGCCATCGAGCAATTTCACGCGTTGGTTGACGAGGGCGAACCGGCGCCGCGCTTGTTGTTTATGATCACGCGGCAGTTTCGTTTGTTGCTGCAAGCGAAAGATTTGACGGAGCAACGCGCGACCATGCCCGACATGATGAAGGCCTTGGCGTCGCCGCGCTTCGTCGTGGACAAGATGATCGCGCAAGCGCGACAGTTCACCATCCCACAACTCGAACACATTTATTGGCGCTTGTTAGAGACCGACCAAAGCATCAAGACAGGGCAACTAGACGCAGTGTTAGCGGTGGATATGTTGATTGCGGAGGTCGCGGCGCGCGGCGGAACGGCGTAAGTGGTCTGCAACGCGAACGCAAATTGGCGCTTGTATGTGCGGCAGTTTGTGCCATAATAACGCAAGGTTAGCGGAATTTTAACGCATGTATTTTCACCACAGAGACACAGAGAACACAGAGAAAAATTAATTAGAGCCAATTCTAGCTTGGTTTACAGATGCAAGACTTCGGAAGTCTGTGCGATGCCGTGTCGTAAATCAAACAGGAAACTACTCTAGAAACCTCTGTGTCCTCTGCGCCTCTGTGGTGCAACTTAATTCAGGAGATGACCAAATGCCACAGTATGCTTTTTTCAAGGGACAAATTGTGCCTCTCGGTGAGGCGAAGGTCAGCATTATGACCCATGCGCTCAACTATGGCACAGGTTGCTTCGAGGGGATTCGCGCGTATTGGAATGCGGAGCGCGAGCAGCTCTACGTCTTCCAGTTGCAGGCGCACTATAAGCGGTTCCTGCAATCGTGCAAGACGCTGATGATTAAGCTGCCCTACAGCGTGGACGACTTGTGCGATCTCACGATTGAGCTGCTCCGCAAGGAAGGCTATCGTGATAGCACCTACATTCGTCCGCTCGCGTACAAAGCGTCGGAAATCATCGGCGTGCGTTTGCATGGTTTACAAGACGAGTTCGCCATGTTTACCACCCCGCTCGGCAAATACGTCGAGAACGACGAAGGCGCAAAAGTTGGCACCTCGTCGTGGCGACGCATTGACGACAACATGATTCCCGCGCGCGCGAAGATCACGGGCGCGTACATCAACTCGGCGTTCATCAAGACCGAAGCGGAGTTGAACGGCTACGACGAAGCGATTGTGTTGACGCACGATGGGCACGTCTCGGAAGGCAGCGCGGAGAACATCTGGATCATCAAAGATGGCAAAGCCATCACGCCGCCCGTCACCGACAACATCCTCGAAGGCATCACACGCAACGTCGTGAAGACCTTGCTCACGCAAGAGCTGGGTCTCGAGAGCGTAGAGCGTCCAATTGACCGCACCGAGTTGTACAATGTGGAGGAAATGTTCTTCTGCGGCACGGGCGTCGAGGTTGTGGCGATTGCTGAGGTGGACCGCCGTCCCATCGGCAATGGCAAGCTTGGTCCCATCACCAAACGCATGCGCGATTTATACGCAACGGTCGTGCGCGGCGGCATGCCGAAATACCTGCACTGGTGTACGCCCGTGTATGCAGAGCAAGGCACGGTGATGCCGAAGTTGGAGCGAGCGCAGGTCAATGTGTAGCCTTGCGTCGAATTGATTTAACGTCAATGCAGGATAAGGTTGCGGGCGATTGAACATCACGCCGACTCACTGCGAAACCCGCCTGCGCGGGTTCAGTTCCAGCCGACGGAGGTCGGCTGGGCGCTGCGTTGCGCGCGCATGGCCTTCGCGGTGGCTTATCCCGAATTCACGTTGATTTAGATAGATGAGGGACAAGGTAACTTGATTATCTTGTCCCTTTCTGTTCTCACACTTGAACAAGCAGCGGACTATTTGCAATTGGGCATTGAGGAATTACGCGCAGAGCTGGAAAGTGGCAAATTGCCCGGCACGAAGCTGGCGGGCAAATGGCGTATCAGCCGCGAGGCATTGGAGCGGTTATTACATGCGCCTAGCAGCGCCCATTCCTCTGATGCAGCTTCCCAATCTTTGAATAAGGCGGCTTTGCAAACGGAGACCGTTGTATCCCCAGTGGTTGTAACACAACCTGTTGAGGTAAGTGTAGTCAAGGCCGCTCCCCCGAAAAATGATGTCTCTGTGCAAGCTGCACCATCGCCCACAAAGCCAGCTATAATTGCCCCTACTCCACTAGCGAATTTCGGGCGCGTGCGTGCTCAAGTGTTGAGCTACAACTTTGAGAACATGGAAGGGTTTGCGCGCTTGCCCGATGGTCGCGCCGTGCAGCTGCGCTCCGTTCACTTTGCGACTCCATGGCCCAAACCTTTTCCTGGCTACACTGTTGAGTTTGATCTTCAACAATTACCTAAGGGCAAATTGGAAGCGCGCAACATTCGCGTTTTACCAAAAGCCTCTACGCAACCAACTCCAACACCCAAGCAGGGCGATAATACCCAAGCTGCCTCGGCTTTGTCGGTTTCTCCCCCTTCCCCCGTCGTCACATCTGAACAAGTACCTGCTCCTATCGCTTCCTCGGTTCCGATTCATTATCGCTCTTTAAGTACCTCGTCGGTTAATACCAAGGGCTCCGCCAAAGCTCAAGCCTTATATCAGAAAGCGGCAATTGCTCGCACTGAGGGGCGAATTGAGGAAGCGCGCAAGTTGTTTAAGCAAGCGATTGAGGCGGGTGCTAGTCCCGAAATCCATGCAGCCTTTTTCTCCGTGGAAAAGGATAGATCACGCCATGAAGCACGGCGTATCATTCAAGAGGCCATTGCAAAATTCCCCGATTATGCCGGTTTCTATGAGATGTACGGACAGATGGAACGGCGTGCGCGAGATTATGCAAGTGCTGAAAAAATTTTCCGCGAGGGTCTGGCTCGTTTCCCTAATGACGTGCAAATTCGGCGTGGTTTAGCACAGACCCTCGTTCAAATAGGCACGGAGGCTAGTTTCCGTGAGGCGGGGGAAATATTCAATTGGTTAGAAAAGCGAGGCAAGCTATACAAAGCCGATCATCAATACCAGCGATTTCGAGCTCTACAACGCAGCCCACGCGCAAACAAAGCCTACGAATTTTTCCGCGATGCTGGTATGCGCGTTGGGATTGCAGGCCGCCGTGACTTGCCGCACTATATCACCGACATTGTTGCAGAAACTGATAGCCAAGAGCTGAATGAATCCTTTGGGTTAGGCGGCGCATTTCTAGTACGCTGTTTCCAACGAGCACCTGCCCAGATTGACATTCGCGATCTAGGAAAATTTCTACGCGGGCTGGGTCCACAAGGTGTGTTAGGCTTACAAGATCGAGCGGTGGTGGTAAATTCTAGCGTTGCATTCATGGCCATCCCGAACAGCGATGCGGTGCGCGACCAAGTGATGGCTATGCTCGCTGAGAACTACGAAGCCATTGTCCCACTCGATGATGCCATCCTTCGAAGCGATCAACCTCCCCTTGCGACTCTGCGAGATTTGCTCGGACAATATCTGGGACTGCGTAATCTTTATGACGCCACGATGCCTGTCGCGGGGCGTCGCTTTTTCGGTCGTGAAAAATTGTTGCTCCAATTGACCGATGAAGTCCTACACGGCAATTTTTTAGGCATCTATGGCTTGCGTAAAATGGGTAAAACCTCGCTGATTTACCAACTGCGTGACGAGAAATTGCGCAGTGAAGCTGTAGCCTATGTAGATTTGCAGGCGAGCGCTGCGCTCACCATTAAAAATTGTAATCCGCTGTACTGGGAATTGGAACGTGACCTTTATATTCGCTTGCGTGAGCAGCATAGAGAGGCAGCCGATTTGCTGCGATTGGGCAAACTGGAGCGTTTCAGTGACTTGCCCGATGGAGGAGAGCGTGCCGCGTTGTTGTTTGCCGAGGATCTGCGAACATTTCTTGACATGCTCACAGCGGGCAAAATCGCCGGCATTAAGCGTTTGATCATTGTGTTGGACGAACTCGAACGCATTTTGCCCATTGCCGGACAACCGGGCATCGCGGGGTATATCGAATTTTTTGGGCTGTTGCGTGGGGTGGCGCAAACCGAGCGTTATCGGAATTCATTATCCAGCATTGTCGTAGCGGCCAACGCAGCGATTAGTGAGCGTGGTTATTGGGAAGGACGCGAAAATCCTGTGTTCGCGCTATACAAGCCCATGTTTTTGCCCCCTCTTACACAGAACGAATGTGTGGAGATGATTCGCACGCTGGGCAAAGGGATGAGCGTCTATTGGACAGACGAGGCAATTCAAGCTGTTTTCACAGAAACAGGAGGCCATCCGTTTCTCACACGTTCCCTGTGTAGTCGAATCGTCAAACAAAATATGGCGCGCCCCCTGAATGTGAGCGCGGATATGGTTCAAGCTCAGATTGGGCCATTCATTCGCGATGAAAGCGATAAGTTGGAGCAAATCACAGAGCTGTTGCGGATTAACTTCCCTGATGAAGAAAAATTTTTGCAGCAAATTGCCTTGGATGAAACTTCTCCTGAAATGGCTGACGAATCGTTACGCCATCTGCTGGGATACCAATTGATCAAGGTGGAAGACTCTGAATATCGTATGACTTTGAATCTGTTGCGTCGTTGGCTATGGCGACGCGCTGGAGTGAAGGAATGAGGAATCCATACGCTTGGAATGCGGTCAATCCCGCATTGTGTTATGGACGAGATGTGCTACTAAGTGATCTGCTGAGTGGTTTGCCAAACAACCCACGCACATCATTGGGTATTGCTGGCGGGCGCCGGATGGGTAAAACGACATTACTACAACGCCTTGCCAATGAATTGAGAGCTGGATTTGAACAATGGCAGAGTGGTGGGCTTTTAGTTATTCCCATTTACATAGATGGGGTATCATTGCCACGCCCGCTCATGGCGAATGAAGTGTGGGGCTCTATTTTGGTAGAGCTACAACGTGCTTTGCCCAATCAAACGCTCCGCACAGATAACGAACTTGATTTCGCTGCCTTCAAAGAAATTGTCCAACCTGTTTTTCTAAACTTGCCGGAGCGTGCGCGTATTATCGTTATCTTTGATGAAATCGAGCCGATCGTCGCCTGTGATTGGAGTGAAAGCTTCTTTAATTACTGGCGCGCATTACTAGGTCATACACCTAACTTAAGCGAGTATTTTACGGCGGTATTTGCTGGAGCACGCGATATGGATGCTTTGCGGCGCGACATATCCTCGCCTCTGAGAGATATTTTGGAGTGGCGAAGCCTGCGTGTCTTAGAATACGACGATGCTTGCGCGCTCATGCAGGAGCCGATTGACCACCAATGGCCTGATGATTTTCTGCAACATACTTATGCGGAAACAGGCGGACACCCAATGTTATTGCAATATGTGATGCAACAAGTTTGTGCGTCTGCACCCGAGTTTGCTGCACAATCGCTTGAATACGCTATAGCCAAATTCGAGCGTGAACGCAGTTGGCAATTCAATGAGTGGTGGGGACGCTATTGTACTTCTACTGCACAGCGCATATACGCACGTTTGCCTGATGATGGTAGCCTGTCACCCTTACGCGCACTAATCCGTGAATTTGGTATTGATGAGACTCACGATGCGCTTGAAATTTTGCAGCACGTGGGCTTGATCGCTTCGGAAGATGAGGGTATGACATTTCGATATTCAGGCGAGATGTTCCGCCGTTGGTATCGAGTGTATGGAACGCTGACTGAATCAGCGATGCACGATTCGATTCTTTATCAGCGTTTGGGCAAAATGGGCGTAGAGCTGGCTGACAAATATCTCAGTGCATGGAAGATCTATCAGGCCGATTTACCAAACTATTCGGGCGCTGTAGGCGAGATGCGAGATACCTTAACCCTCTTGCTAGATAAAATCGCTCCCGACGAACAAGTGCAGGCTGAGCCCGGCTTTCGACTAGAACCCGATCAAAAGCGTCCGACACGTCGCCAGCGGGTGCGCTATGCGGTGCGGCGCTTGTATCAGCAATCTGACCGCGCCAAAGAGATCGTCAGTGATTTCGCGTTGTTAGAAACCAGCTGGGAGCAGCTCGCTCAAATTGTCGCGAGTGCGTATGGCGGAGCCTCGGCGATGACTCATACCACGGCTACTCGCGAACACACCTACCGCGCACTCAAACAATGGGATAGTATCTTGGCTCAATTGTTACCTGATGCAGGTTAACCCTGGTTGTTTGTCCTTACCCTCACCTCATCCCCCACCTTCACCCCCAGCCGCTCTGCCGCGTTGCCATCGCGCACGGCCAGCTCCAAGTAGCCGCTGCTGCCGACAAGCGCGAGCAACGCCCCATGTTCCGCCTCTGCATACGTCTTGCATATACCCTCAATTACCGTGTCGCCAATCTCAACGCGCGGTCGTCCATCTGCCACACGCCACTCGTAGATATTGGTGATGCAATTGCCAAAGCGATCAATGTGGACGATTTCGCCGACGAGCAAATCACCTTTGTCTTGTGCGGTGTGCCAAGTCAATACGGTGATGTCGCGCAAAGGCTCGCCCAACTCGCGCAAGGGCACACCCAACGAAAGATGCGCTGCGACAGGCGCGAAGATGTCGCGGCCGTGAAAGGTGCGACTCACTGCATGTCGCCAGTATTTGGAATTGGTGAGATGGACTGCGCCTTGTTGGCGGCTCGGCGTCAGCGGGTTAGCATCAGGCGTGTTGACTGTATTGAGTGGTAAGCGCCGACTGCTTTCTGTTGTTCCTGTATTGCCAACACACAACACGCCATTATCAGGTCCGACAAAGAATTGCGTTGCTTTCGCTGAGCTGGGCGACGGTGTAAAAATTTGCGCTCCAATCGGACTGACGAGCAGCCTATACCCATGATTGCCGACAAAGCAATCTAATTCCAGCGCAATCGGTCTGCGTTCGCTGCCCACGCCGGGGTCAACGACACACACATGCACCGTGCCAACTGGAAAGTACGGCGCGGCGTTCAGCAACGCCCATGCGCCCGCGCGAATGTCTTGCGGCGGAATCGTGTGCGTGATGTCCACGATGGTCGCATTGGGATTGATGCTAAGGATGACGCCTTTCATCGCAGCGACGTAGTGATCGTCACTGCCGAAGTCGGTCGTTAAAGTGATGATGCTCATTAGCTCAGATAAACACGAAGACGCAAAGAAAGCGCAACCAGCGCGAAGATTTTCTTTGTATTCTTTGCGCTTTCTTAGCGCCTTGTGTTGAACACAATTTAGCGAGCGCGTGAGGGTGCGCTATGCACGGTCTGCGCGACAGGGTCGAAGTAGAGGCGCGGCTTCACGTTGGGGTCGCGCCCAAAGAAGACGAGCTCCCACACGGGCGCATCCACGCCTTGCTGACTGTGAATGTCGTCAGGGGTGTCGCCGAAATGCGCAACCTCGCCAGGTCCCATGATTTTCTCCCACGCCACTTTGACTTCGGCATGTCCTTCTTGGGAAGCATCATCCACACGCTTCCAACACACATAGCGATCGCGCCCTGCGACGACGCACACAACGCCCCACGAGTGATGATTATGCACGGGCGTCTCGGCTTCGTGTGGAAAGCGCGCGAGCATCAACGCCAATGTGCCGTTCGGTTCTTTGTGAATCTCGCCGCCGCGAATATCCATGCCATGTGTGCCTTGTCGGCGCGCGCCCGTGTCAGCGCTTGTCGCCGCGAGGATGTCGGGATTGACGGCGAGACGACGCAGCTGCTCGCCCAACGCAGCGCGCGCCGCGGGACCGGGATCGCTGCCATCTTGTGGCACAATTTGTTTGGCGGCGGCGATGAAGTCCGCGATGGTGTAAGATGAATGATTCATGATGAGTGTCCTTGAAAAGAATTTCTGTAAGAAAGTGTTTTGAAAATAT
>CAZDYP010000020.1:38541-39939 GCA_964509505.1 uncultured Anaerolineae bacterium | reverse complement strand
GATGGACGCATATCGCGTCATAAGGAGGCTGAAGGATGGCGATTGAGCGAGAAGAACCTGGGAGTACGTTGAGCCGCGGGCGCGCGCCGACCAAAGCGCGCTCGATCTGGCGTGATGTGCCTGAGGCGCAATGGAACGATTGGCGCTGGCAAATGAGCCATCGTCTTAACACACTTGAAGAATTGCAACAGGTCATCACCCTCACACCCGATGAAATCGTCGGCGTCACGGCGAAGGATCGCTTTCGGCTCGACATCACGCCGTACTTTGCGGCGCTGATGGAGCGCGACGACCCGCACTGTCCCATTCGCCGTCAAATCATCCCGACTGCGGCTGAATTGCAGAAGGCTGATTACTTGATGGAAGACTCGCTCGGCGAAGAGCGACATTCACCCGTGCCCGGTCTCGTACATCGTTATCCCGATCGTGTGTTGATGTTGGTCACGACGCAGTGCGCGAGCTATTGCCGCTATTGCACGCGCAGTCGTATTGTCGGCGACCCGCACGAAAACTTCAATCGCAAGCAGATGGAAGCGCAGCTCGAATACATCGCGCGCACGCCGCAAATCCGCGATGTGCTAATGTCGGGCGGCGACCCCTTGACGCTTGCGCCAAAGACGCTCGAGTGGGCGTTGGGCGAGCTACGCAAGATCAAGCATGTCGAAATTTTGCGTATTGGCAGCCGCGTGCCTGTGTTCATGCCGATGCGTGTGGACGATGAACTCGTCGCGATGTTACGCAAATATCATCCATTGTGGATGAACGTGCATATCAATCACTACAAAGAGATCACGCCCGAGCTCAGCGCGGCCCTAGCGAAACTGGCGGATGCGGGCATCCCGCTCGGCAATCAAGCGGTGTTGCTCGCAGGCGTGAACGATTGCCCGCACATCATCAAGCGTTTGTGCCATGAACTGTTGCGTAATCGCGTGCGTCCCTACTATCTGTATCAATGTGATCTGGTCGAGGGCGCGGGACACTTCCGCACCTCGGTGTCGAAGGGCATCGAAATCATGGAAGCGTTGCGCGGTCATACGACAGGTTTTGCGATTCCGACCTACGTGATTGATGCGCCAGGCGGCGGCGGCAAAGTACCCATCATGCCCAACTATCTCATCAGTCAATCGCCACAGCGCGTCGTCATTCGCAACTTCGAGGGCGTGATGGCGGCGTATGATCAGCCCACCAATTACCCAGATCATGACCCGAAGACCTGTCCCGATTGTCTGGCGGCAAGACCGAACCGCGATTTGCAAGATGGCATCAGCGCCATGCTAGCGGGCGACACGCTCAACCTTGTGCCTGAAGGGTATCACGAATTGCACAAACGCGGACGCCTCGAGCCGAATACCGTCGAAGAATTTTTGGAAATCGTGCCGAAGCCCACGCCTGCCAATG
>CAZDYP010000020.1:18408-38441 GCA_964509505.1 uncultured Anaerolineae bacterium | reverse complement strand
GGCGAAGCGCCCGATGCGCATGACGACCTCGATTCCGAGCGCACGATTAACGCGCT
This sequence comes from uncultured Anaerolineae bacterium, assembly GCA_964509505.1. Lineage (GTDB taxonomy): Bacteria > Chloroflexota > Anaerolineae > JACRMK01 > JACRMK01 > CAZDYP01. Next base: position 38,385 of record CAZDYP010000020.1, on the reverse strand, counting down.
CAAGGCGTCGCTCGAAGCGGGTGGACACAAAGCTGTATTCGTCGAGGGCAACCTCGACATCGTGAAGCCGTTGCAGAAGTTGAAACCAGACCTCGTGTTCAACATCTGCGAGATGCACTGGGGCGACAGCCGCGAGGCGCAAATTCCCGCGCTGCTTGAGCTGTTGCGGATTCCCTACACGGCATCGGGCGTGTTGACGATGGCGCTCACGCAAGACAAGCCAATGACAAAACGCGTGCTGGCGTTTCATGGTTTACCCACGCCTGAATTCCAAGAGTTCACGCGCGCCGACGAACCGCTCGATCCCAAGTTGAAGTTCCCGTTGTTCGTGAAGCCCGCGCGCGAAGGCACCGGTATGGGCGTGGACACGAAAGCCGTTGTTCACAATGAAGCTGAACTGCGCGAGCGCGTCGCGTGGGTCATCGCTCGTTATCACGAACCGGCGTTGGTCGAGCGTTTCATCGAAGGGCGCGAAGTGACGCTGGGCTTGCTCGGCAATCCCCCTCCCGAACATTCGTGGCGCACGTTCAACGGAGTGAAAGGGAACGCGCTTTATGGCGGCACGTTTGACGAAGCGATTCGCGGCGGTGCCTTCCACTTCTTCCCGCCTGAAGAAATTGATTTCAATGCATACCCAGTGGAGACGGGCGGCATCTATACCAATCAATTGAAAGTGGAATTGGGCGATGCGTTTCACGTGAAGTGTCCTGCGCCGTTGACGCCCAAACAAATCCGCGAGCTGCAACGCTTGACGGCGGCGACGTTCCAAGTAACAGGCTGCCATGATGTGGCGCGTGTGGACTTTCGGCTCGACAAGCACGATAACGACAAACCATACATCCTCGAAATCAATCCGCTGCCGGGCATGTCGCCAGGCTACAGCGACCTGTGCATCGCAGCGGAGGTGGAAGGCATTGACCACGTGAGGTTGGTGAATGGCATCGTGCGTCTCGCGTGTCGGCGTTATGGCATTCCATATCCCGAACCTGTGCCTGCGCTCGTGCGTGAGCGCGCGCCACGGCGCACCCCGCGTATCGTGTTGCCAGAGCCACTGCCTGTGCCAGCGCCTGCCTGAGCTCATGCGTTCAATCGAATCAAAAGGCTTAGGTGAGTGGTTTACACCTAAGCCTTTTTTTTGGTAAGATGGTATAGGTGTGAGGGAAGGAGTGTTGGTTATGGCAATCATACTCAAATTAGGCGACCCGATTTCCGACATCATCGGCGCGAAGTCCATCAAAGTTGAATTCAACAGCTTCAAGAATTTACGCGAGGTGTTTGATGAGGTGAATCGTCTGCATCCCAAGTTCAATGCAACGCTTGCCGACGATGGGGATGGGTTGCCATATAACATCTTCCGCAACGACACGATGGTTTATTGGGATAAGGTTTCACAGACGCCCGTCGCCGATGGCGACAAGATTTTTATTTTCACGGCGGTGTCGGGAGGTGGATTGTGAAAGAGCATACAGCGAAAAAACTTGAGCGCGCGGCAATTCAGGCGCTCGCTGCGCGTTTTCTGTCGCCGCGTTGTTACGCCGATCCAGCGATGATACAGGATTGAATGCAGCGGGGCATTATGTTCAATATCATTGACACTACCACTGGCGTCAAAGCCGACTTGGCGCCAGTGACCTATGATCCCAAACATTGAATCTATGGCACGATTTATTCGTACGCGCTTCAATTGACACACAAAAATTGAAAAATCATAAGGACAACCCATGACCACCATCTACATCCAGGACATTTCTAAACACATCGGCAAGACGGTCACATTGCAAGGCTGGCTCGCGGATAAGACCGACAAAGGTCGCCTGCAATTTTTGAAGGTGCGCGACGGCACAGGGATGATTCAGGCGACGGTCTTCGAGAAAGACGTGACGCCCGAGGTGTTCAACGCCGCGCGCACTGTGACGCAAGAATCAGCGCTGATAGTGACAGGCACGGTGCGCGAGGACAAGCGCGCGCCGGGCGGCTACGAGCTCGGCGTGAGCAACGCGCAAATCGTGCAGCTCGCCAAGGATTACCCCATCGGCCCCAAAGAACATGGCATCGAGTTCCTCATGGCGAATCGCCATCTGTGGGTGCGGCACTCGCGCCCCGCAGCGATTCTGAAGATTCGCGCAACGGTCATCAAAGCCATCCGCGATTTCCTTGACTCGCACGACTTCGTGAACGTGGACACGCCCATCTTCACGCCTGCCGCGTGCGAAGGCACGAGCACGTTGTTCGAGGTGGACTATTTCGGCACGCCCGCCTATCTCGCGCAGTCGGGGCAGCTCTACAATGAAGCGAATGCGGCGGCGTTAGGGCGCGTGTATTGTTTCGGGCCGACCTTCCGCGCAGAGAAGTCCAAGACACGGCGACACCTCACCGAGTTCTGGATGGTCGAGCCAGAGTGGACGTACGCGCATCTTGAGGAGTTGTTATTGTTCGAGGAGCAATTCATTTCGTATATTGTCGCGCGTGTGTTGGAGACGCGCAAGGAAGAGCTGAAGGTATTGGAGCGCGACACGAGTAAGCTCGAAGCCATCGCGCCGCCGTTCCCGCGTTTACATTATGAGGATGCCGTCGCGTGGCTCAACGCGCAACCTGACGAATCCGTTCACATGATTCCCGGCGACGACCTTGGTTCGCCGCAGGAGACTGCGCTCTCCATGCGCTATGATCGCCCCGTGTTCGTGCATCACTATCCTGCAGCAGTGAAAGCGTTTTACATGGAAGTCGAGAAAGACCGTCCCGACCTGTCGCTCAGTGCGGACTTGCTCGCACCAGAAGGCTACGGTGAAATCATCGGCGGCGGCGAGCGCACGGCGAATCTCGACCTGTTGTTGCGACGCATCGCAGAACACAAGCTGCCGCGTGAAGCGTACGAATGGTATTTGGATTTGCGTCGCTATGGCAGCGTGCCGCATGTCGGTTTTGGCTTGGGCGTCGAGCGCACCGTGACCTGGATTTGCAACACGCATCATTTGCGCGAGGCCATCGCCTATCCGAGGATGCTGGAGAAGATGTACCCATGATTGCCAATAAAGAGGTCAGACTTCTTCGAGAAGTCTGACCTCCTTTTTTATTCTCCGCTACTCGCCGCGCGCAACGCGCGCACATTTTCCCCTATCGGCGTATGTGTGTTGAAGATGGCTGACCCCACAACCAGCGCTGTTGCCCCCGCGCGCACGACTGTTGGCACAGTCTCCATGGTGATGCCTCCATCTACCTCAATCTCAACGTGTGACAAATTTCGCTCAAGCAATGTCTGTTTCAATCGCGCAATCCTGTTCACGCTCGCTGGGATAAACGCTTGCCCTCCAAAACCTGGGTTCACGCTCATAATTAAAACCAAATCCACCTCGGACAAAACCTCTTCGAGCGTGACCAACGGCGTCACAGGATTCAATGCGATGCCTGGCGACACGCCCAACGCGCGAATCGCTTGCACTGTGCGATGCAAATGCGTGCAGGCTTCGACATGCACCGACAGACGTTGCGCCCCCGCTTCCGCGAAAGCGGTGAGGTAACGGTCAGGTTGCTCGATCATCAAATGCACATCCAACACGGCATGATGAGCGCGCGCGATGGGGCGCAGCGCGCTGACCACCAGCGGACCAATGCTGATGTTCGGAACGAAATGCCCATCCATCACATCCACATGAATCCACTCTGCGCCAGCGAGCAATGCCTCGCGCACTTGCTCGCCCAAGCGCGCAAAATCGGCGGCGAGAATCGAAGGGGCGATTTTAACCATACGCTCTCCCATTATCACTGAATACTGAACACTAAACTCTGTTCAGTTCACGCCTTCTTCACCGCATGTCCCCCAAACTTGTTCCGCATCGCGGCGAGCAGCTTCGCCGCGTAGCTCTCGTCTTGACGGCTGACGAAGCGCATCATCAACGAGAGCGTGATGATCGGCGCTGGCACGTCGAGCTCAATGGCATCCGCGACTGTCCAGCGACCTTCGCCCGAATCCGCCACATAACCTTTGAGGCTCGTCAAATCAGCGTCTTCCGCGAGCGCCTCTGCTGTCAAGTCCAACAACCATGAACGCACGACACTGCCATGTTGCCAGATTTTGGAAATTTGCGCGAGATCAAGATTGAATTCCGTTTTCTTCTTCATGATCTCGAAGCCTTCGGCGTAGGCTTGCATCAGACCGTACTCGATGCCGTTATGCACCATCTTCACGTAATGTCCCGCGCCCGTCGGTCCCACGTAACCCCAGCCTTTGTCTGGCGCCGGCGCGAGCGTCTCGAAAATGGGACGTAAGGTCTCGACGATATGCTGGTCGCCGCCGACCATCAGGCTATAGCCTTCGGTTAAGCCCCAAATGCCGCCGCTCGTTCCCACGTCCACGTAATGGATGCCCTTCACTTTCAACAGGGCGGCGTGCTTCGCATCATCTTTGTAATTGGAGTTGCCGCCGTCAATGATGATGTCGCCTGCCGACAACACGCTCATCAATTTTTCCACCGTGTCGGTCGTCGCTTTGCCCGACGGCACCATCATCCATACGGCGCGCGGCGCAGATAACTGCTCGGCAATGTCCTGCCAGGAACGCGCGCCCGTCGCGCCTTCCGTTTCCTTTGCGGCGACTGCAGCTTCATTCAAATCAAACGCCACGACGCGATGCCCGCCGCGCAATAAGCGCGTCGCCATGTTGCCGCCCATGCGCCCCAAACCTACCATTGCGATGTCCATCCCTTCGCCTCCTTACAATTAAATTATGACGCTGGTGATTGTGCGGGAGATTATCCCCCCATAATCGTAGTTTGAAAAACGCGCGCTTCGTCTTAAAATCAATGCTGCAACGGAGTTGGAAGGTGTTAGAAATTATGTAAACATTTAGGAGGCGTAACTCATGCCAGCGGATTTCATCATCAGAACGGGAGACATGATCAAGTTCACGGTGCCGCCGCCGTTGATGATACCAACTCTCATGTCGCCCCTCCCATTGGTAGGCACCAGCAAGAATCTTATTGTGATGAAGATGCCAGCATGTTTGGAAGGCGATGAACTGCCTCCTCTATTGCGTTCGCCACAACCCTACACCTTTGCTAGCTTCAGCATTCCTGGGATGATCATGGTCAGCGTGAAGTTGATGCCCTCGAACAAAACAATGCAGAGCAAAAATGGCAAAGCCATTTTGATTAAAGGCACACCGTTCATCGCCGAGTTCAAAGTGACGGTGCCAGCGCAACAACCGACGCCCGCCGGGCCCATTCCAGACCCCAGCCCAAGCAAACCACCTGGCACCGCCGAATTTATCACTACCAATACGCAAGTGAAGGCAGGTTGAAGCTCAGGGATATCAGCAAGCCCCAGCGGATGTAGGCTGGGGCTTGCGTTCTTGTTGCCCGTGAAACATCTTGCAATTGGCTCCACCCGAATCTGCTTAAACCAATTGTAACCCCATTGCGTATATGTTAGTAGAAGGAGCAGAGAATTGCTTCGCGCCGCACCGCACAAAACGCTGACGCTGACGCGCGCAGAGCGCCAATTTCATCGTGCGTAATGTGAGCGCTCATGTCAAGCGGCGTTGGATAACACCGACTCCTCAAGGCGCACGATTTCTGCACATGAGAACGTGAGTTACTATCATCTGGCTCATCAAAACCACTTCAGGGGGAAATCATGTATAAGACGTACTTTGTGTTGACGCTGGTCTGGTTGACCGTCGTTGCGTGTGGCGCATCTGCCACTGCGCCAGCGCCAACCGCTGCGCCGATGACGAGCGCGCCATCCGCTGCGGCGCCAGCGCCGACCACGACCAGCGCGCAAGCCGTATCAACATCAACCACTGCGCCCATTGCGCCATCACCCACGACGCCGCCACCGACCGCGCCCGCCACAAACAGCGAATACACCTCACCCGAAGGCGATCGGGTGTTGGGCAAACCCGAGGCCAAAGTCACACTCATAGACTATTCAGATTTTCTGTGAGGCGCCTGCGCGCTCCACGTGTTGGAGACTGAACCGAAGGTCGTTGCAAACTACGTGAACAAAGGTATCGTCAAACTCATCTTCCGTCATGTGTTGGATTTTGGTGCAGCGTCAGAAGTCGCGTCGCAAGCTGCCGAATGCGCAGGCGATCAAGGCAAATTCTGGGCGATGCACCACGAGTTGTACGCGCATCAAAACGATTTGTGGGCTGCTGATCCCAATGTAGTGAAGAAGTTAGCCCAAACCATCAAACTTGATACGACCCAATTCAACGGCTGCATGGACACGAAAAAATATGCGGCGAAAGTGAGAGCGCAAGATACCGCGCGCCGCGCCGCAGGTATTCGAGTGCGCCCGACCTTTGAATTGAATGGACAACGCATTCAAGGCGCGCTAGACTTTACGACGTTTCAATCGCTCATCGAGCGAGCGTTGAAGTAAGCAAACGAGTTGACGCGAGAGTATCATGCCCAAGACCGCACAATTGCCACTCCTTCCCCCCAGCAAAACCGACGCCGTCATGGCGCCCATTGTTGAACCGAGCGAACCAACGCGCCAGACGTCGTTTGTCGCGTGTATGACCGCATTTCACGACGAGATGATTCGGCGCGGCCTCAGCCAGCATACCATCAAAGCCTTCGAACTCGATTTGAAATTGTGCGCGAGTTACGTTGGCGCAGACACGAAAATCGGCGCCGTCACGACGCGCGATTTAAGCAATTACCTGCATTGGTTGAAGCACGAGCGCGACGCGCCATGTAGCCCGAAGTCACTGGAGCGACGCTTGACAACGCTCAAAGTGTTTTTCGAATGGTTGGCGGAGACGCGCGTCATCAAAACCAACCCCGCCGCGCCACTCCGCCATGAGCGTTCGGTGGATCCACCCCAACGCATTTTGAGCGAGCCGCAAATCGAGAAATTTTTGAACGTGGCGCGTCAATACATGGGGCAAGAAAAACCTGACGCGCGTCCCTACTTGCTTGCCTCGCTCATCCTGCATACGGGCATGAAGAAAGGCGAGTGCGCGGGTATTTTGTTGGAGCATCTTGATTGGTCGGATGAGAAAGCGCCGACGTTGTGGATTCGCTACGGCAATGCGCGTTATGCTCGCAAAGAACGACGCCTCACCTTGCCCAAAGATTTTGCGGAAACCTTCGCAGCATATCGCGCGCAATATCAACCGCAGACGCATTTGTTTGAATGCACACCGCGTCACATGGAATATATCTTGAACGAAATTGCGGAAGCAGCAGGGCTGACCGAGGGCGTGTCCTTCGAGGGTTTGCGGATGACGGCTGCCGTGCGCGACTACAAAGCCGGTCTGCCGCCCGATACCATCCGTAAGAAATTTGGTTTGTCGGAAATCACGTGGAACAGCGAGACGTTTCCACGCATCAAGAAACTGGCTGAACCTGCATTGTAGTGGCTAGTGGCTAGTCGCTAGTGACTAGCGACTAGCCACTAGCGACTAGCCACTAGCAACGCTCATTGTCCGCCCGGCGCGTTGGGCAAGTAGAACAGATACAATGCCGTGTATTCTTGCGCTGCGTTACTAAGCGTATCTTTTTGTGCGCCGCCTAGCGCGTAGATTTTGGTCCCCACAGAAGTTACGGCGCTGCCGCGCCACATCCCCTCACGCATCGCTTCAATCGGCGACCACGCATTTCCATCCACATCATATCGTTCATTCTCATTCAGCGCGCTGATCCAGCCCCCCCCAATCGCATACAAATAGCCAGAAACAGCGGTCACCCCCAAGCCTGCACGCGCTTGGCGAAGCGAGGCTTTGCGCGTGAAGGCTTGGGTGGCATCGCGTCCTTGCGCGGGATTGAATGCAAGCACCTCACTGAGCAATGGCGCGCTCATATTATTCTGATTGCGTCCGCCGACGATGAAGACACGCTCGTTGAGCACTGCCGCCGCCGCATTCATGCGCGGGCTAGGCAGCCCTGTGAGCTCACGCCATTCGCCTTGCTCTGGACTGAAGACCCACGTATTGGCAACCACCTCGCGCCCATCCCAACCACCGAATAGGTAGAGCTTACCTTCCAATGCGCTGATGGCATAATGGCACACGGCTTTGGGCAATGACACGCTCTTCTGCCAACTGTCGGCGGCAGGATCATACATTTCCATGACATTCGTTGGTTGGTGTTGCGCATCGCAACCGCCCGGCACATAGATGCGTCCACCAATAAACACTGCGCCATGACCTTGCACAGGCGTTGGTTTGCGCGCGCGGTTGCTCCATGTGTTCGTCGCCACGTCATAGACGATGCCATCAGATAAAGCGCTATGTTCTGCCATGCCGCCGATGACGTAGATTTGATTGTTCACGACGACGGCAGCAGACGATTCGCGCGCTGAAGGGAGCGGCGCTTTCAATTGCCAACGGGGAGCGGCTTGGACAGGTGGCGGTGGCACGAACTCGTTAGGGGTGGGCGAAGTTGGTTTGTCAAAATAGAAGCTTGCAACAAGAGCATAGATGATGAACCCCAGCAGAATCCCTGTCGCCAACGCGAAAAAGATAACGCGCGCGTGCGCCCTGAGCGGCGGGCGCGGGCGAGATTGTCGTGTGCTGGGTGTCAGCACGAACGGCGTTTGAGGGACGATGGGTTGTATAGGGGCAATGGCATCTATGGCTGCAGCAGCGGGTGCGGGCGTCTCGTCAATCGGTGGGCTAAGGGGCTCGTTCACAAGCGAGACGGTGTTCGCGTCAGTAGTGATTGACGATCCATTCTCTGCGCCTTGTGTGATCGTGGGCGCGGTGGTATCTGCATCCGCTTCAGCCTCCAAAGCAGCAGACGAAGCAGCCACAGGCGCCCCATCCTCATTCTCTAGGCTGTCCACACGCGGCGCGATGAGCAACCCTTGACGCAGCCCAACCATCACCGCTTCAGTGCGCGATTGCACGCCGAGCTTGCCGAAGATGTTGGTGAGATGCACCTTGACGGTGTTGGTTTTGATGCCGAGCTCGCGCGCAATTTGAAAATTGGTTGCGCCCGTGCTGACCAAACGCAACACTTCAAGCTCGCGCTCGCTTAGATTGGCAGGAGAATTTGTGGGGAATGACATGAAGACACCGCGTCCATCTTAGAAGAACTAAAACCAAAAGTCAAAGCAAGGCATTTACGCGCGTGCCTGTTTACCGTATAATACGCGCCAGCAGAAGTAACGAATCATCATCCGAAAGCGATACAAGATGCTTGACATGAGCTATACCGAATTGATATGGAGGTGTGTGTGCGCGCCGTTGGGATTGCTCGCGCTCGTACTAGGCGGCTTTGGCTTGGGCGTTTGGTGGATGCGTCAACGACAAAGCGCCAGCAACCTGGCCACGCAAACCGGCGATGCCAGCGTCTGGGCGCATGCCAATTACGCTAACGCGAACGCGAGAACAGGGCGCGGCAAGAAGGACGACGATGATGATGATGAGCATGATGACGATGACTATGATGGCGATGAGAGCGGGGACGGTAGTAGCAATGAAGGCAGCGATAGCGAATAGAATGGTTTCAAATCAGTCATGGACTGATGCGGTGCGCCACTGCCGCGCCAGAACTTCCAGTAACGATTGGGGATGGTTCGGCAGCGCCGGCGCCAGTGGAGGAAGTATAGGCGGCGATGGTTGGAATGGCCATTGCGATGGCGGTAAGCCAGTAGTAGCGATGGTGGAAGTGGCAGCGGCGGTGGCAGTGTCAACAGCTAACGCCATTGACCCATCACTGCTTGTGAAGTAGAATACGGCGCGTCAAAAAAGTAATTAGTAATTGGTAATTAGTAATTGAGGGTGAGTTGCGCGCCGAGTAAGCGCCAATTACCAATTACCAATTACCCAATTGAGGAGGAGACTATGAGAAAAGCAGTTGTATGGTCGTTGTTCGTGTTGTTGGTGTTGGCGGCGTGTGGGCCTGCTGTTACGGTCGAGCCGACCAAAGCGCCAGCCGCACAGGTCGCGCCCACAGCCATCGGCGCCCCAACGGCTGCGGCGGTCGTGCCGCAACCCACTGCGCCACCGGCGCAGCCCGCGAAGAAGGTGACATTGCGCTTGCCCGAAGGCGCGAAGATCACCAATACGATGGATCCAAGCATCACCTCGGGTGGCAATGGTCTGGAACAAATCCAGAACATGTTTGAAGGCTTGGTTTATGTGGATCAAGTCACGGGTGAATTGAAGGCCGGACAGGCTGAGAAGTGGACGATTTCACCCGATGGCTTGATCTACACCTTCAACCTACGCGCAGGCTTGAAGTGGTCAGATGGACAACCGCTCAAGGCGAGCGACTTCGAGTATGCGTGGAAGCGTGTGACTGACCCCGCCACGAAGTCGCGTTACACACAATACTTCTATCCAGTCAAAGGCGCCGAAGCGTACAACACAGGCAAAGGCACTGCCGATGGGATGATGGTCAAGGCCACCGACGACCGCACGCTCGTCGTGACGTTGGAGCGCCCTGCGGGTTTCTTCTTGCAAATCGTCGCCGCCTGGTCTGCCTATCCCGTCCGCAAAGACATGATCGAGAAGTTTGGCGACAAGTGGACGCTGACCAAAGAGAGCTACGTCAGCAACGGCCATTATCGCTTGGTCGAGTGGAAACCTGAGCAGAGCATGACCGTCGAAAAGAACCCAAACTATTGGGGCGAGAATAAAGGGCCTGATATGATCGTCTGGACGCTCTTTGAGGATCCCAACGCCAAAGCCATCTTAGCCTATGAAGCAGGCGAACTCGACCACGCGCAAATCGTCGGCGCAGACATCACCCGCATCAAGAACGACGCGAAACTCAGCAAGGAAATGAAGAAGCTGGAGCGGCAAGGCACCCAGTGGATTGTGTTGGATACCACCAATCCTCCATTTAACAATGTGAAGGTGCGCCAAGCCCTGAGCCTCGCGACCAATGCCAAACAAATCAACCAAGTCGTGCTGAAGGACGCGTACTTTGATGCCGTGTCTATCGTCGCGCCCGGCATGCCCGGTCAAAAGAAAGAAAACGCGATGGGTTACAATGCCGATAAAGCGAAGCAGTTGCTATCGGAAGCGGGATATCCGGGCGGCAAAGGCTGGCCTGCGAATGTGAAGTTCACCTACTCCAGCGCCTCCGCAGAAAACAAAGCCATCGGCGAAGCCGTGCAAGCGATGTGGAAAGACGTGCTTGGCATTGACATCGTATTGGACCCCATGGAAGCGAAAGCCTTTGATGATTGGCGTCGCTCACGTGACAAGAACCCATTCCACATGTACGTCGGCGGTTGGGGTTCGGATTATGAAGACCCCAACAACTGGTACAACCTGCTGTTCCACTCCAAAGCCGACTTCTATTTCACTCACTGGAAGAACGCCCAATTCGATCAACTGGTGGACGACGGCTTGAAAGAAGTGGACGCCGCCAAACGCAAGGGACTCTACGAGCAAGCCGACAAAATCTTGAACGACGATGCGCCGTTCATCCCTGTTTATCACTGGGGGCGCTTCGTCGTGACGAAGCCCGGCTTCGACATTCCACGCTTCCGCGTGTTGGGTCGCGTCAATGGCGCGTACGTCAAAGTCGCACCGCAATAGCGAGTTAGTTGCGTAGTCACATAGTCGTTTAGTCGAGTAGTCGCATAGGCGTGTCGTTGTTGCGACTACTCGACCAAGTGACCAAGTGACCAAGTGACCAAATGACTGCTTACATCCTGCGCCGCTTTCTCGTCTTGATTCCGACGTTGTTAGCCGTCTATACCTTGACGTTTCTCTTTGTCCATGCGACACCCGGCAGTCCGTGGGACGAAACTGAGAAGCCGTTGCCGGCTGCCGTCGTAGCCAATTTGCGGAAGCAGTATCATCTGGATGATCCGCTCTACAAGCAATTTCTTGATTATTTGGTTAATGCGCTACGCGGTGACTTCGGCCCATCGTATCGCAGCGTCGAGCGCAGTGCGACTGAAATTATTCAGATGACCTTACCCGTCTCAGTACAATTGGGATTGGTCTCGACGCTGTTCGCGTTGGCGGTGGGCATTCCGTTGGGCATCGTCGCAGCCATCAAACAGAATACGTGGATTGATTATCTGGCGTCGTTTGCCGCCGTCACGGGCATTGCCACGCCGCCTTTCGTCAGAGTGACGTTGCTCATTGTATTGTTGTCGTTGACGATCAGATGGTTGCCAACCGGTGGTTGGAATGGCTTGTGGGATTGGCGCATCATCATTCCAATGATTGCGCTCGGCTCTGGACCCGCGGCGATTCTGGCGCGTTACATGCGCGCCAGCTTGCTCGAAGTGCTGAATCAAGATTACATGCGAACCGCTCGCGCGAAGGGATTGACGCAAACCAAGATGGTTACGAAACATGCGCTGAAGAATGCGCTGATACCCGTCGTCACCATCGCGGGCGTGACGCTTGCCAATGTCATCACGGGCGCATTTTTCGTCGAGAGCATTTACGATGTGCCGGGCATCGGTCGTCAGTTTGTGAACAGTGTCAATGGGCGTGACTATCCACTGTTGCTGGGCATCACGTTGATTTTTGCGGTCATTATCTTGTTTATGAATTTGCTCGTGGACATTTCGTACGGTTTCTTGGACCCGCGCATTCGCTATCAATGATCGTCATTAGTCGCTCGTGACTTGCGACTAATGACGAGCGACTAGCGACTACCGACGAGACATAATGACTACCGCCGAAACCGCGATTCGTACCCCAACACAGGCGACTGAGCCGTTACTCACGCGCCCACCGACGAGCCTGTGGCGCGATGCCTGGCGGCGTTTGATACGCAACCAAGCGGCGCTGGCGAGCATGGGGTGCCTGATTGTGGTGTTGGCAGTTGCGATTTTTGCGGATGCCCTTGCGCCGTTTCCTTATGAAAAACAAGACTTCAATCATGCGGATGAAGGCCCAACCCGCTTGCATCTTTTTGGCACGGACACGTTAGGGCGCGACGTGCTTAGCCGCATCATTTATGGTTCGCGCATCTCGCTTGCCGTTGCCGTTGCCGATGTGCTGATCGTGTTGCTGATTGGTGTGCCGCTCGGTTTGCTGGCTGGCTTTTTCGGCGGATGGATAGATACGCTCGTTATGCGAGTCGTGGACATCTTGTATGCGTTCCCCAGCTTGTTGCTCGTCATCGTCGTGATGACCTGGATCCGAGCTGTGCTGGATACGCCGCAAACAGGCACGCTGTTCGCCGCTCTCAGTGTGCTAGACAAAGCGACGGGTGGTTTGTTGGGCGTGTTCATTGCACTGGGTTTGGTGTCGTGGCTGACAGTCGCACGGTTGGTGCGCGGGCAAGTGTTGTCGCTTAAAGAGAAAGAGTTCGTGGATGCCGCGCGCACCGTCGGCGCGCCCAATCGCCGCATCATGTTCTTGCACTTGTTGCCCAATGTGATGGCGCCGATTATCATTGCGGCGACCTTTGGCATCCCCGGCGCGATTGCCACCGAAGCGGGCTTGAGTTTTTTGGGCTTGGGTGTGCGCCCACCGTTGCCCAGCTGGGGTGTGCTAATTTCCGAAGGGGTGCGTGTGATGCGTACCTTCCCACATTTGTTGGTCTTTCCTGCTGGCGTTCTTGCTATCACGTTGATTTGCTTCACGTTCTTGGGCGATGGGTTGCGCGACGCGCTTGACCCGAAGATGAAGATGTAAGTAAGAGTTGAACCGTCTGAAATCTAATTCATAAGTGATAAGGAGCTGCTATGAGCAATGACCCACGTTCCGTCGTGCAAGGTGGCCTGCGGATGCTGGAAAATCTCGAAATGAAGATTCCAGGCTTCAAAGGCTACAAAGAAAAAGAGTTGCGCCGCCAATCGGACCGCTTGTTACGTGAACAGCTGGCGCGACAATACCAAGATCAAAAGAATCGCATCGCCGAAGCGCAAAACGCGCTGCTGAGTGCAGGCAAAATTCAAGGCTTATCCAAACTTGAGACGGCGAATCTGAAGCTCAACTTGCTCATTGACCATCTAAAAACGGGCGCCACGGGCTATGCAGGCCTGTTCGATGCCGTCAAAGTGAAAGAAGCCGAGCTCGACCGCCTCTATCAATTCGACCTGTCACTCGGTCAAGGCGTGGAACGACTCAAGGGCATCATTGACCAAATCATGACCGTCGCGGCACAAGGGGGTGACGCGGCGCCGTTGCTCAACGGGCTGGTCGCCGCCGCCGAAGAACTGAACACGACCTGGAACCATCGCGTGGATGCGATGCTGGGCCTCGCAGCATAATTTCAGATTTCTGATTGCCTTGGCTCAAAGCAAAAATCCAAAATCTCAAATCACAAGTGGAGATTGACACATGGCACTCTTAAACGTCATCGAATATCCTGATACCTCGCCGAGCGAAATGGTGCATCGCATTCCCGAATATGGCAGCGGCGAATTTCAACTGGGCGATCAGCTCGTCGTGCGCGAAAGCCAACGCGCGGTCATCTATCGTGATGGGCAATCGCTTGATGTATTCGGTCCCGGCCGTCACACCCTCAGCACAATGAACCTGCCGCTGTTGGGCGGCATCATCAAAGCGGCGTTCGGCTCGTCGCCGTTCAAGGTCGAGGTCTTTTTTGTGAACATGCGCACGTTCCTCGATCAAAAATGGGGCACCGCCGAACCCGTGACGTTGCGCGATTCGGAGCTCGGCATGGTGCGCTTGCGCGGCTTCGGCACCTACTCGATGGCCGTGAGCGACCCGAAGCTGTTCGTGGACGTGATCGTAGGGCAGCGCGGTCTCTACGATACGCCCGACATCGAAAACTTTTTGCGCGGCATGATCATCTCGCGTCTGACGAACGTGATCGGGCTTGTGATGCAAGGCAAATCGTTCATTGATTTGCCCGTGATGTTCAACGACATCAGCGCCGCTGCCAAAGCGTCCATCCGCGATGACTTCGCCGCCGTCGGTATTGAGACGAAAGCGTTCTACATCACATCGGTCTCACCGACCGAAGAAACGCAAAAAGCGATTGACGAGCGCGCTTCGATGGGCGCGATTGGCAACATGCAAGCTTACCTGCAGTTCAAAGCGGCGCGCGGCATCGGCGATGCGGCAAACAATCCATCGGGCGGCGCCGGCGCGGGCGTTGGACTCGGCGCAGGCATCGGGCTGGGCGCGACGATGGCGCAAGCGCTTGGGCAAGCGATACAAGGCGGTGGCGGCACGCAGATGGGCGGACCGTTGCATGGCGGCGGCGGTGCGGGTGGCGGCGCACCTGCTGCGCCAGTCGCAGGTGGCGCGGCGGCAGCAACTGTCGCGTGTCCAAATTGTGGCAATCCAGTTGCAGCAGGCTCGAAGTTCTGTAACAACTGCGGTAACCAAATTCCACAGGGCGTGACATGCGGCAACTGCAACGCGCAACTCCCGGCGGGCTCGAAGTTCTGCACGAATTGTGGGGCAAAAATTGGCGGCAAGACCGTCTGCCCCAATTGCAAACAAGACGTGCCTGAAGGCGCGAAATTTTGTAACAACTGCGGTACCAAAATTCCATAGTCGCTCGTTGCTTATCGCTCGTCGTTAGTGACCCACGCTAGCGACGAGCGACAAGCGACTAGCCGCAAAGACGCTGGTTCTCGCTGACTCGCGTGCGCGCGCCAACGGCGTGGTCAGCGTCTTTTGTTATGTATGCCTCAGTTCTGTGAGCTCTCGACGCACAGCGCGCCATGTCGCCTTACAGAGCTTGTAATGTTTCTCATGCCCACTATGCTTGATACGCTCGTCAGCTATGTCCCCACGTTTATCGCCCAGCAGCTGGCGCACGATCCAACACCATTGACCGCGCCGAAGTCAGAACGCTTTCCCGTCGCAATTTTGTTCGCGGACATTTCAGGCTTCACCGCGCTCGCCGAACGGCTTGCCGAACGGGGCCCCATTGGCGTCGAGGAATTGACGCGTATCCTGAACGCGTACTTCGGGCATTTGATTGATTTGATTGTGTCGCATGGTGGCGACATTGTAAAATTTGCGGGGGATGCGCTCGTCGCCATCTGGACAGCAGGTGGCGGACGGAAGGCGGAAGATAGAAAATGGAGGACAGCGGATGGAAGATGGAAGATGGAAAATGAAGAATTAGAAGCTGACTCTTTGCCGTCGTCTTCCGCCGTCCCTGCGCCGCCTGCTTTGAGCGAAGCCGTGTTGCGCGCCTCGCAATGTGGCTTGACAGTCCAACGCACGCTCGACGATTATCCCGTCACTAACGATGTGCGCTTATCTATGCGCGTGGGCATTGGCGCAGGCACCATCATTGCAGCGCAATTGGGCGGCGTGTATGGACGTTGGGAAGTTGTCATCACCGGCGCGCCCATCACGCAAATGAGCGTCGCACAGCAACAGGCTCGCCCCGGGCAAGTGGTGCTTTCGCCCGAAGCCTGGTTGCTGGTGCGTCACCAGTGTGCAGGGGTTCCCACTACGCCTCCAGCAGGCGTCGCATCGTATGTGCGCCTAGAACACATCCACCAGGCGCTGCCGCCGCTGGGGCTATTGTCGCCTGTGCTGCCGGCTGAAGCCGAAGGCGCGTTACGCGCATACATTCCCGGTGTGATCTTAAAGCGCTTGACCGTCGAGCATTTCACGAACTCAGCTGAAATGCACACCCAATGGCTCGCCGAGTTGCGGCGCGTGACGGTGTTATTTATTCACTCGCCGGAATTCAGCCAGGCGCCGAAACTGGCGCACGCGCAAGCAGCGATGAGCGCGTTGCAAAAAGCGCTCTATCGCTTTGAAGGCAGCATCAACAAGTTGAACGTGGATGACAAGGGCGTAGCGTTGGTCGCCGCGTTAGGGCTGCCGCCCTTCGCGCACGAAGACGACGCCGCGCGCGGTCTCTTGGCCGCACGAGCCATGCAAGAGGCTTTGCAAGAATTGAACGTGCGCTGCGCAATTGGCGTGGCGACGGGGCACGTTTTTTGTGGCACGGTAGGCAACACGCGCCGTCGCGAATACACGATGATCGGCGACACGGTGAACCTTGCTGCGCGGTTGATGCAAGCGGCGGCGCTGATGAGTGAGACGCCGTTGTTATGTGATGCGGCGACGCGCGAGCTCACGCAAGGGCGATTGAATTTTGAAGCGCTCCCGCCCATCAGCATCAAAGGCAAGA
Source organism: uncultured Anaerolineae bacterium (assembly GCA_964509505.1). Lineage (GTDB taxonomy): Bacteria > Chloroflexota > Anaerolineae > JACRMK01 > JACRMK01 > CAZDYP01. The sequence continues at coordinate 21,376 of CAZDYP010000020.1, read as the reverse complement.
CCGATGCGATTCCCATTTATCGTCCGTTGCTTGACATGCCGCCCGCGCAAGCGCGCCTGACGGCGCCAACACAGTTCGCGATGCGCCACACCCCAACCCCGCTCATAGGACGCGCCAAAGAATGCGCCTTGCTCTCTCAACATTTGCAAGCGCTACAAAATGGCGGCGCGGGCGGCGTCCTCATCATCGAAGGTGACGCAGGCATTGGCAAGTCACGACTCGTCGCAGAACTAGGACGCATGGCAGATGCGCTGCAGCTCACCGTCTTTGTGAGCGCGGGCGATGCCATCGAAAAATCCACGCCATATTACGCGTGGCGCGGCATCTTCAGTCAGCTCTTGGACATTGACTTGCTCACGAATCCCGCGGCGCGGCGACAACATGCGCTCGATGTGTTGTCGCTCGAAGAAAATCTGTTGCCGCTTGCGCCTCTGTTGAATGCGGTATTGTCGCTCGACCTACCCGAAAATGATTTGACGGTGCAGATGAAGGGCGAGGTGCGCGCAACCAACACGCACAATCTCTTGCTTGCCTTGTTGCAAGCCTCGGCAGCGCGTTCACCCAAAGTGCTTGTCCTCGAAGATGCCCATTGGCTCGATTCGGTGTCGTGGGCGTTGGCTGCGCAGGTCAGCCAGCGTGTGCGCTCCTTGCTGCTCGTGATCGTCACGCGACCATTGGCTGAACCGTTGCCGCTCGCATATCGCCCATTCCTCAACATTGCGCATGGCCAACGACTCCGATTGACGGCCCTGCCCGCCGATGACATGCTCACGCTCGTATGCCAACGTTTGCGTGTGAAGAAATTGCCCGAGGCAGTAATGGCGTTTATTCAAGAGAAGGCCGAGGGCAATCCTTTTTTCACCGAAGAGCTTACGTATGCGCTGCGCGATTCGGGTTTGATTCACGTCGTGAAAGACGAGTGTCAGCTGACGCCCGAACTCAATACACGCGACCCCATGCGCGCCTTACGCGCCTTGGATTTGCCGAACACGGTGCAAGGCATCATCACCAGTCGCATTGACCATCTGACGCCTGCTGAACAATTGACTTTGAAAGTCGCGAGTGTGATTGGGCGGGTGTTCGCCGTGCGGGTATTAAACGATATTTACCCGCTGCCGACGGATAAAGCGAATTTGTTACAACACCTGCGCACCTTGGAGCGACTCGATTTAACGCCGCTTTATACACCCGAGCCAGATCTCGCTTATCTATTCAAACACATCATCACGCAAGAAGTCGCCTATCATTTGATGTTATTCGCGCAACGGCGCGAGCTACATCGCGCGGTGGCGGAATGGTATGAGCGAACCTATGCCTCCAATCTCGCCGCGCACTATCCATTGCTCGCGCACCATTGGCATAGCGCAGACCATTTGCCGAAGGCGTTGGAGTATTTGGAGAAGGCGGGCGAACAGGCGTTGAGCGCCTACGCCAATCAAGAAGCAGTTACTTTCTTGAGCGAGGCGCTGCGCTTAAGCGCAGGCTTGACGTTGCTGGAAGCAGGCACGCTGCAACGCGCGCGTTGGGAGCGTGAACTGGGCGAAGCGTTATTGAGCTTGGGGCGCAACGTCGAAAGCAACGACCATTTAGCGCAAGCATTGGCTTTGCTGAAGCGCCCGGCGCCGCACTCGCGCGCAGGGTTAGCGCTGGGTTTGTTGGCGCAAGTTGCGCGCCAAGTCATGCACCGTTTGTGGCCCGCGCGCTTCATCGGGCAAACGCGCATGCCCGAAGCGCGCGCCCAGTGGCTCGAGCTGGCGCGCTTATACGCGCTCTTAGCGGAGAACTATTATTTTGCGGGCGACAAACTGCGCACGATTGATGCGGTGCTGCGTGGGTTGAATTGCGCCGAGCGCGCAGGCCTATCCGCAGAGCTGGCGCGCGCATATGCCAGTATGGGCGTGATCGCTGGCTTGATTCCGCTGCGTGGGATGGCGGAGTCGTATGGGCAACGCGCGCGCGATACGGCGCAGAGCGCGCACGATTTGCCGGCAATTGCATGGGTGCTGCTCATCAATAGCTTGTATCACACAGGCATTGGGCATCTCGCATTAGTGCGCCCCATGATCGAGCAAGCGTTGAAGCTGGCAGAGCATTTGGGCGACCGTCGCCGCTGGGAAGAAATTTTGGTATTAAAGGCAAAAGTCACCTATTATCAAGGTGATTTTCCGCTCAGTCGGCAGCAAAATGCGGACCTGTATGCCTCGGCGCAACGCCGCAATGACAAGCAAGGGCTGATGTGGGGACTGGCAGGTCAAGCCGAAAATTTGTTGATGTTGGGTCAAGCCGCTGTGGCGTTGCCGCTATTGCAAGAGTGTCGCGCGTTCTCCGCGAAGGTGGACGATATACGAACTTATGGTGGTATTGCATTGGCGCACTTGCAATGCGAACAATACGAACTGGCGCAAACAGCAGCCGAACGCGCTTTGTCGGCGCTGCTTGCCGCCGCGCCCACTTCAGTTGTTTTGCTCGAAGGCTGCATCAACACAACTACAGTACTGCTCGCGTTTTGGGAACACGAGATTGCGGATTGCAAGTTACGAATGACGCATGAACAATCTGTAAATTTGCATCCTGACAGCGTCGGTAGCGGTGTTGCAGGACGCCATTCGCACTCTGTCACTCGCCCTCTGCCCTCTGCCATCCGCCATTCGCCATCTGCCAAGCGCGCTCGTCAAGCCTGCGCCGCGCTCAAGCGCTGGGCGCGTATCTTTCCGCTTGGACAACCGCGCGCGATGCTCGCGCAAGGCTTATGCGCTTGGCTTGAGGGCCAGTCATCCGCTGCGCGCAAAGCGTGGCAGCGCGGCCTCGCCTTAGCGGAAGGACTTACGCTGCCTTACGTCATCGCACAAGCGCATTACGAATTAGGTCGTCACGCCGACGGCGAAGCGCGCCTCACCCATCTCACGGCAGCGTGTGACGGCTTTGAACGCTTAGGCGCCAGCTACGCTATGCGTCTTGCGCAGCAAGC
>CAZDYP010000020.1:7573-18308 GCA_964509505.1 uncultured Anaerolineae bacterium | reverse complement strand
AGCAGCATGGTCGTCTCGCTCGAAACCCTCAGCTCGTATGTACCCGCGCTTATCACGCGACGCCTCGCGGTGAACCCTGCGCCAATGACGGCGCCCTCCGCCGAGCATGTGCCTGCCGCGATTCTCTTTGCGGACATCACGGGCTTTACGAAATTTACTGAAAACATGTCGCAACGCGGTCTGGCTGGCACCGAAGAAATCACGCGCATTCTCAATCGCTACTTCGGTCAATTCATTGACCTCATCATGACGCACGGCGGCGACGTTGTGAAATTCGCGGGCGACGCGCTCATTGCGTTATGGCCCCTCGCGCATGAAGAAGCCCGCACCAAGGCGAATCGTGTGGGCGGTCCCTTGTCGCGTCACCAACTCGCGCCGTTGCAAGCAGCGACGTTGCGCGCGGCGCAATGCGCGTTGGAAGCGCAAGCGCAGCTCAAAGATTATCAGACGCCCGATGGTTACAAGTTGCTCATGCGGATTGGCATCGCGAGCGGCGACGTGTATGCGATTCACGTCGGCGGCGTGTATGGACGTTGGGAGTTTCTGCTCGCAGGCGACCCCTTGCCGCACGTCAACGCCGCGCAAGAACAAGCGCAACCTGGGCGCGTCGTCTTATCAGCAGAAGCATTCGCGGCGCTACAAAATTTTTGCGCTGGCACGACATTGCCGCTCATCCCCGAACACAAGAAACGTCCAGCCAATGTGCAGCTCGATGCGGTGCGCCAACCGCTCGCGCCTGTGCCGTTGGCGTTGCCGCAGTTGCCGCCCGAAGCCGAAGGCGCGTTGCACACCTACATCCCACGCGCCGTGCTATCGCGCCTCGCCGCGTTCGAGGGCATGAACCAACAAGGCAACGGCTCAGACTCGCGCGCGTACGATTGGCTCGCCGAGCTGCGCCGTGTGACGTTGTTGTTCATCAGCCTGCCGATGCTCAATCATCATCTGCCATTGGATGAGGCGCAAACGGTGATGCGCGAAATTCAAACCTCGCTCTATCGTTACGAAGGCAGCATCAACAAATTGAACGTGGACGATAAAGGCGTCACACTCGTCGCAGCCTTAGGGTTGCCGCCTTTCGCGCATGAGGACGACGCGGTGCGTGGCTCATTAGCGGCGCGCGCCATTCAAACGTCATTACGTAAACTCGGACAACTCTCGACGGTGGGCATCACGACAGGGCGTGTGTTCTGCGGTTCGATTGGCAGCGAACGCCGCCGTGAATACACGATGATCGGCAGCGTCGTCAACCTTGCCGCGCGCTTGATGAAAGCGGCCGTGGACGGCGACACCTCAGAGAGCATGATCTCGGCAACCTTGTTGTGCGACCTGACGACGTACGATGCAGGCAAGACAAAGCTCGACTTCGATCCGCATCCCCCAATTCGCGTGAAAGGTTGGAACGAACCTGTCGTGGTGTATCGGCCGCGTGGGCTGAAGAAGACGGCGGTGCGTTCGCAGACAAGCATCATCGGGCGCACGGATGAACGCGAGTTGTTAGCAACCGAGCTGAAGAAGCTCTTGCAAAGCAGCGGCGCTGAGAGGGGTGATGGTGAGATGCCCGCCAGCATCGTGATTCTCGAAGGCGATGCGGGCTTGGGCAAGTCGCGCTTGGTGGACGATGTGCGTAAGCAAGCCGATGAGCTGCGACTCACGTTCTTTGCGGGCGCGGGCGATGCTATCGAAAAATCCACACCGTATTTTGCGTGGCGCAATCTCTTCAGCAAGCTGCTCGACTTGAATGTGATGAACGAACCTGAAGCGCGTCGTCAACACATCCACGACTTGTTGGAGTTAGAAGAGAATTTATTGCCGCTCGCGCCGTTGCTCGATCCGATCCTCGGTCTCGACTTCCCCGAAAACGACACGACGCAACAACTCACCGCCGAAGCGCGCGCGACGCAAACGCGCAACCTGTTGTTGTCATTGTTGCAGATGTCGGTCGCGCGCTCGCCCAAAGTGTTCATCATGGAAGACGCGCAATGGCTCGACCCTGCATCGTGGGCATTGTTGTTGGCGGCGGCGCAACGCGTGCGTCCCTTGTTCCTCCTCATCGCCACGCGTCCCCTCAGCAACCCACCGCCTGAATACGCGCAATTGCATAACGAAACGTATGCGCGTCACATCGTCTTAGCGCCACTCTCCGAAGCAGAGTCCATCGAGCTCGCGTGTCAACGCTTGCAAGTGCATAGCGTCCCCGCGAGCGTCGCGGCGCACATCAATGAGCAGGCGATGGGCAACCCCTTTTTTGTCGAAGAATGGACAGCCGCGTTGCGCGATTCGGGGCTCATCACCATTAGCGGCGAAGAGTGTTACCTCACGCCGCAAACGGAGTGGACGACGAGCCCTGCGTTGGCGTTGCGTAAATTGCGTTTGCCCGACACGCTGCAAGGCATCATCACCAGTCGCATTGACCGTTTGCCCGCCGCGCAACAGTTGACGGTGAAAGTGGCGAGCGTCATCGGGCGCGTGTTCGAGCTGCGCGTGTTGCGCGACATTCATCCCGTCGAAACCGACAAGCCGCACCTCGACGAGCAATTGCGCGAGCTCGGCGCGCAACTCGATCTCGCGCCGATGAAGACGCCCGATGGCGAGCCGGCTTACATTTTCAAGCACAGTATCACCCAAGAAACGGCTTACAACTTGATGCTGTTCGCGCAACGTCGCCAATTGCATCAAGCCATTGCCGAATGGTATGAGCGCGCGTATGCTGATGATTTGTCGCCGCACTTCGCGTTGCTCGCGCATCATTGGAACGCAGCCGGTGTGACCGAGAAAGCCATCGAGTACCTGACGAAAGCGGCGGAAGCAGCGAAGGCGGCGTATGCGAATGCGGCCGCGCTCGACTTCTATCAACGTTTGTTGTCGCTGGTGACCGAGCGTGAGCAGAGCCATGTGTTGTTGCAGATCGGCCACGTGTTGGAGTTGATGGGACAATGGGAGCAAGCAGGCGAGCATTATCGTCACGCGCTCTCGCTGGCGGAGACGCACAACCATCGCATGATGGCGGCGCGCGGACGCTCGGCGTTGGGGCGTTTCTATCTGAATCAAAATCGCTACGCCGAAGCGCAGACCTTGCTCACTCAAGCGCGCCTCGCGTTAGAAGCGCTGGGCGAACAAGCCGAAGCGAATCACATTGTCGTGGATTTGGGGTATGTGGCGATTCGCACGGGCGATTATGCGACAGCGCAAAATTTGTTCAACGAAAATCTGACCATGAGCGCGGAACTTAATGACCGCGCAACGCAAGCGTTGGCATTGAACGGGTTGGGCACCATCGCGCAATTGCGAGGCGAGCTCGCCATTGCGCGTCAATGCTACACCGACAGTTTGACATTGCGCCGTGCGCTAGGCGACCCCGCACCTGTCGCCAGCTCGCTCAACAATCTGGGATTGATCGCTTACGAACAGCGCGATTACGCGGCCGCGCGTCTATCGTATGCAGAAAGTCGTCGGCTGCATCAACAGGTTGGCAACAAAAAAGGGTTGGCGATGGTCAACAACAACCTAGGCTTGGCGCTGTGTCAAATGGGCGAATTATCATCGGCGCGAGCCTATCTTGAGGAAGCGCTCGCCATTGGACAAGGGTTGGACGATCAACGGCTCATTGCCAACGTGCTGAACAATCTGGGCTTGGTTTCATTGCGTCAAGGCCGCACGACGCGCGCCTTGACATTGTTTCACAGCAGCTTGGCGCAACGTCAACCCTTAGGCGACCAATGGGGCGTGACACACAACCTCGCGGGCATTCTCCGCGTCAGCACGGCGCAGTTGCAAGAGCGCGCCCCCCTGAACGAGGTTGCCATGCAAGAGGCGCAGCAAATCGTGCGCGTGTGCGCTACAATCTCCACGCATTTGATGACCACCAACACCGTATTAGATCACGCGTATCGCGCAGTGTATGAGGAGGCGATGGCGACGCTGCGTGAGCTCTTGGACGAAACGATTTTTGCCGCCGCTTGGGCTGAGGGCTCGCATTGGTCATTGAATGAAGCGATTGTGGCGGTGCGACCTCAGTGAAATGCTGAGGTTACACAACAACGTCATTGCGCGCGTTGTTGGCGAAGCCATCGCTGCAGCGTTAGACGGAGAGCCTTTCGCTGCGCTTGCCATGACTCTGATTTCGTCGCGCGTAATGTCAGTGAGATGATCGGATGATAACTACAAACCTGCGATACCCTTCGCACGTGCGAAGCTTGCCAAACAACATCTACGTCGTCGAGACGTTGGCGGGCTCAGTGCTCGTCAATTGTCCACCGGAGACGTTGAAATACCTGTTGGCGTATGGCATCAAGCCACCGAAGATGATCTTGTTGCCACCCGACGTGCCTGCCGGCAAACACATCGGCTCTAGCGGCTTTGTGCATCAGGGCATCAATTTCGCCAGCGTCGAGTTCGTGTTGTATTCCAATTTCTTTGGCAGCGGCGGCGCGCGCACGAAACTCATCACATGCACCGTCGAGCAAGCGCGGCGCTTGCGTTTGTTGCTCGAAGAGACCATCATCGGGCCCCGCGATGCGCGAGCCTATGGCGATTATTTGTGGCTGAAGGGCGAGTGTGAAGCCGTTGGGACGTATCCACCATTGGGGCGCGCGCCCGGTCCTGACGACTTGGCGGAAATCGTGAGTCTCGATCAAGGCGGCGGTGATTTGGGCTTAGGCGTAACCGTCACCCTCGAAGGCGACCAATTTGCGTTTCGCGACGGCGAACACTTGATCACCGTCATCGCCATACAGATTCCGAACGTCGCGCACCCGTTGACCTTTGCGCCCGCGCGCCCCTTGCTGCGGCACGAGCTGACGCTGCAATTCATTGGCGGCAGCGACGGCTTTGATCCTGCAGGCATCACCACCTGTTTCCTTGCGTATCTGGGCGCGAAAACGCAGGCGACGTTATTCGATTGCGCAGCCTATTTGCGTTTGCGCTTGGGCAACCTTGGCATCTCGGCGCATCAAATTTCCGAAGTCGTGTTGTCGCATTTGCACGAAGACCATCTGGCGGGCTTGCCCGAATTGTTGTTGATGGGGCAAAAGCGTTTACGCTTGATCACCTCGGACATCATCTATGCGAGCTTGCTGCGCGTGTTGAGCGCGATGCTGGCAATGCCTGAATCAGAGATCGCGATGCTGTTCGATTATTTTCCGCTCAACCCCAACCAGCCGCTCGAATTGGAAAAGCGTCGGTTTGAAGCGATTTATGCCGTGCATTCAATCCCGACGATTGCGGTGCGCGTGAACACGCTCTATTATTCAGGCGATATGCGTTACGACGAAGCCTGGTTCGACGAGCTCGTGAAGCAGCGCGTGTTGAGCGAGGCGCGACGGCGCGAGTTGATTTCGTTTGCTAATGGCGCGAGTGTGCTCGTGCAGGACGCCGGCGGCGGCGCGATTCACACCACCATCACTCCCGATGTCTTGAAATCATTAGCCGCCAAAGGGCAACGTATCATTCTCGCGCACACCAGCAAACACGCGCTGCCCACGGGGGGAGCCGAAGCGGCGTGGGCAAGCCAAGTCGAATTTGCAGCGAGCGGTTACGTGAGTGGTATGGGTGAAGCCTTGAAAAGCGCGGAAGACGTCGAGCGGCTGGAGACGATTTCAGCCTCACCTTTGTTCTCGCGCTTGCCCTTGGAAGAGCGCAAACGCTTGGCGCAAGACGCGACGCTCTCGCGTTGGGAAGACACGGAGCCAGTGTTCCGCAAAGGCGAACAGGCTGACGGACGTTTGTATATCGTGCATTCGGGCTTGGTCGAATTGTGGTCAGAGGGCAAGCTCATCACCGTCGTTGGGCGCGGCAACAGCATCGGCGAGCGCGGCGCGTTGCGGGGTGGCACACGCGCGATGTCGCTCATTGCGCGTGGCTCGGTGCAATTGTTGGGCTTGAACGCCGAAACCTTCCGCGAGCTTTCTGAAAAGCTTGGTTTCACCTCCGCATATTATCGCGCAGAATGGTTGAACCAGCAGCCCTTATTCCGCGAACTGCTGTGGGCAACGCTGCTAGATCTCGCGCTCGATTTTCAACCGCGCCATTTGCAGCAAGGCGATTGGTTGTTCAAGTACGGCGAACCGGGCTACGAGTTTTATTTGTTGGTCTCCGGCGCATTGGCGGTGGTGGACAAAGACCATCAGCTCATCGAAGAGCTCGACAAGCCCGGCGAATTTGTCGGCGGACGCGCGCCGCTCTATGGCACCTTGCGCAACGCCTCGGCGTATGCCCTGCAAGGCAGCGAGGTATGGGCGCTGCCGGCCGCCACACTGCAACGCTTACAAATGGTCTATCCAAACATCTTGATGCACCTGCGCGCCGTCGAATCGCGGCGACATGGGCAAGCAGGCAAGACCAATCCACTCTCACCCAACGCCTGAATGTGAAACGGATTTTGTTAATTGGCGGCAGCGCCGCCAGTCGCATGAATTTGAAAGCGGCGCTTGAAGTGGCGGGTCATCGCGTGAGCGCGGCGGTGGCGCGCAAATACACGAACCATTGGTTAGGACATCGCCTCAAGCCATTCGATTTGATCATCTATGATTTGGAAGAAGCGCCGCAGCCCGATGAGTTTTGGCCCGAGCTGCGCGCAAACGCAGGCGCGGCTTTAGTGTTGGTGTTGACTACGGCGGATGATCCAGTGGATTGGCGCGCGCGCGGGATGAACCATACGTTGCGACAGCCATTTGTGGTGGATGAAGTGGCGCAGGCAGCGAATGCGCTGTTAGGTATGTAGGACACGTTGGCAACTTGCCTTTTCGGTGTGGGCAAGTCGCAAACTTGCTCTCCAGATAGTGTGTGCTATTATGTTGCCGTGAAGCCGATGCGTTGGCAAGACCGCGCGTCGGCTTTCTTGTGCCTGATGAGAACTCATTTATTTGTCGCAGGGTGTATCGCGCTCATCGCCAGCGCGCCGCTCACGTATCCAGGCCCCTTACAAACGCATGGCGGGTTCGCGCCATTATACGCACTGCTGGCGCAGCGCTTCGCCAGCGCAGAGCTGGGTGTCTTGCCAGCCTTGCTGGGCGCATTACTCACACGCATTGGTCTGTCGCCGCTCACGACGTTGAAAACGCTTGACGCGTTGGCGTTTGTGTTGGGCGCAAGCGGCATGTTTCTCTGGGTACGCCAATGGCATGGCAACGCAGCGGGTCTGGTTGCATCCGCGCTCTACTCGCTGTTGCCCTATCGTTTGATGACAACCTACATACACGGCGCGACGGGTGAAGCGTTGTTCTGGGGCTTGTTGCCGTGCGTATTGTGGGTTGTTGTCGCTCTAACCATGCGGACACAAAAACGCACAGGCACGACGAAAAAAAAGCTTCTGACTTTTGTGTCTTTGTGCCTTTGGGTGGTGCTGGGCGTAGTATTATGGAAGTTGTGCGCGCCTGTCAGCAACGAAACGCCGCAACCCGTTTATTTATTCCAACTTTTTTCAGCCTCGTGGAACTACGGCAGCCGTGGCGACTGGCTCGATGCAACATCCTTGCAACTCGGGCTCGCGCCAGTGGGCTTGAGCCTCATTGCCTTATGGTTGCGCCCTGAGCGTCGCGCGTTCATCATCGCAGCGAGCGCAGTCGTATGCGCCCTACTGAGCATCGCGCCGTTCTCCGCATGGTGGCCTTGGGAATGGTTGCTCAATGCGCCATGGCAATTCATTGGTCTCGCAGGATTTTTGTTGTGCTGGTTGGGCGGTTCCGTTGCTAACCTGATTGACAGCGACGACGTTAGTCGTCCCGCAACGGAAGCGCTGTCCATAATCGCGGCGCTCCTGACCTTCACCGTGCTTGCCAGCTACAGCTATCTTACGCCGCGCGGTCTCGACTACGAACCGACGACGCCGCCGCTCGCGCGCTTTGGCAACGAAGCGTATCTGGTGAGCGCGATCATCACGCCGACCATCGCGCCCAACACAACATTCACGGTGACGTTGCTCTGGCAAGGGTTGCGCCCCTTCGCCGACGATTACAAAGTGTTCGTTCATCTGGTTGACGCGCAAGAAAAAATTTTGCTGCAGCGCGATGCCATCCCATTGAATGGCGTGCGCCCCACACGCACCTGGCAACGCGGCGAACTCTTACGCGACACCTACACGTTCACACTGCCAGCTACTGCCCCACATGCCGTGCGTATGATGGTGGGGTTATATCATACGGTTAATGGCGCACGCCTCAAGACGAGCGACAACTCGGAGCGAGTAGTAATTGGTAATTAGTCATTGGTAAGTGAAGGTTTCTCAATTACTAATTACTTTTCACTTTTCACTTTTCACTTTTCATACCCCATGCGTTCTCTCATCCTTCTCACGCTTCTCTGCAGCTTCGCGCTGGGGCCGCTCTTCGCGCCCGGTTACTTTTGGGGCGCACATGACGCACGGCACTCAGTCTATTTTTTGTTTGAGTTCAATCGCGCGCTCAACGATGGCGTCTGGTATCCACGGTGGATGCCTGATTTCGCATTTGGCTTCGGCTATCCGTTTTTCAACATCAACAGCCCACTCGCGTATTACAGCGGCGCTGGGTTGCTGCGCATCGGTTGCGATTACGTGACAGCAACGAAAATCGTGTTCGGCTTTGCCATCATCGCGTCGGGCTGGGCGATGTATGGCTTCGTGCGACGCTGGTTGAATGAACAGGCAGCGTTAGTTGCGGCGTTAGTCTATGTCTATGCGCCGTATCATCTATTGGATGTGTACGTGCGCGGCGCGTTGGCGGAAACCGTCGCGCTCGTCTTCATGCCGCTGTGCTTAGGGGGCTTTGCGGCGGCGATTGAACGTCCACGCAGCGCGACTGTTGTCGGCGCAGCATTGGCCTATGCGGGTCTGCTCTTCGCGCATAGCGGCATCGCGTTGTTGTTCTCGCTGTTGCTCGGCGCTTACCTGCTGCTGCTGGTGATAGTGAAGACGCATCGTGAGCAGCCGCTAAATCATTTGCGCTACGCGTTGTTTTCGTTGTGGGCGCATCTCATCCACGTCAGCACAGCACCGTTGCTCGCCTTGCTGTTGGGCATTGGCCTCAGTGGAATTTTCATCGCGCCGAGTTTGCTCGAAAATTCATTCGTCCGCACCGACCAATACACCACAGGCACGCGTGAGCGTCTCGACTATTACAACTATCGCAATCATTTCAGTTACTTCTTTCAACTAGTCTCGCCCGCCTGGGGCTTCGGCTTGAGCCAACCAGGCCCGCGCGACGACATCTCATTGCAATTGGGCGCAGCCGCTAGCGTCCTTGCGTTATGTTCCGTCTTCGTCGTCGCGCAACGGCCGCGCCAACCATGGCGCGCCTCGCTCATCTTCTTTCAACTTGCCACCGTCGTCATCATCTTCTTGATGCTGCCGCAATCGCTCATGGTATGGGAACGTATTCCACTTGTCGCATGGGTGCAATTTCCGTGGCGCTTGCTCGCGCTCACCGCGTTGACGATGGCGCCGCTCGCAGGGAGTGTCATGTATCAAGTGTCAAACGTGTCAAGCGTCGGTGAACACCCCATGGCGAATGACCAACAGCCAACGCTCAACAACCAATTACTCATTACTCATTACCCTTTTTCATTACTACTCATCATCCTCCTGATTCTCTTGAGCAGCTACCCATACACCACCGCCGAAATCATTGAAGCCACCGAGGGCGAAGTGTCGTTTGCAGGCTTGATGAAGTTTCAACATGACGCAGGCGAACTCACAGGCTCGACAGCTTGGGTGAAGACGATTCCGACATGGAGCCCACTCGCCGAAGTGTATTTGAACAACGAAGCGCCGACGACGCAAGTGGATTATGCAAACTTGCCCGCAGGCGTCGTTGTGGATTCGCGCGGGCACTCCTCCATTCACGACGAAATTTGGTTTCGCGCCGAGCAAGATTCGTATATCATCTTCAATCGCTTCTTCTACCCGGGCTGGCGCGCGTATCTATTGGAGGGTGAACACGGCAAGCCGACGCAACGTCTCACGATTGAACCACGCGGCGAGTTCGGCTTGATAACCGTCTATGTCCCACGCGGCGAACACTTCATGGTCTTGCGCTTCGAGGACACGCCGCCGCGCCTCCTTGGCGCGTGGCTAACGGTGTTGAGTGTGAGCAGTGTGGGCGTGTGGGCGTTAGTGAAAGGGGGAAGGCAATTTGTCAAACGATGAAATACGTTTCACACCCCACGCCTCACTCATCGGTCATGCTGCTGCTTGCCCTCTCCGCCTTCGCGTGGCTGCCGCTTGTGACGCCCGGTTATTTCTTGCGCGCGCACGATGCGCCACACGCGCTCTTCTTCTTGCAAGCATTCGACGAAGCGATACGAGATGGCGCGTGGTGGCCCGCGTGGGGACCACACTTCGCATTGGGGTATGGGTATCCGCTATGGATTTTCTATGCGCCGCTCGCCTACTACGTGGGCGAAGCGTTTCATCGGATGGGGTTCAGTCTCACCACTTCCATCAAGCTCGTTGATCTCGTAGCGACGATAGGCGCGACATTGAGCATGTACGCCTGGGCGCGTCATCACTTCACCCGTCACGCTGCTGCCCTCGCCGCCCTCGTCTATACCTACGCGCCCTATCACCTACTCGATTTGTATGTGCGCTCCGCCGTGTCCGAGTATTTCACATTTGTTTGGTTTCCATTGGCGCTATGGCGTTGGGAGGTGTTGCTTGAAACACCTTCGCCTCGCAAGGCCATACTCGCCGCCATCGTCACCGCCGCGCTCATCCTCACGCATCATGGCGCAACGTTCATCTTTGCGCCGTTGCTCGCAGCCTATT
>CAZDYP010000020.1:0-7563 GCA_964509505.1 uncultured Anaerolineae bacterium | reverse complement strand
CTATTGGGTGTTTGTGTGGGTGAAACGTCACCCATCACCCAGTTACTCATTGACTCATGCGCTCGTGTACTCGGTCAGCGCGGGCTTGCTCACACTCGGTCTCTCCGCCATCTTCTGGCTGCCGATGTTGCTCGAACAAAAATATATCGTCGTCGAGCAATGGACGAGCGTCGCATATAATTATCAGAAGCACTTCATCTTCTTGCATCAATTCCTCTCGCCGTTCTGGGGCTACGAGTACAGCGGCGAAGGATTAGCTGATGGCATGGCGTTTCAGTTGGGGTTGGCGCCTGTGGTGATGGGCATGTTGGGGTTGATGACAGATAGCCGACGGCAGCCGGCGAAGCGCGAAAGAGGACACGCTATCTTCTTTTGGCTGGCAAGCGTCGTCATCGTGTTGTTGATGTCACCCATCTCGTCACCCTTTTGGAGCAGCGTGCCGCTGGCTGCGCTAGTGCAATTTCCGTGGCGCTTGCTCGCGCTCAGCTGCATCACTATGTCATGGCTCGCAGGTGCAGCCTTGGAAAACTTCCCAATTCCCAATTCCCAATCCCCACTCCCCCATTACCAATTACCCGCAGCCTTACTCATGCTCCTCACCGTCTTCGCCAGCTTCCACTACACGTTGCCACAATACACGGAGCGTTCCCTCGGCAGCGAGAGCGCCCGCGCCTCGGTTGACTTCGAGTTGGTGAGTTACAAAGACCGCACAGGCTACATGGTTTGGGCAACGACGCAGCCGCAAACCTCACCGCTCGTGCGCGAATATCAAAGCGGATTGCCGTTGACGCGCGCGATTGCCTTCGCGCCCGATGCCCAAGTCGAAGCGCTGTGGCAAGGCGGCGCATCCCAACGAGTGCGCGTGAATTCTGCGCATGGGACGACGCTCCAATTTCGCATCTATTATTTTCCAGGTTGGCGCGCATACCTAGATGGCAAACCGGCCGCCTTGTGGCCCAGCGGCCCGCACGCGCTCATCACCTTAGCTGTGCCTGCGGGTGAACATCAGATAGACTTACGCTTTGAAGATACAGCGTTGCGCTGGATGGCGAAGCTGATTACAGCGCTGACGATAGGCGTGATGGGTGTTTGGCTATGGGGGCATCCGCTAGCCAAATGGATGCTGAAAGATAAACGATGAACGTCGAAAGTCATAGACTGGGGTGGTTTGTCTTAGGATGTTTGCTGTGCTGGTTGGCATCGTGTGATTCGTCGCCATCGCCCACCGTCACCTCAAGCGCCCCGCTCACCATGACGCCTACGCCGAGTGTCACCTTGAGCGCAACGGCAACCAGCCGAGCTACGCCCACACCTGAGCTGACCGCTACGCCGACGGCGATTCCGCGTCCTGACATCATCACGCATACCGTCGCGCCCAACGAAACCCTCGGCGGCATTGCGTTACTATATGGCACTACGGTCGAAGCGCTCATGCAAGCGAACGACATCAGCGATCCGCGTTTGTTGCGCGCGGGGCAAACGCTCACCGTGCCATTGCCCACCCTCACGCCCACGCCATCGCCCACGCCCACACACGATCCATCGCAGCCCACACCCACGCCTGCACCGACACAAAGCGTTTACATAGCGCAAAGTGGTGATACGTTGAGCGGCATTGCGGCGAAATACAATATGACGGTTGATGATTTGATGGCGACCAACAATTTGACCAACACCTTCTTGCGCGCAGGGCAAACACTCGTCATTCCGCCGCCATCACCCACGCCCAGCGTCACCCCAACCCCCATGCCGACGCTCACGCCCACGCCTCGCCTCGCGTACGATGCGCCCGTGTTGTTGTATCCACCCAACGGCGCAACGTTTACAGGCGATGTGTCCATCGTGTTGAATTGGACGAGCGTCGGCGCCTTGACGAATGATCAGTATTACGTCTTGCGCTTGCGCGCCGTCAACAACGGTCTCGGCGAGAACGTCTGGTTGAAGACGCCGTCGTATCGGCTTGCGCCCAACTGGCGGGGTGCGCAGGTCGAGTGGGATGTGATTGTCTTGCAACAAACTCACCTCAACCCTGACGGCACGCGCGAGGGCAAGATTCAAAGTCCCTTCAGTGAGACGCGGCGCTTCACGTGGAGATAAGCGATGGCGCACTACACCTCCCATCCCCTCGATGAGTTGCTTACGGTGAAGGCGCTCGAAGCGGCGCTCGCGCAACCTGCGTATCGCCTCACGTTCACGCCCACCGCGAAACGCGCCGACATCGAGCGCACGAATTTCCCTTCGATGATTCAATGCTTCGAGCAACAACGCAAACCGAACGGCTTACCGCCGACGCAAAGCGAATTTGTGAATGGGTTTGTGGCGCTGCATCAAGCGGCGCGTCCCGCCTTGTTCGCCCCGCCTGCGCGCGCAGCCACCGTGGCGCGTTTGCAAAAAGCCTATCCGTCGTTGGTGCGCGATTTGCATTTGTATCTGTTGTGTCGTGAATCCAAGCTCTTCACGCGGGTGTGGCGCGGCGCATTGCTCGACGAGTTCTACGGGGTGGATGTGTTGATTGTGGACGCGCAAAACCGCGAGTATTACATCTGCGCGACGGCTGGCACGTCCAGCGCCGCGCAATGGCGCGCGCTCAAGCAACAATTACGCAATCGCATTCGCCCTGAACGCGCACAGCTGACAGGCGTGTTCATCGAGTTATCGCTCGACGTGCGCCCCAAAAAAGTTATCGCGCAATGGTGGCTCTATACGCCCGCGCACACACGTTACATCGCCGAGCAAATCGAGCGGGTGGTCGCTGACAGGTGAAACACAATCCCGCTGTTCCGCGCGAAACGACAACAGGTGTTTGTCTTGTGCCAACCACTGAAAATTTTTACGCGAGCGAGAATCCAATCTGAAAATTGCTTTTTCGGTGTGATTGTTTTAGAATGGCAGCCAAGCATGTTTAGTCAAGCTTCGCTAAGTTTCAGTATCAGTGAAAATGGCTACTTGCAAACAAAACGAAAAGCAATTCGGTTCGTGGACTGATCTGAACAATGGAGGAAGGTTGTACAAGAAAGTTGTATCAGGCAAACACGGATGGTCTGCAATCTATTACAAAGAGGTTGACCAGCAAGAAACAACCATTCGTTTTTGGCAGGAAATCAGAAATCAAAAGGGAGAACTGCGAGAACTACACGAAAAGTATCCCACAGATAAAGGACATGTTAAACTATGAAAACCCAATTGGTGGTTAAACTCACCGCCTATCTTGAAGGGCAATTGAGCTTAAAGGACATCGTTCATTGGGCTGAAGAGTTGATTGTGAATGGCTTTGAGGCAAGTGCAGCCGAATCAGAACTCATCTATCGCTTAGGCGTTGCAGATGCTGAAAACTTTGACCTTTCATGGGAAGAGTTGTCCCAGATGTTAAAACAGCTTGGATACAAAGTACATTTAGAACTTCAAGTTGCTTAACCCAACCTGTTGTCGCACACGAAGCGCCAACGGATTTTTGTTTTGTGCCAACCACTAAAAATTTTTGCGCGAGCAAGAATCCAATCTGAGATTGCTTTTTCACCATGTTTGTTTCAGAATTGCACTCTGAAGATAGTGGTTAGTATTTTAGACGCGCTCAAGTATGGGCGCGCTTCAACATCTTATGGGGTGAATGCGATCTATGGCCTATCATCAGAGGCGATGAGTCTTGGATTGCTGAAAACCTTGTTGAGAAGATAAGACGAAAAATTCATGCTGGCGAGCGAGACTAATACCCAATAAAAAGTGACGTGGCTTAAGCAGAGCTAAACCGCGCCATTCAGCTTTACCTCATAACACCCAACCCGTTATCTCACACAACGGGTTTTTGTTTTTTCGCCTCCTGCTTTAGAATCCCGCCTAACTCACTCACCATACAAATGGAGGCTATGTCATGTTGAACTTGACGGGCAAGGTTGCGTTGGTCACGGGCGCGGGTTCCGTGGGACCGGGTTGGGGAAACGGCAAGGCGACGGCGGTGTTGCTCGCGCGACAAGGCGCGACAATCTTTGGCGTGGACATCCGCGCCGAAGCTGTCGAGGAGACGCGCGACATCATCGCCGCCGAAGGCGGCGTGTGCGTGACTCAGCAATGCAACATGACCATCGCCAGCGAAGTGGCAGCGGCAGTGCAAGCGTGCAGCGCACGCTTCGGACGCATTGATATTCTCGTGAACAATGTTGGCGGTTCCGCGCCCGGCGATCCCGTGACAATGAGCGAGGAAGTTTGGGACGCGCAGGTTGACCACAATCTCAAGACCGCTTTCCTCGGTTGCAAGTATGTCTTGCCTGTGATGGAACAACAAGGCAAGGGCGCGATTGTGAACATCTCCTCGGTTGCCGCGCTTCGCATGAGTCCAACCCGCGTGCATGTCGCGTACAGCGCGACCAAAGCCGCCATCATCGCGTTGTCGAAATCGGTGGCGATGGCTTACGTGAAGAAAGGGATTCGCTGCAACACCGTCGTGCCGGGGCTGATGCACACGCCGCTGGTCGAGCATCGTCTCGCCAAGACCATCGCGGGCGGCGATGTCGAAGCGCTCGTGGCGCAGCGCCACGCACAAGCGCCGATGGGACACATGGGCGATGCGTGGGACGTGGCGCATGCGGTGCTGTTCTTGGCGTCCGATGAAGCGAAGTACATCACCGCGCAAGAAATCGTCGTGGATGGCGGCTTGACGGTGAGCGGCATGTCGTAACGTGAGTTGCAATGATTCGACACATCCATTTTTTCACGCAAAGACGCAATGGTCTAATGAAGTTTAAGAAATTAATTCGGGTACGGCGGTGACAACGGACAACGGACACCCCAACAGACTAACGGACGGCAGCCGTGGCTGTCAGTTTGTCCGTTTTGGTATCCGTTGTTGCCGCGCTCTATACCTGTATTATTTTTTGAACGTTCATCAGACCACTTAGAAACGCAAAGTGTAAAGATTTTCGCGCATATTCAGAAAAGGGCTATTGTCACTGTCATTCCGAACGCAGCGAAGCCCAGTGCGGAATCTCTATCTTGCAATACCACGTCATTCGCGGCGTGGCGATTTCTCGCTTCGCTCGAAATGACATTTGCTCAGCACCTTCTTTTTATTATGAGCGAAGATTTTCTTTGCATTCTTTGCGATCCTTTGCGTCTTTGCGTGAGATTTTTTTGAGAAAGAAGAAATATGACCGAACAACGATTCCAGTTGCTGACCGATGACCAGCTAACGCCAGAGCAAAAGCAGGCTCTAACTGCGCTGTGGGCGACGCCGCGCGACGGCAAGCTGGGATTGGGTCCCTTCAACGCGCTGTTGCGTAGCCCAGAACTGTTGAATCGCGCGCAACGGCTCGGCGAGTATGTGCGCTTTCAGAGCTCGCTTCCGCCGCGCCTCAACGAGTTGGCGATTCTGATTACCGCTCGCCATTGGACAGCGCAGTACGAATGGTTCGCGCATCATCGTCTGGCATTGAAAGCGGGACTCGACCCTGCTATCGCCGCCGCCATCGCGGAAGGCAAGCGTCCAGCAAACATGCAAAGCGATGAAACGGTGGTCTATGAGTTTTGCGCAGAGCTGATTGCAACGGGGCAAGTCTCCGACGCGCACTTCCAGGCAGCGCGAGACCTGTTTGGGGAACAAGGCGTGATTGATTTGGTTGGCGCGCTTGGCTATTACAGTTTGATAGCGATGGTGCTGAATGTGGATCGGTGTCCAGTGCCCGATGGACAGTTGGCGCCGCTTGCGCTGCTAGAGGAAAAGACCTCACAGGTTTCTAAAAACCTGTGAGGTCTGTATAATTGACGCCAACTCATGCTCATAGGTGAATCATGACGTATCAACTAGCGATTGACTTTGGCGGTTCCAACACGAAGCTGCTCGTCGTACGCGAGCAAACCATCACGCAGCGTTTCTTGTGGCAAACGGTGGCGCAACCCGACGAAGCGACGATTCGCTCGCTCATCGCCAAAGCGCAACTCGACCTGCGCGACATCACGACGATTGCGGTCACGGGTGGGCGCAGTCGCCAACTCCCCGCACAAATCGAACACATCACGCTTACACGCGTCGGCGAAGTTGAAGCGATTGGACGCGGCGGCTTGCGCGCGGCGAACCTCGCGGCGGCGTTGGTCGTGAGCATGGGCACCGGCACGGCGATGGTGCTGTCCAACCCAGATCAATTCATACATAAGGGCGGCAGCGCCGTCGGCGGCGGCACGTTGGTTGGCTTGGGGCAGCTATTACTGGGCACCGATGACCCAGAAGAAATTTCCGCGCTCGCCTCGCAAGGCAACTTGAGCCGTGTGGATTTGACGGTAGGCGACATCATCGGTGGGCCCGTGGGACACATCCCTGCCTCGTTTGCCGCGTCGCATTTCGGCAAGATCACGCGCCTCAATCGCTCGCCCTCACGCGAAGATGTCGCAGCGGGTTTATGTAATCTCATCGGGCAAGCGCTGGCGACGACGGTGTTAGGCACGGCGACGGTGACGCAACAACCTGTCGTCGTGTTGACGGGTCAGCTTATCGAAGTTCCCGCCATCCGCGCCGCGCTCGAAGCGGTTGATCGGCTTGGCGCGGGCAATCGCTTTCGTGTGCCGCCCCACCCAGGCTTTGCGACGGCGTTGGGCGCATTCACCACGCCGCCCATATCCTAGCATGCGCGCCTCCACGACAAACCCACCGACCCGTTGTCCGATGAGAGGAACTCGTCAGGCAACGGGTTTGTTGTTAAAAAGTGTAGGACAAGTTTGCAACTTGTCCTCGTAGGCAAGTTGCAACCCTCTCGTTAGAACGACTGGGGCTTACTCGCCCTACACCAAGGCATGGAGATTCTTCACTCCGCTTCGCCAGCGTAGTGGGTTCAGAATGACAATCCTAGCGGCATTTTTTCCACCCTGGCGAAATCAGCAAAGATGGTTCGTCATCTTTATAGCACGGCGATCCTCAGGTTCAGAAATCGTGCGCGGTGAGGAGGCGGCATTCTCTAACGCCGATGGTGCGCAAGAGAGCGTGCCCCTCCGCACTAGCGCACCTTCCTTGACGTGAGCGAAATCTATAACTGCGAGGAGACAATCATGCGTTACATGCTGTTGATTTACAACGAGGAAGCGCCACAAGCGCAAATCACGGAGCAACAATGGGCTGAGGCAATGACGGCGTACAATGCCTTCACCAACGAAGTCCGCTCCAAGGGCATCTTGCTCGGCAGCAATGCGCTGCATCCGACCACGATGGCGACCACGGTCCGCGTCCGTGAAGGGCAGACGCTCGTTTCGGATGGGCCTTTCGCCGAAACCAAAGAGGCGTTGGGCGGCTATTACATCCTGAATTGCAAAGATTTGGATGAAGCCCTCGCGTATGCAGCGAAAATTCCCGGGGCGAAAGATGGCTCCGTCGAGGTGCGTCCCATCATGGAATTCTAGCATTTCATTTGATACAAAACGAATTCAACACAATCCTCTAAAGAGGATTGTGTTGAAAGCGTGATTTCCTTGCAATGATCATAGCTGCATGATTCTGAAGTATGAACGAAGTTTCCGAAACCTTGTCGCGTGTCTTTCGCCAAAATTCGAGTCGTGTCTTGGCTGTGTTGATTGACACGCTGCACG
>CAZDYP010000019.1:0-39980 GCA_964509505.1 uncultured Anaerolineae bacterium | reverse complement strand
GCGCTGCGGTGCGCGCGCATTGCCTTCGCGGTGGCTTATCCCGAATTCACGTTAACTAGCATAGCGACCTACCGACCGTTTGTCAATCTATCTTTGGATATAATTTTGACGAACGCAGCTATTGGGAATTTACAGGTGAGTTTGCTAGAATCTGACTACTAGACTCCCCGCCCATTCATCCCACACCTCAAACCATTGCGCGCCTTGTGTCGTGTTGACTTGCAAGCGGATAGGCGCAGTGGTGGTGAGACGCGCTTGCAGTTCCGTCGCACCGACAAAAGGCGCAGTCACCTCCAAATTGACGATGGCGTTGCCACAACGCAGCCCTTCGAGACCATGCGTTTCACGCAAGCATGGATGCCAAGATAATCTCTGATCGGGCGCATAGACTTCAACGCCCATGACAACTTCGATGAGCAACGCTACCGACGCGAGTCCCGCCCACGCGACGAAATCGGGCTGCGCGATGCTGCCTGGCTCAACCGAGTCTGGCATATAATTTTCCCAATGCGAGCGCGTTTCTTTATACACTTGCGAGATGTTGGTGAGGTGATTGTCGGCGGCGCGAAAGGCAAGTCCATGTAAGCCATAACGCTGCAGCCCTTTAATGAGCGCGTAGTTGATGGGGGGCCACACCGAGCCGCGCCAATACGCGCCACGCTCGACGTAGCGCGGGTGGTCGGCGGCGAGACAGGGAAAGACATGTACGCGCCAAAATTTTCGTGGGTCGCTTAGCTGTTGGGCAATGGCTTGCGCTTGCTCATGGGTAGGAATGCCTGCCAGCAACGACCATGCGACATTCTCCGCGACTTGCACGTTAGAGCGTGAACCATCGGCGCGCACATCAAAATAAAATTGCGCTGACTCATCCCAACACAGTTCGTGGATGCGCTGTCGCGCCGTTAGATATTCATTCACGGTCTGTGGCATGCTTTCACCTTGCCATGCGCTGGCAAGGATACCCATGCACTCCCAAGCATGCGCCTGTTGCGCGCTCACATCTGCAAACGTCTCGCCGTCGCGCGGCGAGGTCTGCGCGCCAGCGTGCGCTAACAGCGGCGCATACAACCCATTCGCGCGAATGTGCTGTGCCTTGCGCGCCGCGTGCGCTGCCAGCAAGTGTGGCAACGCCCAAGCCACGCGCGCCTTGTCGCCTGTATGCCGATACACTTCCCGTTCCGCCCACGCGGGCAACGCATACCGAAATTTTTCGGGCGCTTGCCAATGCTCATACACAGGCGCAAGCAACGCATACAAGGTCTCCGCCTCCAAGCCATAGCGCGCCCACAACGCCAACATGCATGGGTCGGTTTGCCACGCGCGCGCATCAGCGTATCGTAACAAATCCCAGGCCGCTTCATACGCCATCACCCACAAGGGATGGCGCGGCACGATGAGTTTGGGAACTTGCAACTTGGAAATTTTCATGTTAGCCTTGCCATAATCAAATGAAATCGTAACGAGGCGCAATGAGGTTGCGCCTCTCTTGTTGCGCAAGGAGCAATGTAGATGGTGCGTCACTGGAGTTGGTGGTTGAGCCTCATCATGGCGCTGACGGCTTGCGGTATAGGCGACGCAGCCAATGGCACGCCTACGCCCAGCGTCAACGTGAATAAGCCGAACCTATTTTTGATTACCCCTAAAGATGGCGATGAAGTCGCCATCAACAGCGTCGTCGAGATTCAAACTTTGTCCACGGATGCGCGCGGCGTCGTGCGCGTCGAACTATGGACGGATGGTTTTCTTTATCGCGCGGACATTACACCCAACAACGATGGTATGCCGAATTTGCGCGTCACGCAAACGTGGACGCCGAAAGAGCTCGGCGACCATACGCTCATGCTCAAATCAATCAATCGAGACGGCGTTGCTAGCGATGAAGCTAAGTTCACTGTGAAGGTGGTGGCGCAAACGGCGTTGCGCGCCACAGCAACGCCCGCCCCACAAAGTCCAACCAGCAGCACACCTACGGCACAAACTCCTGTAACAGTTAGCACACCCGGCGCGACGGCAGCGCCGACGGCAGCGCCAACGAGCAGCGACTCATGTGAACCTAACGCCGTGTTCGTCAGCGATGTCACCATACCAGATGGCGCCCCTGTCAAACCAGGCGAAGCCCTCAACAAAATTTGGCGCGTGCGGAACACGGGGAACTGCGCGTGGGATGCGACCTATCACATCGTATTCAACGAGGGCGCACAGCTGGATGCCAATGCCGAGCAACCCCTACCACCCACTGCCCCTGGCGCAACAGCGGACATCACTGTGAAAATGACTGCGCCAAAAACCGCCGCGATTTACATTGGCAAATGGCGTTTGCGCGCGCCGAATCGCGCGCTCTTCGGACAAGGGTTGCTCGTCGCCGTGCGCGTGGTGGATCCGAATGCGCCCACGCCGACGCCTGTGCGTCCGACTGCCATACCCGCACCTACACCCACGGTCGGCGGGACCCCTTCGGTGAGTTTCACCGTGGACCGCGCGAAGATTCCTTACGGCGAATGCGTGACGTTGAAGTGGGACGTGGACAACGTCTTCGCGGTGAAGCTCGACGGCAAGGGCGTGACAGGACACGAAACGCGCGTGGTCTGTCCAACGGAAACCACCGAGTACAAACTGGAAGCCGTCATTGGCGGCGGCTCTGATCCGTTGGAAAAGGTCGTCACGGTTGAAGTGGATGCAATCACTTCGACCGGCACGCGCAACATCGCTACAGGCAATCAAGTAGATTTAGACACAGGCGACATCACCGTGATTGATGCGGACGCGCAATGGAGCGGCGGGCAATGGGCGCCCAAGAACGGCGCAACCTTCGCCGTGATGGGCGCGCGCGCCTTCAATGATGTCACCAAAGACACATGCGTCAAAGCGACGAACTATAGCGGCAACACATTGGTCACGGCGCAATTGTCGGGTGGTATGATGCTGTGTTACAAAACCAATGCAGGCCGCTACGGCAAATTGCGTGTCGAGAGCGTGGACGCCGACGTGCGTGTGCGTTGGGTGACGTGGTGATGTAGTGTGTTTGAAAAATAAAAGGAGCGCCTATGATTTCAGTTTCTGCTTCGGTTGTGTGCATTCGCGCCCACAATCCCTCACCGATGACCTTGGACGGGACAAATTGTTACATTGTATCAGGCAACGACGAAGCGCTGCTGATTGACGTTGGACCTGACGACGCAGCGCATCTCGACGCATTAGCCGATTACCTACGCGCACATCGCTGGCAGCTGCGCAGCATCTTGCTCACGCATACCCACAGCGACCACATTGACGGTTTGGCAAACTTTCGTCAACGCATCGCCGCGCCCGTCTCCGCATTCAAAGCAGGCTACGATGTTCAGCTCAAAGACGGCGACCACATTGCCATCGGCGCCGATGTGGTGCACGTCATCCATACGCCCGGTCATTCCAGCGATTGCGTTTGCTTTTTCCATGAGCGTGAGGGGGTGCTATTCACAGGCGACACGGTTCTCGGCAGCGGCACCTCGGTCCTCTCGCCCGCCGAAGGCGATGTGGGCGATTATCTTGACTCGCTAGAACGACTCAAACCATTGCCCACGCGCCTCATCGCGCCCGGCCATGGACCAATGTTACCCGACCCACGCGCCAAGCTGGACGAGTACATCGAGCATCGCGCCATGCGTGAGCGACAAATCAGCGCGCAGTTGCAGACGGGGCCGAAGACCATCCCGCAAATGGTCGAGGAGATTTACAAAGACGTGGACAAGCAGCTGCATGGCGCAGCCGCGCGGAGCGTCTTAGCGCACCTAAAGCGAATGGAACGGTTGGGGAAAGTGAACGTCAGTGGAGACGTGTGGACTCTGACATGACGCGTCAAGGGCAACCATGCGAATCATTGGTTTGATGTCTGGCACATCGGCGGATGGCATTGACGCAGTGCTGTGCGAAATCGCAGGACACCGTTACGAACTATCTGTGCAGTTCATCGCGCACCATCAAACGCTATACGACGTTGCGACACGCGCAGCGATTTTAGAGGCATGCCATCCTACGCTGTCCACCGTAGAGCGTTTATGTCGTTTGAATTTTGTGTTGGGTGAAAAGTTCGCAGACGCAGCGCAAGCCGTGTGTGCGGTTGCGGGTGTGTCGCTCGATAGCGTTGACCTCATCGGCTCGCATGGGCAGACCGTGTGGCATGATGTGGCGGCGAATGGGGCAGTGACCTCGACGCTGCAAATCGGTGAGCCTGCGGTCATCGCCGAGCGCACGGGCGTGCCAACCATCGCAGACTTTCGCGTGGCGGATGTGGCGGCGGGCGGACAGGGCGCGCCGCTTGTGCCATTTGCCGATTTCATTTTGTTTCGCCAGCTCGAAAAATATCGCGCGATTCAAAACATCGGCGGCATTGCGAATGTCACGTTGCTGCCGCCACACTGTCAGCCCAACGAGGTCATCGCCTTCGACAGCGGGCCTGGCAACATGATCATTGATGCGTTGGTCGAGCGTGCGACGGATGGGCGCGAGACCTTTGATCGCGAGGGGCGCATCGCCGCGAGCGGCGACGTGGATGGCGCATGGCTCGAAGAGCTGCTCGACCATCCATACTATCAGCGCACACCGCCCAAGACGACAGGGCGCGAATTGTTCGGCAAGCCATACGCAGACGAATTTTGGGAAACGGGCATCGCGCGCGGTCTCAAACCACAAGACATCGTTGCGACGGCGACGGCGTTGACGGCAGAGACGATTGCAATGGCTTTCGCGCAAAAACATCCTGCTGAATTGATTCTCGGCGGCGGCGGCGCGAACAACCAAACGCTAGTGAAGCTGCTCGCCAGGCGCTTGCCCCACACAAAAATTTTGCGGCACGAAGATTTCGGCATTCCGACGCAAGCAAAGGAAGCGCTCGCCTTCGCTATCCTTGCGTACGCGGCGTATCATCACGAGCCGAACAACCTACCATCGGTCACGGGCGCACGGCGGTCTGTAGTGATGGGCAAACTCTCACAGCCGTAAGCGCCAAGCGCCAAGTGTCAAGTGAGTTGCTTGACGTGACGCATGGTACCTGACACCTGACACCTGACACTTGACACATGACACATGACACTTGAACAACTCGTTCAACTTATCTGCTTCAACCCACGCGGCGCGACACTCACCCCTGAAGAAGAAGATTTCATCACACGCTATCGTGTGAGCTCATTCGTGTTGTTCGCGCGCAACCTTCCTAACTACGCAGCGGCGCGACACATGATTGCGCGCTTGCATGAGCTCGCCGAGCGTCCGCTCATCGCTGTTGATCAAGAAGGCGGGCGTGTGATTCGTTTGCCCCCACCCGCAACCCACTTCCCTAGTCCAATCGCAGTGGGCGCAACCTATTCGCCCGACCTCGCCTTTCGCGCAGGTCAAGCGACAGCGCGCGAATTGCGCGCGATGAATTTGAACGTCGTGCTTGCGCCGGTGCTGGATGTGAACTGCGAGCCGCTGAACCCCGTGATTGGCACGCGTGCGTTTGGCGAAACGCCAGAGCATGTGAGCGAGATGGGCGTCGCGTGGCTGCGTGGCGCGCAAGGCGAAGGCATCGCCGCATGTGCCAAACACTTCCCCGGACACGGCGACACAAAAATTGATTCACACGCCGCGATGCCAGTCATCACGAAATCGCGCGCCGAGTTGGAGCGCGTCGAGCTCGCACCGTTTCGCGCCGCGATTGCAGCCGGCGTCGAGCTGGTGATGCCGGGACATTTGCTTGTCACGGCGTTGGATGATGAACGACCCTCCTCTTTATCACGTGCTATCATAACCGACCTGTTGCGAAACGACATGGGATTCGATGGCGTCGTTATCAGCGACGCGCTTGAGATGAACGCCATCACATGGGAGTATGGGATTCCCACAGGCGCAGTCGCAGCGGTCATTGCAGGCTGCGATTTAGTGTGTCCGATTGTATTACATGACAAAGTGTTGCGCGCCTTACAACGCGCGGTGGAAGATGGACGTCTCGCGCTGCGGCAGGTCGAAACGTCCATCCAACGCATTCAACGCTTGCGGGACAAAGTAACGACTATGCCCGCGGCTAATCCTGCATGGCTAGGCGCACCCACCCATCAGGCGTTGGCGCAAGAGATTGCCACGCGCGCGATTCGCGTGAATGGTCAACGCTTGGACAGGTCGAGTCAATTGCCGCTGCCGCCACTGCCTGAAGTCGCCGTGATTGAATTTGCCTTGGGACAAATCACGCTTGCCGAGGGTCCCGCGTATAATACGAGCCGTCTGCTCAAACAACTACGCGCCAGACAACCAGCGCTCATGGGCATCGCGCTGCCGTTCAATCCTGATGAACATGCCATGAGTCAAGCGCTGACCATCGCACAGCGCGCGCGCGGTCTCATCATCGCCATACGCCAAGCCTTGCATTGTCCAGCGCAACCAGCGCTCGTGCGCCAACTGCTCGCGTTCGATAAGCCGACTGTGCTGGTGGCGTTGCGCGACCCGTATGATTTGTCGTTGTTTCCGCAAGCGTCCTGCGCCATTACACTCTACGACGATTCGCCCGCAACCATCGAAACTTTGGTTAGCTTTATAACGAACTGACATAACCGTTCAGCGCTCACCATTCACTAAACACTGAACCCTGAACAGTGGATACTGCTATGCGCCTTGACCTCGAACTTTATCGCCGTGACATCTTCACCACAGACAACGTGCGCTTAAGCGTCATTGACATTGACCCCGGCCACACGCGAGGCACGCTCGTCTGCGTGCATGGCTTTGGCGGGCGGGCGGCGCAATGGACGCAGCAGATTCCTTTCTTCGCCGACGAGTATCGCATCCTTGCGCCTGACCTGCGCGGGCATGGACGTTCCGAACGTCCTGCAGGCGCATACACCATGGAGGTGTTGCTGCGCGATCTGGACGATGTGCTGCACGCGACCCGCGTGTTGTCGACTGATGAACGTGTCAAACCATTCGTGGTGTTGGCGCATTCCTTCGGCGGCGCCATTGCGGCGACGTATGCGGCGCGCCACGCAGAACGCATCGAGAAGCTCGTTCTCATCGGTACGGCGAGCGAATTCAAACTGAGCGTGCCGCTGTGGTTCGCGTTTCATTTGCCCATCAGCATCACGCAACCGCTCATGACGCGCTTCTTCCCTGCCGTGTATGCGCCCGCGCGTGTGCTGAAGCCGATGTACGAGCAAGCGTTGAGTCGCTGGAATGGCGAATCGCTCAAACAGATTCGTGTGCCGACGCTCGTCATTCGCGGGCATCGTGATTTCGTGTTTCCGCAAGCGGCGTACGGCGCGGTCGCACAGCTTGTCCCCAACGCGCAAGAGGTCATCATCCCCGTCTCGGCGCATTTGGTGCAATTGGAACGCGGCGACGCCGTCAACCGCGCCATCCAACGGTTCCTCGGTCCGACAGCGACGACGTGGCGACGCGAGCGTGACGCCGCCACGGCGCAGCTCGTGCGCGAGCGCCCATGGCTCAACAGCTACGAACCCAACGTGCCATACCACATCATCTTGCCATCACAGCCCTTACACAGCTTCGTCGCTTCAGCGGCGCAACGTTTTGCTCAACGTCCGGCGACCATGTTTTATGGCGCGACCTTGACGTGGCGCGAACTCTACACGCTCGCGCAAAAATTCGCGCAGGCGCTCATGCGTTTGGGCGCGCAGCAGGGCGACCGTGTCATCCTCAACTTGCCCAACACACCGCAGATGGTCTTCTGCTATTATGGCGTGTTGCTGGCGGGCGCGATCGCTGTGCCTTACAATCCCCTCGCCAGCGAAGCCGAAATGGCTAAGGTGATGGTCGAGTGTGGCGCGAAGGTCGTCGTCACCTTGAGCAAGTTTTACAATACAGTTGCGGCGGCCGCCCTCAAAGCCAATGTGCCGCACATCGTCGTCACCAATCTCAAAGAGTATCTGCCGCCGCTCAAGCGACTCGCGTTCACGTGGATGCGCGAAAAAAGCGAAGGACATTATCTTGATCCCCAGCTGTTGCGCGTCGAAGCGAACACACAGTGGTTGCAAGCTTTGTTGCGCGACGGAGGCACAGCCGCACAGCAGGGGCAAGGGCAACCACAACAGTTGCCCCTACCCAATGTCACGTCCGAGGATGTCGCGCTCATCCAATACACGACTGGCACAACGGATGCGGCGAAAGGTGTGGCGCTCACACATCGCAATTTGGTAGCGAATGCGGTGCAGACGCGGTATTGGTACGCCGACGCACAAGACGGCAGAGAGCGCGTGTTGTGCGCGTTGCCGTTCACGCATTTGTATGGCATGACGACGGGGCTCAATCTCTCGTCGTTTCTTGGCGCGGCGATGATTCTGTTGCCGACGTTTGCGACGCGCGAAGTGTTGGAGACGATACGCGACACGCGCCCGACGATTTTTCCAGGCGTGCCTGATATGTATGTCGCCATCAATAACTTCCCCAACGTGCGTAGCTATAAGTTGAGCTCGGTGCGCGCCTGCCTGAGCGGTTCGGCGTCGTTGCCTATCGAAGTTGCTGAAGCGTTTATGAAGCTGACGAAGGGGAGATTGGTCGAGGGCTATGGCTTGACCGAAGCGAGCCCCGTGACGCACGCGAACCCGTTAGGCGGCAAGGTGAAGGTTGGCTCGATTGGCATTCCTTTGCCCGCCACCGAAGCGCGCATTGTAGATTTGCACGATGGACATGTCTTGCCCAGCGGCGAGATTGGCGAGTTGTGTGTGCGCGGGCCCCAAATCATGCAGGGCTATTGGAACGACGAAGCGGCGACGCGGCGCGCGATTGACGCAGACGGTTGGCTGCACACAGGCGATGTCGCGCGCATGGACGACGACGGCTACTTCCAAATCATTGATCGGCGCGCGAACATTTGGTATCCACAACAGGCCACATTCTCGAATCGTCCGATTTACCCGCGCGACATCGAAGAGGTGTTATACGAGCATCCGAAAGTGCGCGAGGTGGTGGTCGTACCAATTGGCGACGAGCCCAAAGCTTTCGTGATTTTGAAAGAAGGCGAACGCGCCGCGCCCGACGAGCTCATCGAGTTCTGCCGTCAACGCCTTGACGATTACCTAGTGCCGCGTGGCATCGAGTTCACACATGATTTGCCGCGCACGTACATCGGGAAGGTGAAGCGCTGGCAGCTGGTGAAGGATTATCTCACTCAAAAAGAGGAAAGAGCATAATCTATGGATACGAACTCTAACCTTCTCGGACTCGGCGCAGCGTTCCTCGCTGCTGTGATGACCTTTGCCATGCCTGTCAGCGCGCGGCGCGTCAATCAAGCGCTCATCGCGGGCCTCATTATCGTGTTATGTTTCGTTGCCGCGTTCGCGCTGCTGCCTGAATCGCAAGCGTTGGGCGTTGGCATCGTCGCGTCGCTCGTGGCCGTCGCCTATCGCGCCGTCGCGCGTTGGGTACGTAGCGCCATCTGGAACATCACGAAATACTTTCGCCGCGATTATTGGTATCGGCGCATCGGGCAAGCGGCGTTAGGACGCGAGCGCCGCGCACGACGCCGACGTTGGTAACAATGATAAAAAACTCCCGCAGCGAGGACTGTCCTCTGCGGGAGTTTTTTCAGATAAATCAAATTCCTGTTGTGTGTACCGCTAGATCTGTGAGGTTTTCGGAAGTCTCACCGGTCTGTGGTTGTCCATCAAGCGGAAATTGATTAGTGTTTTGCCTATGGTGGTCGCTCGATACGCGCGATCGTCCACGTCGCCGCGTCCGCTTTTTTCGCCTCTTGAGTGGAAAACACCTTCAGCATTACATAGCCTCGCTGTCCCGCCCACGGTGACAGATCAACTACCTTCTCAAATTGCACGCCGTTGTAAGCATGAGCGACGTTTGCCCACGTTACGACATTCGCATGGGCATCGCGGAAATACACTGCAAAGGTCGCCTTTGCATCGGCGCTGCCTTGCAAAAAGCCTCCCTTGATATGCAGACGATCTCCTCTCTGTAGCTTCACCCAATGGGCGATGTATTTCGCGTGGATGTAGCCGCGCAACGCCCATTGTGGGTGCGTGAACAACGCCAGTGACGGACGCGAGCCGTCTTCCATCGGCTCATTGCGCACCCATGACACTGCGCCGAGCGGCGAGCCCGGCGGGTCATCCATCCAAATCAGCAACGTCGGATAAGGTCCCGTCGCCCACAGCGCATAGGGGGCGCTCTTGATGGCGTCGAAAATTACCGTCGGGGATGATGGTGTGGGCGTGCGCGTTGGTGTGGGCGTGCGCGTCGGCGTCGCGGTGGCTGATGAGGACGCGGTTGGTGTTGACGTTGCTGATGAGGGTGACGTTGTGGGAGTCGGTGTTGAGGTTGGCGTCGGTGTTGCCGTTGGCGTCGCGGTGGCTGATGAGGACGCGGTTGGTGTTGACGTTGACGTGGGTGACAACGTGGTTTGCGGCGTTGCGGTTAGTGTTGGCGTTGGCGTCGCGGTGGCTGATGAGGACGCGGTTGGCGTTGGCGTCGGCGTCGTTTGTAGGGTGGGCGTTGCCGTAGTCCAAACAGCTGTCCGAGTCGGCGTCGGAGGCACGCGGGTTTTGGTGGGCGTGCGAGTCGCCGTCGCCGTCGCTGGCAATTTCGTGTTGGTCGCTGTCGCCGAGGGACTTGGCGCAATGACGACTGTGGGGGCGGAGGTGGCTGTGGGCAAAGGGGTGTCCGTCACAGTCGGCGTCGCCGTTGGTTGAACGATTATATTTGGGGGCGGAGTGAAAAGGAGGGTGAGTGTCGGTGTGGGAGTTGCGGTGGGCTTCAATGCGACGGGGGGTATTGCCGTTGGAGCAGGGAACAGGATTGGCGCAACATAATTGTTGATTGCCCATGCGCCGATGCAACACAACAACAACAAGGCAACCACACCCCCACCGAGCAAGAGCCTGCGTCGTTTGCGTTGGTCCAGCGATTTAGAAAGTTCGGCTTCCAACTTGACAGCTTCGGTGCGAACTTCGGATAAACGAAACGGCGGCAATAACGCGAAGGCAGATTGTGGGCGACGGGTGCGCGCCTGCAGCCCCAGCGATTGGGCGGGCGCGATTTCTTCGAGCGGCGGTTGTCCACGCGCTTTGGTAATCGTTGCGAGATATTTGTTGAACTCGTCGCGCGCATCCAACACCAGCATCGCGCTTTCCATTTCGTTATGTTGCAAGATGCGCGCGATTTGACGGCGATCAAAACCTAATTGGTCAGACAACGCCAGCGCTGCGCGTTGCAACACAGGCAGTTGTCCTGCCGCCAGCCAAATGGATTCTTGCGCGGCTTGCGCCGAACGATTGGACAACGTGATGGGTGGATGTTTGCTCCAACCGCGCACGTTGAAATGATTGGTCGTTTCTTCGGTGGCGCGTTGCAACGCAAATAACACTGCCTCGTCGCGTGATTTGGGCATCACGGTTTCGTCTAGGCTCGTCAACACGCGGCGTGTGAGTGTGATGGCGGCTTCGGTGTCGCCTGTGATATAGCACAAATAATCAACGAGGATAGCGGTTAATTCGTCAACAGATAACGCCATCGCTGTTCCTTATGACAGAACAACAAACGCCAGCCTTGGACAACCTCTTTGTCACAGGACAGGCGTTTGCTGAACAATCACTCTGGGCCACAGCGCCAAGAGACTAGGTTACATTGGGAATAGTTGTGAAGTCACGCTGGATGGGACGGAGGCAGGACGTATCAATGCGCTTTGTCGCTGACGCGCCCGCTCGCGTTGGATACTCGCGTGCAGCCCCGCTTCTAAGTCCATGCGAACCACAGCAATTTGATCGTCAGATAGGCGGCAAATGGGCAACAACGCCAACGCCGAATGCGGTTGTTTGTGACGCGGTTTCAATCCCAACGCAATGGCCGGCGCGATTTTGTCCAACGGGAATTGTCCACGCGCTTTGACGATATGCGCCAAATAGCCATTGAACTCTGCGCGCGCGACGTTAATCAGCAAGGTCGCTTCGGCGATCGGCAGACGCACGATGCGCGCCACGAGCATGTCGTCCATAGCCAGCATATCCGCCAAAATGAGCGCGGCGCGATGCAACACGGGCAATTGCCCCAGCGCATGCCAAATACTCTCTTGCGCTTTGTGCGCTGCCTTATTCGTCAAAACATTGGGCGGCGTCTCGATCCATGATTGCGTGCTGTCATGCAAACGCGCTTGCGCCGTCGCCAAAGCGAAGGCATGGATACGCGCCTCTTCGCGGGACAGCGGCGCAGACACATCGGCGACGTTTGTCAGCACGCGCAAGGTTAGGCTGCTCACGACATTGGGATCGCCTGTGAGATGACACAGATAATCTACGGTGAGAGGAATGAGTTCAGGCAGATAAGCCGAATCCATCGAGCACCTCCAAACGAAAACGCCGACGTTGGACCAATCAAGGTGTCACAACATCGGCGTTTCAGTTTGCGATTCGAGACGAGAGGATTAGATCAAGTTTAGGCAAAAAAACAAGCGCCAACGGAGGTGACTTGCGCAGCCCACCGTTGGCGCTTGATGTGTCAGAAAGATGTAAGTGCTTACGATTGGCGATAGTATAACACGACACGCGCGCCAACGCAAACGTACCGATGTCCTATTTTACGCGCCAAATGGCTGTGCCTTTTTCGTCGAAGACCTTTTCGACGAGATTCGTGAAGCGTGTGAATGGGAAAGCCGCGCCATATTTGTCGCGCTCCAAGCCGCCGACGACAATGTAGGTTACGTTGTATTTTCGCAGGAGCTCGCCGACGCGCTTGGCGTCGAGGCTGGTGTAGATGTCGCGCACGTCAGGCTCGCGCCGCGCCGCCTCGTCGCCGTTGCCACGCCATTGCAGCTGATGTCCGCCCCAATTCAAGACCGATGGAATGCCCGTGCGCGCCGCCACGCGTCCATATTCTGAGTAGTCGCCGCCGACTGCTTCGACGATGACTGCATCCAGTGGCGCATTGGCTTGCAGCCAAGCGATGGCCGCGTGGTCGCCTGACCGATAGCGTTGTAGATTCTCCATGCCATCGAGGAACGGTTCATTTTGCAAACCGTTCGTCTGCGTGGCGAAGGCCGCGATGGGATAGAGGAGGGTGGCGCTGAAGAGCAGTACAAAAAATAAAAGCCACGTCACGCGGATTGCAAATTGCGGATTGCGAATTGCGGATTGCGATTGGCGATTGGCGATTGGCGAATTGGGATTTATCAGTTGATAGACGAGGTACGCCGAGGCGATGGCGACGAGCGTCCAGGCTTGATAATAAAACTTGAAGACCGTGTTCATGCGCGTGCCGAAGGTGTCGCCAATGAAAAAGAACTCGACGATGAGCATGAGCGCGAAGCCGACGACAAGCAGCAGCGTCGTGAATGTCATGGCTGACGAAAAGGCTTCCACCTCAGCCGAGCGTTCAGCAGACTGTTTCGCATGATGGATGAGCAAGACGCCTAGCAGCGCGAGCAACAACGCGATGCACATTGCCGAGGGCCACGAGAAAATCGCCATGCCGCCGATGAGCCCAAACCATACGACGAGATAGATCCACCACGCGCGATGTTGTGTGACTTGATCGTTCAGTGTGCGCCAATGATTCACGATGAACGACACGACGATGAATAGGAAGAAGCCCCAGAACAACAGCAGATGCGGAAACGCCGTGCGCTTGCCCAACCAGAAACGAATGCCGCTGGCTTGCGAGCTGAATGTGAGATAGAACGGCACATAGAGCAAGATGCTGAAGCCCCCCATCGTCAGCGCGAATTGGATCACGTCGAACCCAAACGCAGCCGATAGTCCCTGCGTGCGATAACGGTTGATGGCATACGCGAGGATAACGAGGCCCGTATAGGTCGGGAAATCCCACGAATTGAGGAAGCCTAGAGCGCCGAGGATGATGGGGTACAACCATTGGAGAGTGGAGAGTGGGGGTTCAGCAGCTTGATTTTGAACCTCGAACCCGCGAACAACGCTGGCGCTTTGCGCATTGAACGTCGCACTGGGCGTATAGATAAGCGTTTGAAGGGCGAGCGCAAGGGCGATAAGAACGAAGGGCAGCGCCATGACGTGTGGGTGCAGGTCGGCAATGATGAAACTGAAGTAGGGAAACTCGGAGATGATTTCGAGGTTCGGGTCGGACAACACACGCGACGCGCGCCACCACCACCAATTGTCGGTAGGCAAGCCTGTGGGCGAGACATACGTCGGCGGAAAATTGCGGACGTTGAAGAACGCATACCATGCGGGCGAGCCAATGCCGTTCGCATTCAACAGTTCGAGCGCGCCTTCGAGGTTGCTGCTGATGACGAGGAAGACGGCGGCGAGGAGAGGAAAAAAGTAAGTAGTAATTGGTAATTGGTAATTGGAGATTGCGATTTGCGATTCGCGATTCGCCATTCGCCATTCGCCATTCGCCATTCGCAATACGATGAGGTCGTAGGCGATGGCATACGCGCCTGTTGCGGCGAGTCCCATGATGGTGGTAAGCGCGAGACTGAAGCCGACACCCGCCGATACGTCTGCGAGACGAATGAGGATTGAGTTGAGCAAGTAGCCGAAATAGTAATAGCTGATGGCAAAGCCAGAGAGCCAGGGGTCGCGCGGCGGCATGGTGGGCGAGCGCAACGAGGAATTGAGAAACATGAAGTCCATCGGCTTCTCGGTCGAGGTGAGATCAGGATTGTATAAGCGATAGATAATCCACAACGCGCAGAAGACGCTGAACACCAACTCTGTCATCACGACGAAGGCGCGTTGTTGTCGCCACCATACGCGCAATGGCTCACGGTCACGCCAGGCAAGGTATGCTGCGCCAATGGCGATGACGCCCAGCACAAGGACGACGGCGCCGGTCGTGTTCGCCAAAAAGCCAAACATGCCGAGCAACCAGAAGACATAACCGCAAAGCAATAAGGTCAACGGTTTAGCGCAGGCATAACCACGCGAGGGCAAGGCAGAAAATAAGCGCTGCGTGATAGGCAAGCCAATCAGACCAAGCAGTTGGAGGACGAGATACCACTTGAGGATTTCAAGCATAGCAGATGGCAGATGGTGGATGGCGGTTGGCGGATAGCAAATGGCGGATGGCGATGGCATACCATTCACTATGCGTCATTCGCTACTGGCTATTCACTCGATAAATCTTCACTCGCGGATTTTGATACACAACTTCAAGCACGTTGGCTTTTTCCATTTGCTCGAACTTGGCGAGACCGGCAGGTTCATACGTCACATATTCGAGTTGGCCGAGATAGATGTAGCCAATATGGAGTTCGCGGATGAGTTGCATGGCGCGCGCCGAGTCGCGGGTGTTGAAGAACTCGCGCGCTTGCCCATCACGCTTGCCTACGTCTTCGCTGTAGCGTTGCTCGCTTTGGTGCATGCCCAAGAGTGAGGGCAAGCCCGTATATGACGCGACACGCATCCCGCCTTCACGATAATAGCCGATAGCGGCTTCCGCGATGACGGGCGTGCCGACGACGTTTTCGTTCAGCCAGTGAATGGCATCCAGATCATATTTCATCTCAATGCGATTGCGCTCATTGGGCCAGGTGTAGCTGCCGACGCTCATGAAGGCGAGACCATCGAGTGTGCCGAGTGGCGGGCGCGCATCGGGGAAGCGATCGCGCACACGCGCCGCGGTGCCGATGAACGTGAAGATGAGCGAAGCGACCAGCAAGCCTATCGTCATCGTGTGCCACATGAATGAGAAAACGCCGCGTCGCGCGCTGAGGCGTTGCCACAAAACGGGCAACGCGACGGCGGCGACAAGCCCCAGCAAGACCCACACTTGAATATAAAACTTGAAGAGCGTGTTCATGCGCTTCCATTCGCCGCCGCCCAGAAAATCTTTGAGATAGACCACCTCGACGCCGACGAGAATCCCTAACGCCCAGAACACGAGCCAGTTGATAAAGGCTTGTGGCGGCGGAACCGCGCGACGGAACAACAGCACCACACTTACCACAAGGGGCCACAGCAAAATCGCAAGTAGATATTGCCCAAGCGCCACCAAAGCAATCGTCGCAATCACCAGCAGCAGCAAGCCGCCGAGGATCACTTGCAGACTCCCAGGATCGTCCATGTGGTCCTGCAAATCCATGAGACGCGGCAAGCGCATGAAGTGACGCGCGATGATTTGCGCGGCGCGGGGCCATGCCGCTTCGTGTGTTAGAAAAGCAGGGTAAGCTTGTCGAACCATGTGATCTTCAGCATTAACCGCACCCTTCGACACCACAAACCACGCTGTCAGGCCGCTATCCCGTGGACGACGCACCAGCTCACCCACCAGAAACGTCAACACAATGAACAAAAAGAAGCCCCACATCTTCAAGAACGGTTGCGCGTCGGTTTGAATGTCGGTCACGCCTAAGCCGACAAACAGCGCTTTGTAGTTGCTGAAGAAGGGCCAGTATAAAGCGAGACTGCACAACGCAATCACAGGTACAGCGATTAAGATGATGAGCCAATTCAAGCCGCGCAAGCCATCTACCCAGTAACGTCGCAAGAGCAAGACGCCGATGCCCAAACCAAAGTAGGTCGGCGCATCCCAAGTGTTGATGGCGGCCACTGCGCCCAGTGTGAGCGCGAGCGCGCCCACCCATGCGATGGCGTGTCCAATGACATTAGGTATATGCCGCTCGGCGGCAACATAGCTGGTGGGATTGAGCACGCCTTGATGGATGGCGGCATGTAAGGCGAGCGCAATCACCAACAGCGTGAACGGAATGCCAATCATGTGCGGGTGCAAATCAGCAAAGAGGAAGCTCCACAACGGAAATTCGTTGATGGTAAACGGGATGACGCGCGAGCTGCGCCAATAATCAAACGGCGGCAAGGACTTGCCGTCGAACAAGACTGCGGGAATGCCTTGCAGCATCTTGACGAACCCCTCGACGCCGATAATGCTCGATGTGAAATCGCTCTGCGCGGCTTTGCCGAAGCCCTCGACGAATTGCACGAAGCCGTCGAGGTTGCCGAGCGCGACGATGAACAAGGCAGCGAGCAAGCCCGACAAAATAGCCGCTGGCGAATAGCGGATGGCAGATAGCTGATAGCGTATAGCCGACGATGAATGACTATTCGCCATTTGCGATTGGCGATTGGCTATTTGCCATCCGCCATCTGCCATTCGCCATTCGCCATTTGCCATTCGCAAATTGTATGCGACGCCGAATGCGCCCACCGCCGTCAACGCAAACAGTGTGGGGATGGCGAGGTTGAAGGCGACTTCAGGCGCGACGCCCGCGAGCTTGATGAGGACGCCGACGAGGTAGATACCATAGTAGTAGTAGTTGATGTAGCCGCCTGCGAAGTAGGGGTCATACGGTGGGAAGTAGGGCGAGCGGAGAATCGCGTTAAGGAAGGCGAACTCCATAGATTTTTCGCCGCCTTGCCAGGGCTGCCACAAGTCGGGGTTAAGGAGGCGCACGCCGATGAAGATGAGGAACGCGCCTGT
Organism: uncultured Anaerolineae bacterium; assembly: GCA_964509505.1. GTDB lineage: Bacteria > Chloroflexota > Anaerolineae > JACRMK01 > JACRMK01 > CAZDYP01. The sequence continues at coordinate 22,598 of CAZDYP010000019.1, read as the reverse complement.
GAACAACGCTTCTTCGATGAGGATGAGCGCGCGTCGCTCGCGCTGCCATTGCGCGAACAAGGCGCGTCGTTGCGCGATGAGCGTGATGGATGCGACGAGCAACGCGCCCGCCACGAACCACACGAACAGCGCAAGTTGGATGACGAGCTGCAAACTCGCCGCAATCCACACAAGGTATGCGACGATGAGCAAGCCTAAGGCTTTGCTGAACGCGTAGCCGCCATCGGCAAAATGTTGGAACACGAATGCCGTAAGCGGCAACGCAAGCAAGCCCAGCAGCTCGACGACGAGCCACCACGAAACGACGCCAAGCCATTGCGACGCGCGCGCGAGCGGATTCCAGGCGCGGTCATGCACGGCGGGCAGTTGGTCAACGGGACGGTCTAGCAACAACGTCTTATCGCGCGTGGTCGCAGGTGTAGTAGGCGCAGCGTCGTTGTTGGTTTTGGCGGGAGGCACAGCGGCAAAGAGCGTCGCCCATTCCGCATCGCTCAATGGACGCGTCTTCTGGTAGATCAACACACGCGGATGATCATAGACGGTGAACGATTCGTCGCTGCGATCATCGTTGAACTCGAATGAGCCAAGACGCGGGCGCGACGTAAATTCAGCGACGAGTTTGAAACCCAATTGCTCCGCGAACAAGAGCTCGTAATAACGCTTGACGATGGGGAAGCGGTCGGCGAGGCGGTCAATCCAGCCGTACATGCGATTGGAGGAAAGGATGATGTAGTCCGTCTTATTCACCCATTGTTTGAGCAAGGTGAGTTTGCGCGCATCGTCGGGTTCGTGCAGGTGCATCGTCGCCATCGGCATTTTGTATTCGCCTTGATTGCGCGGACGCCCATCCACGAGGCGCGACAAGGGCAGCGAATCGTCCCACGACTCATCGCTCAATTGTTTGCCAGCAGGGATATGGCGATAGATCCATTCCGATGCCTGCACGCGCGTCAATGGCGCAGTGTAGATTTGCATGAAGGCAAGGGCGTAGAAGCTGGAGCTGGCGAGGATGGCGAACAAAAGGATGTTGGATATTAGAGATTGGATATTAGGCTGCGATTTCCAATATCCAATCTCTACTATCCAATCTCTAATTCGCCACAAGCCATACGCCGCCATCAGGCACATAAACGGCGTGAGGGGAACCAGGTAGCGCAAAAACTTCACTTGAAACGAGAGCGTGATCAGGCTGTAAGGGATGACCCATGAGAGCATGAGCAGTTCGGCGGCTGTGGCGGTGCGGCGCACGCAGCGCACGATGACCACGACGAAGCCTGCATAGGCGGCGAACGCGAGAGGCAAACCTAGCGCCCATGTCGAGTAATTTTCGAGCCAATACGACAAGCCCGTGTTGCGATATTGGCGCGTGTAGGGATAATCGAGAATACCGCGCACCATGTCGCTTTGTTCGCCGATGCTGTCGCTGTAGCCTTTGAAGTCGAGGAAGGTGAAGGGGCTGACGACGGCGAAGATGAGCAAACCACAGAACACGCTGAGGGCGATGCCTAACAGCGCACGTCTCATTTCCGTAGAGAGACCGTGGGTTATCGGCATGGGCGGATTGGCTACAATGCCCAACGCACTGGCGGGGCGCAGCGTCGCAGCGTCATTGTTGCGATAGGTGAGCCAAGGGCGCAAGCCGTGCGCCATCACGAGCACCAGCAACAACGGCATCGCCGAAAATTTCGAGGCGATGGCAAGCGCGACCATCGCGCCGAGCCACAACGAATCGGAGCGTTTGCCGTCTTGCGCGACGCGGATGCCGAAGTAAATTGCCGCGACGATGACGGTGGTGGTGGGAATGTCGAACGCGTAGAAGTGCGCGAGCTGAATGTGTTGGACGTTGAACGTCACGAATGCCATTGCCCACAGACCCACTGAGGCATTGAAGATGCGACGCCCAATCACAAAGATAAGACCGAGTGTGATAGTGTCGAAAATCGCAGAGAGAACGCGCCCGACGAGGTTGATGTGATCGTAGTCGTTGGCTTTGCGCCATTCAAGAGCTTCTTTGAGGATGGTCGCAGCGATGCCTGTGGGCGGCGTGTGGTCGGCGGGGCGGACGATGGCTTCGACGAATGTGCCAGTCGCGCTGACTGCGGTAGTGGTGAGGCGCAACAAGTAGAGCGGGAAGCTGCCGTACGCGAAACGACGCGCTTGATTGGCATTGACGTTCCAGTATGGATTGAGCGGTGAGCGACGCGGGTTAAGGATGTCGCCTAGGTTGTCGGGCATCCGCGTATCCATCGCTACCATGGTGATGAAACGCTCGTCAGGATGAACATGATGATTGTCATCCCAGTTGAGGTTGTAGAGGCGAAGTCCTAAACCGCTGAGGAGGAGGGCGAACACAGCCCAATTGAGCCAACGTGGTTGCGCGCGAGTGTTCATGGTTTGGTTATTATAGCATACGAGGGGGGAGTGAAAAGTGAAACGTGAATCGCAGGCAGTAAAAAGCGACGCTCATCCCTAAACTGATTGCAACGCTCACGGCGGATGGTCACATCCGCCGCTAGTGCGCGGGATTTGCGACCAACGGGAGTCTGGCGCGAGCAGCGCGGCAAATAGTTTAGGGATGAGCCAACAGTGAAAAGTAAAAAGTGGAAGTAGCAAAGGCTAAACCCAAGTCAGTGTTGGTTACTCAGGAAGACATGGGTTTGCGCGCGAAAGCCTTGACGCGCGTGGTGTTTGGCTTATACTTACGCGCAATAGCCTCTCTAATCTCTCTGTATTTCCGTGAGGTATTCATGCCCACTTATGATGTCATCCTCCGCAACGGCGTCCTCTACGACGGCCGCGGCAACGCCCCCTTCGTGGGCGACGTTGCGATTCATGGCGACACCATCGCCGCCGTCGGTCATGTTGGCGACGCGAATGCGCGCAACGAAATGGAGGTGGGGGGTCTCGCTGTCGCGCCGGGTTTCATCAACATGTTGAGCCACGCGCAAATCTCGCTCATCGTGGATGGACGTTCACAAAGCGACATCCGCCAAGGCGTCACGCTCGAAGTGTTGGGCGAGGGCATGGCGGCGATGGGACCGTTGAACGATGCGATGAAGCAGGATCGTATCGCGCAACAAGGCGCACAGAAAATCTACGCGGTGGAGTGGACGACACTTGGCGAGTACATGGATTGGCTCGTCGCGCGCGGCATCGCCACAAACATCGCCTCGTTCACCAGCGCGGCGACGGTGCGCGTCCACACGCTGGGTTATGCAAGCCGCCAGCCCACCGCGCGCGAGCTCGATCAAATGCGCGCCCTCATCCAACAAGCCATGGAAGAAGGGGCAGTCGGCATGTCCTCATCGCTCATCTATGCTCCGGATTGTTACGCCAACACGGACGAACTCCTCGCGCTCGCCAAAGTCGTCGGCGATTACCACGGCATGTACATCTCGCACATCCGCAGCGAGGGCAGCCGCTTCCTCGAAGCCGTTGACGAGCTCATCACAATTGCGCGCGAGGGCCATTGCGCTGCCGAGATTTATCATCTCAAAGCGTCGGGCAAAGCGTATTGGCACAAGCTGGATCAGGTCATCGAGAAGGTGAACGCGGCGCGCGCGGCAGGCTTGCCCATCACTGCCGATATGTACACCTACACCGCGTCATCCACGAGCCTCGCCTCAAATTTTCCCGGCTGGGCGCACGAGGGCGGACACGCGGCGTTGCTCACACGCTTGCAAGACCAGGCGACGCGCGAGCGCATCCAAGCGGAGATGGCGATAACGAATGGCGAATGGGAGAGCCATCTTGCGGCGGCGGGCGCGGAGAACATCTTTCTCGTCGCAATCACCGCGCCCGCGCTAAAGCCATACATCGGCACGACATTGGCAGACGTGGCAGCCATCCGCAAACAACCCGCCGCTGAGGCGCTGATGGACTTGGTGTTGGAGGATGGTGGACGCCCTAACGCGGTCTATTTCAAGATGTCCGAAGAAAACATTCGCAAGCAAATCGCGTTGCCGTGGGTCGCGTTCGATTCGGACAGCCCTTCGCTCGCGCCCGAAGGCCTCTTCTTGGAATCTTCGATTCATCCGCGCGCCTACGGCAACTTCGCGCGCTTACTTGGCAAATACGTACGCGACGAAAAAATCATTCCACTCCAAGAGGCCATTCGTCGCCTGACATCATTCCCCGCCGCGAATTTGAAAATCCAACGACGCGGCGCATTGCAAGCAGGCTACTACGCTGATGTCGTCGTCTTCGACCCCGCGCAGATACAAGACCATGCGACGTTTGACCAGCCGCACCAATACGCGACGGGCATGACGCACGTGTTCGTGAACGGCACGCAGGTGTTGCGTGATGGCGAACATACAGGGGCGATGCCAGGGCGCGTCGTGCGTGGGCCCGGCTACAAAGGAAACCATAACCATTGATCCACCACAGAGATACTAAGCCTGTAAGTCGGATTGCCAATCCGACCTACATCATACTAGTCACAGAGCGCACGGAGTTTTAAATTTTTCTCTCTGTGTACTCTGTGTCTCTGTGGTGCTAGAGGTCACATGCCAAAACAAATCATCGCCATCGGCGGCGGCAGCTTCATGCAAGAGCCAGAGAATCCGTTGCTCGACCAATACTTCTTGCAACAGACGGGCAAGAACACGCCGAAGGTCTGCTTCGTGGACACAGCGAGCGGCAACGACCCCGCGCTGGCGCGTTTGAAGTTCTATGAAACATACACGCAGTTTGATTGTAAGCCAACGCATCTGAACTTGTTCAAAGCGCCAACGGCTGACCTACGCTCATTCATCCTCGAACAACATGCGATTTACGTCGGCGGCGGCAACACGAAAAACTTGTTGGTGTTGTGGCGCGAATGGGGACTCGACCAGGTGATGCGCGAGGCGTGGGCACAAGGCATTGTTCTCGGCGGTGTCAGCGCGGGCGCGTTGTGTTGGTTCGAGTGTGGCACGACGGACTCGATTCCCGGTCCGCTCACGGCGTTGTACTGTCTTGGCTTTTTGAAAGGCAGCTACAGTCCACACTACGATAGCGAGCCGACGCGCCGCCCCATCTTTCATCGCATGATTCAAAGTGGCGAATTGTTGCCTGCAGGACTCGCATGCGACGACGGCGCAGCGGCGCACTTTGTCGGCGACGAGTTGTATCGTGTCGTCAGCTCGCGCGCCAACGCCAAAGGCTATCGCGTGCGCAAGACGGCGAATGGGATCGAGGAAACAGCGCTGGAGACGACTTACTTGGGCGCGGCAACATAACCGCAAAGATAAAGAAGAAAGAAGGAAGAGAACAGCGCCGACTTTGCTCGCGCTTGCCGATATTGCCTTGACGACGCAAAATAGCGCTCTGCTAATACCGTTGCAGCCTCGCGGCGGTTATCCTATCCAAGACGACCTGCCGCCGCTCGCAGAGCCCCCCGTTCTCATTAGCGGTTTGTGGGGTTGATCGTGGATAGCATTGGATACAAATCGCAAAGACGAATCGGGCGAGTTTTTGCGCGACACCAATGGCAACAGCGGATGGCTGCGTTGGGTGGGCATATTCGCGTGCGGACGCGGTAACGGCAGTGTCAGTCTTCCGTTGTATTGAGTTTCAACGGAAGGCTGAACACTGAACAGTGAATTTAGGAGAACTATCATGCGTATCGGACTCAATTCAGGCGGTATCGCCAGAGGCGGCTTCGACGAGACACTCGCACGATTCAGCAAAGCCGAAGCCGATGGTTTTTACAATTGTTGGGCGTCGAGTGCAGGCTACGATCCCATCATGTTGCTTTCGCACGCGGGACGGGTGACGCAGACGCTTGAGCTTGGCACCGCCATCATCCCAACGTATCCGCGTCATCCCATTGCGCTGGCGCAGATGGCGTTGACGGCGCAAGCGGCGACGAACAACCGCTTCGTGTTGGGCATTGGTCTCAGTCATCGCGTCTCGATGGAAGAACGCTTGGGCTTCGACTTCTCGAAACCCATTCTCCACATGCGCGAGTATCTCATGATTCTCAAAGGCGCGTTGTCAGGCCAGGCCGTTGACTTTCAAGGCAAGTTGTATCGCGTGAAAACGCAATTGACCATCACGGGCGTCACGCCGCCGCCTGTCATCGTCGCCGCGCTCGGCGCGCAGATGTTGAAGCTCGCAGGCACGCTGGCCGATGGCACGATTACGTGGATGGGTGGACCGAAGTATTTGGAGACGACTGCCATTCCACACATCACGAAAGCCGCACAAGCGGCGGGCAAGCCCGCGCCGCGCGTCGTCGCAGGGTTCCCGATTTGCGTGACGAACAAAATGGAGGCAGCGAAGGCGACGGTCGCGCAGACATTTGCCAACTATGCGAACTTGCCCTCGTATCGTGCCATTCTCGAAATTGAGGGTGCGCCCGATGTGACGCTCGCTGCCATCGTGGGCGATGAGAGCGCCGTCGAGAAACAGTTGCGTCAGCTCGCTGCCATCGGCGTAACTGATTTCAACGGGCAAGTCGTCGGATTGTCGGATGACCCCGACGCGGCGAAGCGCACTCGCGAATTTTTGGCGACGTTGGCGAAGGCGGGCATCTAAAAACACAACCACGAATTGACAAAGAAACAAACACCATTGACGCCTTTTGTTCTTCCTCAATTCGTGGTTGTGTTAAGGAGTATAGATGAAACAGGAGACCAATTACCGATGACTAATCCCCCAAAATCCCCGCGGCCAACTTCTGCAACCCACTGCGCGGCACGGCGCCATGCCCTTCGCCTGTTTGCCCGTTGAGGTAGAGGGCATACATGGTCCCTTTGTAACGATAGCCTGTGATCCAAATCGGCGCCAACATCAGCTTATACGATTCGATGAAGATGCCCAAGCTATTATAGGTTACCTCCTTTGCTTCGGAGGCTTCACCCAACATGACGCGCTCCTTCGCGGCGTGAAAAGCGCGGGCGTGCGCCACAACAGCCGCATCCGCCAACGCTACTTGATACACCTCGACGGACACATCTGCCAACAACTCCGCCGTGTATGGCGCGAGCGCGCTAGTGTCGAAGCGGAGCAGCTCCGTGATGTATGCTGCGGGAATCGAATGCGCGGCGGGGATAAGCATGTCGTCGTGCCACACCATTTGCGCGCCCTCCGTCGGCGCCCACTCCTCTTGAAAATGGCCAAATTGATTGTGGCGCACGACACGCACCAAGCCTTTCCATTTCACTTCGCCGCTGATGTCAAACGTCCAGCACGGCAAATATATGGGACGCGGCTTGACGATGGCGGAACGTTTCGCCAAATCATGCGGCGCAAATTTTTGTGCTTGCAGCCAATGGCGCACATGCTTCACCGCCTCGTCATATTTGAATCGAAACGGCAACACCGCATCGGGCGCGAGCAATTCGTTCTGCGCGCTGGACTCGACCACGTACGCCGAAGCGCAGAAGGGACACGTGGCTGAGGCTTGCGAGGGCGGCAAGGTAAAACTCGCGCCGCAGCTTTGGCAACTGAGAAGGCGCGCGGTAGGCAGCTCCCAACGATGCGCGCGCGCCGTCGGCAAGGTCAGCAAAAAATCTTGTTCCATGCCACTGCTATCCATCAACGCTTCGTACTCGGATTGGCGATAACCGCAATACGCACAGCGCAACGCTTTTTTGTCTGCATCGTAATTCAATTTGCCGCCGCATTGTGGACATACCGCGCGGCGTCGCTCGCTGGCTTGCACGCGCGCCGTCGTCTCGACGGGTTTCAACGGCATAGTCGTATCCACGATGTCTGCGGGTTTCAAGTTGCCATTGAGAATGGCGAGCTCGCGCCGCGCTTCGGGATGACTCGGTAGAAATGCCAAGACGTGTTCCAAGTAATCGCGCTTTTTCACCGGATCGTCGGTGACGCGGCTCAACCAATAATACGCTTCGGGTTGTTGTTCGAGTGCGAGGTTGCTGTCGAGTGCGCGTTCCAAATACTCACGCGCCTCCGCCTTGTCCCTCTCGCGTTGACCACGCGCCGTCGCAATCCCCAAGCGCAACCACTCTTCGCCTCGTGTGCTCATAACCGTTTCCTGATAGAAAGATGGGGCGATTATAGCAAAGTTCTTTGTGAACTGTCGGGTAGGGCAAGTTTGCAACTTGCCCACCAAGACAAGTTGCAAACTGACAAGTTGCAAACTTGTCCTACAGGCTTGAGAGTGGGCGCAACTGACCTGACCGCAAAACGATGTTATAATATCCTCCATGAAGCTGACCCGTGACGATGTATTGCACATTGCCGAGCTCGCCCGTTTGGGCTTGAGCGACGACGAGGTGGCGCGTTTTCAGGAACAGCTATCGGACATCCTCTCGTATGCCGAACGGTTGCAACAAGTGGACTTGTCGGCGATTTCGCCAACGGCGCGCGCGCAAGCCACCCAAACCGTGTGGCGCGCCGATGTCGTCGTTCCCTCGTTCCCACGCGCTGCCATCCTGGCCAATGCGCCCCAAGCAGCGGAAGGTTGTTTCAAGGTGCCACCCGTGTTGGAAGCAGCATAAATTTCTCGATTGACTCCGAGGGAGAGGGAGACGATGCCCTCTCCTTTTTTGTTGCGTATGAAACGAATTGATCTTGCTTCATTTTCCCATAGATGCACCAAGCGCGACTCTCAGCCGATTATGAGCGTGGCGCGCATGTCACCCAAGCAGAAGCCGAGCGTGCTTACACTCGCGCGCAAGATTTTGTGACGACGAGCGAAAATCTGTTGCCAACTTTATTGCCTGATTGGGACAAGCCATAACAACTCACAGCTCCAAAGTCCATGACTAACCACTCTTCCAATTCCTTGGCGCAAGCGACTTTGCACGAAGCGCATGTGCTCTTGCAAGCGAAAAAAGTTTCCTCGGTTGAATTGACCCAAGCGATGCTCGCGCGTATCAAGGCGATTGATCCAAAGATTAAAGCGTATCTGCATGTTGCTGCCGAGAGCGCATTAGCACAAGCGCGGGACGCCGACGCGCGCCGCGCACACGGCGAAGACCATCCGCTGCTTGGCATGCCCATCGCCATCAAAGACGTGATTTGCACGCGCGGCTTGCCCACGACGGCGGGCTCGCGCATCCTCGAAAATTTTGTGCCGCCTTATGACGCTCACGTGATTGAGAAACTCAACCAAGTGGGCGCAGTGATATTGGGTAAGACAAACACCGACGAATTTGCGATGGGTTCGTCCACGGAAAACTCCGCGTACTTCACAACCCACAATCCGTACGATATGACACGGGTGCCGGGCGGTTCGTCGGGCGGGAGCGCGGCCGCCGTCGCCGCCGATTTGTGTTATGGCGCGCTCGGCTCTGATACAGGCGGCAGTGTGCGCCAACCCGCAGGCTTGTGCGGTATCACCGCCATCAAGCCAACGTATGGGCGCGTCTCACGTTATGGGCTCATCGCCTTCGCGTCGTCGCTCGATCAGATTGGCCCACTGGGCAAATGCGTGCGCGATGTCGCCATTCTGCTGCAAACCATCGCCGGTTACGACCCGCGCGATGCGACGTGCCTCAATGCGCCCGTGCCTGATTATCTCGCTGCTTTGCGTGATGGGTTGGATGGCATCCGTATTGGCGTGCCGGATGAGTATTTCAGCGCAGGGATGCAGCCCGCCGTCGAACACGCGGTGCGTCAAGCCATCGAGGTCATGGGCGGCTTGGGCGCGGCGGCGCAGCGCGTCTCGTTGCCGCACACCGAGTATGGTTTGCCGACGTACTACCTCATCGCGCCCGCCGAAGCGTCGGCGAACCTCGCGCGCTACGACGGCGTGCGGTATGGTTACGCCCAAACCAACGCCAGCGATTTGATGGAACGCTATTTGCAAACGCGCGCAGAGGGTTTCGGCGCAGAAGTGAAGCGACGCATCATGATTGGCACGTATGCGTTATCGGCGGGTTACTACGATGCCTATTACGTGCGCGCACAGAAAATGCGGACGCTCATCAAGCAAGATTTTGAACGCGCACTCGCAACCTTCGACGTCATCGTGTGTCCTGTAACGCCGACAACCGCATTCAAAATCGGACAGCACAGCAACGATCCCGTTGCGATGTATCTGGAAGATGTGTTCACATTGCCGCTGAATCTGGCGGGCTTGACGGGCGCGGTCGTGCCTTGCGGTTTCGCGAATGGCTTGCCCATCGGTTTGCAAATCATCGGCAAGGCATTAGACGAGGCAACCGTATTGCGTGTCGCGTATGCGTACGAGCAGGCGACAACCTGGCACAAACACAAACCCAAGCTTGGTAATGAGTAATGGATCATTGGCGAGCCTGCAATGACTCCTTACTAATTACTCATTACTTCTTTCTCAGACTATGCCAAACTCAGCATCCAAACTTGGCACACTCTACATCGTTGCGACGCCCATTGGCCATCCCGACGACATCAGCGCGCGAGCCGTGCGCGCGTTGAACGAGGCCGATTGGGTTGTGTGCGAGGAAGTGCGCGAAGGTGGGCGCTTGCTCAAACGACACCACATCACGAAGCTGCTGGTGGACCTGAACGAGCATAACGAGAAGACGCGCACGCCTGAGCTCGTCGCCGAACTGCAACGCGGCAAATCGTTAGCGCTCATTTGCGATGCCGGCACGCCCGTGTTTTACGACCCCGGCCAGGCGCTCGTCGGCGAAGCCTACAAGCTGGGCGCGAAGGTGGTCGTCGTGCCGGGTGCGTCGTCGTTGATGGCAGCGTTGGTGGTGAGCGGCTTGCCCATCAACCAATTTCGCTTCTTGGGTATGTTGCCCCCCAAGCATGAGGCGCGACGCAAAGCATTGAAGGTGTTGCAAAAGGAGACGACCACTGCCATCATGCTGGATGCGCCCTATCGCTTACATGCCGTACTGGAGGACATTGTAACCGTGCTGGGCAAAGAGCGTTCCATCGTGGTCGCGTGCGACCTGACCATGCCCACCGAACAAGTCGTGCGCGGCGCCGCGTTCCAAGTCTCGGAGCATTTTCGGTTGCGACCATTCAAAGGGGAGTACGTGATACTGGTCGCAGGCATCAAGTAAACGAGTCAATCTTCGAGGTGATATGCAGATTGTCATTCCATTAGCAGGCTTGGGTAGTCGTTTGCGTCCATTAACTTACACCACGCCAAAACCGTTGGTGCAGGTCGCGGGCAAGACCGTGTTAGGTCACGTGCTCGATTCGCTCGCAGGCGTCGAGATTGAAGACATCGTGTTCATCGTCGGCTATCTCGGCGAGCAGATCGAGAAATTCGTCAAAGACAATTTTCCGCAATATCGCTCGCACTTCGTCGAGCAAAAAGAGTTGAACGGTCAATCGCCTGCCATACGCTTGACCAGCCACGTCATCACCAAAGACGTGCTGATCATCTTTGGCGATACGGTGGTCGAAGCAGACCTCTCCGGGCTTGACCACAGTCGCTACGATGGCGTCATCTACACCAAAGTCGTGGACGATCCGCGACGCTTCGGCGTTGTGAAGATGCAAGGCGAGCTCATCACACGCTTCGTCGAGAAACCGCCAGAGTTCATCTCGAATCGCGCCGTGGGTGGGGTGTACTACTTCAAAGACAGCAGCAAATTATTCGCCGCGATTGACGAGCAGCTGCGACGCAACCTCCAACTGAAGAACGAATACTTCCTCGCCGATGCGATGCAGCTCATGGTCGAGCATGGCGCGCGCTTGACGACGCGCCTCTTGAGCAGTTGGTACGATTGCGGCACGGTGCAGAGTTTGCTAGAGACAAATCGGTTTCTGCTGGAGAAAATTGAACATGCCATCGCCAACGACTCGCGCTGCGCTATCATTCCGCCCGTAAACATCGCGCCGACCGCGAACCTCACCAACAGCATCATCGGTCCCTACGTGACCATCGGCGCCAACGTCACGGTGAACGATTCGCGCATCGGTCCCTTTGTGAGCATCGGCGACAACAGCACCGTGTCCAACTCGATCATCCGCGACTCGATTCTCAGCCAATCGTCGCGCAGCGAAGAAGCGATGCTCACCAGCTCACTCATCGGCAACTATGCGCGCGTCAAAGGCACCTTCGACCGCTTGACTGTCGGCGATACGAGCGAAGTGGATTCGAGCTCGGGGAATCAAGCGTGATGATGTATCAAAGTATCATGTGCCAAGTGTTAAGTCCTCACCCGTGACACCTGACACTGGACACATGACACTATAGCTGCCAGGGAAAGCCTATGACTAACTATCGTTTAGCACAGCGTGTGACGGCTGTGCCGGCCTCGGGCATCCGTAAGTTTTTCGATATTGTCGCAACCATGAAAGACGTCATCTCGCTCGGCATCGGCGAGCCTGATTTCACGACACCCGAACCATTCACCCAAGCAGGTATCGCGTCGCTGCAACATGGCGAGACGCATTACACCTCGAACTCAGGCATCGAGGAGTTGCGTGTGTTGTTGTCACAACACCTCCACAAAATGTATCAGGTGCGCTATGACGCCAACGACATCCTTATCACCGTTGGCGTCTCCGAAGCGTTGCATCTGGCGATGCTGGCGTTGCTCGACCCCGGCGACGAATGCATCATCACCGAGCCGTCGTACGTCGCGTACAAACCTGCCGTGATTTTCGCGGGCGGCAAGCCCGTCACCGTCGTCACCAACGTCGCAGACCACTTCGAGGTGTCAGCCGAACACATCGAACGCGTCATCACGCCGCAGACGCGCGCGCTCCTGTTGGCGTATCCGAACAATCCCACGGGCGCGGTGATGCCACGCCAAAAGTTGCTGGAGATTGCGGAGCTCGCCAAAAAACATGACCTTATCGTGTTGTCCGACGAGATTTATGATCGCCTGGTGTATGGCGTGGAGCATGTGTGTTTCTCAGCGTTGCCGGGGATGAAGGAGCGCACGATTTTGTTGGGCGGCTTCTCAAAGGACTACGCGATGACAGGTTGGCGCTTGGGCTATGCGTGCGGACCATCCGAGTTGATTGGCGGAATGCGGAAGATTCACCAATACATCATCATGTCCGCGCCGACAACGGCGCAGTTCGCCGCGATTGAAGCGCTCAAACACGGCGAGCCCTTCGTGCAAGCGATGGTCGCCGAATACAACCAACGCCGTCAGACGATTGTGCAAGGCTTGAACCAAATCGGTTTGCCGACGTTCGAGCCGCATGGCGCGTTCTATGCGTTCCCCGACATCCGTCCATCGGGCTTGAGCTCGGACGAATTTGCCGAGCGGTTGCTGCTGGAACACAAAGTCGCTGTTGTGCCAGGTCACGCCTTCGGAGCGAGCGGCGACGGGCATGTGCGTTGCGCCTACACCGCTTCGCATTCGCAAATTGAAGAGGCGTTGGATCGGATTGAGACGTTTGTGAAGAAGCATAGGAAGGTGTAATGCTAACGATACAAAATACCAGAGCCGCTGGCATCAAGCGTAGAGAAACGGGCGCACTCAGAAGGCAAAAGACCCCAAGCGGTTGGGGGCGAAATTTTGGAGCGAGAACTACCATCAACCCCAATCACGCAAGCGTGGCAACCCAACGTTTGCAATTGACCCGATTGGATGGGCGCATTGCGCATGGGCAATCGCCTTGACTGCACGCCAGGCATTGCGTGGCTATGCTGCGACGCATTGGGCAACAACCATTGCAGCCAATCGTTGTCTGGTTCGTCGCAAATTGCCAGACTTGTGTTCGTAACAGCCGATCACATTGTGTTGGCAGCAGCAAGCGCCGAGGGCTTAGCTACTGACAATCCTGATAATTATTAGAACGACTATGCTCACCCACTACGAACCCGTCATCGGCCTCGAAGTTCATGCCGAACTGATGACCCAATCGAAAATGTTTTGCGGTTGCGCTGTGGTAGATTCGACGCAAGCGCAACCGAACACTGTGACATGCCCTGTCTGCACGGCGATGCCGGGCGTATTGCCTGTTGTCAATCAACGCGCGGTCGAGTTGGCGACGATGGTTGCGTTGGCGCTGCATTGCACGATTCAGCGCGAAAGCGTCTTTGCCAGAAAGAACTATTTTTACCCTGATTTACCGAAGGGGTATCAGATTTCACAATACGACTTGCCGCTCGCGGTGCATGGCTATCTTGACATTGAAACGTCGCAAGGCACAAAGCGTATCCGGGTGCGCCGTGTCCATCTCGAAGAGGATACGGGCAAGCTCTATCACGTCGCGGGCGGTAGTCTGGTGGATTATAACCGCGCGGGCGTGCCGCTCTTGGAAATCGTTTCCGAACCCGACATTCACTCCGTTGAAGAGGCTCGCTTGTATGCGGAGGGGTTGCGCGCGATTTTGCGTTACCTCGGCGCGAACAGCGGCGACATGGAAAAGGGCGTCATTCGTTTCGAGGTGAACATCTCGGTGCGGCCCGTTGGCTCACAGGAATTGTTCACGCGCACAGAAGTGAAGAATCTCAACTCGTTCCGCGCGTTGGAGCGTGCGCTGGAGTACGAAATCAAGCGACAGTCGGAGGTATGGGTGCGCGGCGAGCAAGTCGCACAACAGACGATGGGGTGGGACGAAGGGCGCGGCGTGACGATTCCGCAACGCGGCAAGGAACATGCGCACGACTATCGTTACTTCCCCGAACCTGATTTGCCGCCGCTCGTCATCACCGACGAATGGGTCGAGCAATTGCGCGCAACGCTGCCTGAACTGCCCGAGATGAAGCGCGCCCGCTTTGAACAAGCATTAGGCTTATCGCCTTATGATGCGGACTTGTTGACGCGCGAGCGTGTGATGGCGGAATACTTCGAACAAGCCGTCGTTGCGGGCGGGCAACCCAAAGCGGTTGCCAATTGGATGCTGGGCGAAATCGCGCGTGTGTTGAACGAGCAACGCATCGGCATCGAGCGAATCAAAATCGCGCCGCCCCACCTTGCGGAGTTGACGAAGCTCACGGCTGACAAGACGTTGAGCAGCACGCTCGCCAAGCAGGTCTTCGAGGAAATGCTCACGACGGGTAACGCACCAGCCGACATTGTGAAGGCGAAAGGGCTCGCGCAAATTAGCGACGCCAGCGCGCTGCAAGCCATCATCACGCAAGTCATCGCGGAAAACCCGAAGCCCGTCGCCGATTATCTCGCGGGCAAAGAGACCATCCTCAAGTTTTTGATTGGACAAGCGATGAAGGCGACGAGGGGTAAAGCCAATCCGCAGGGGGTGGGCGAGTTGATGGAGCAGGCGTTGCGGGCGAAGAAAACAAGCGAGTAAAAAATAAGGAGGCGCCAAATGACAACTCCCGTAATCACGGTTGAGATGGTAGTGCGACAAGTCCATCAACTATCTTTACGTGAGCAAGTACAATTAGTCGAACGAATTTTAAGCGGTTTAGCGCAGCAACTACCTACAACCTCTGCGCTGCATAAGCCATTGCGTTCGCTCTACGGGCTGTGGCAAGGATTTACTGTCACCGAAGCAGACATCACAGAAGCGCGGCGAGAGTTGTGGGGACAATTTGCAGAGCGGAGACTGTGATGTATGCCGTTGCCGATACTCATGCCCTAATCTGGTATTTATTGGCAGATACGCAGCTATCCACTGCTGCGCGTGACGCATGTGACGAAGCGACCCGTTTAGGTGAGCCCATTGGAGTACCTGCAATCAGTCTGATCGAGATTATTTGCCTGACGGAAAAGGGACGCATTCCTGGAGCGGCGCTAGCCAAGTTGCAACGAGAGCTAAATTCTGTAGGCAGTGTGCTTGCGGTTGTGCCAATAGATCAGGCACTGGCGTTTCAAGTACAAAACATTGATCGCAGTATTGTGCCTGAAATGCCTGATCGTATCATTGCAGCAACAGCGCTGCAATTGGGTGTACCGTTGATTACCAAAGACCATAAAATTCAAGCGGCTGGTATCAAAATAATTTGGTAGTATGCCCATGCAACCTTGGCAAACTCTTTCCCGCCACGTCATCCTCAATCACAGCAAATGGCTGACTGTCGAGAGCCATACCGTCGGCTTGCCTGATGGGCGTGTGATCGAAAATTGGCCGTGGCTCATCACGCCCGATTACGTGAATGTGTTGGCAGTGACCACAGACCAACAGTTCGTGTGCTTTCGCCAAACAAAATACGCTGTTGCAGGCACGACGCGCGCGCCCGTCGCTGGTTACATCGAAACAGGCGAAGACCCGTTAGCCGCCGCGCAACGTGAACTGCAAGAAGAAGCGGGTTACGCATCAACGGAATGGATTGACTTGGGCAAGTATGTAGTGGATGGCAATCGCGGCGCTGGCACAGCATATTGTTATCTCGCCATCGACGCGTGGCGTACCAACGCGCTACCCTCCGATGATTTGGAGGAGCATGAGCTGTTGCTGCTCAGTCGCGCTGAGCTGGAAGCGGTGGGGCTGAACCATGAGTTCAAGCTAGCGAGTTGGGCGACGTTAGCGGCATTGACCTTGATACGATTGAAAGCCTAGTGTAAAGTATGGGCGCGGCGATGGGTGAAAACCAGCCGCGCCCGCGTTATTTGTGGACAAGCGTAAAGAGGATAGCGTTGAGCATCGAGCAGAAGTGAGATAGTTGAGGTTGTTTGATAGCTAAGATTCTTCTGAGCCATCTTGCTCGCGCTGTAAATAGGCGTGAATCGCTGTAGCGTAAGCGTCGAAATCACCTAAGCGCTTGGTCAAGATCGTATAGACGATGGCATCGTCTATGCGCGTGTAATCGTGGACAATGAGGTTACGAAAGCGCGTCATATCCAGCAAGGTCGGCAATAGTGTGTCGGAGACCACACCTTCGGTCGCAAGAATTTGAAAAACGGCTTGATTGTTTTCGGGTTGTGTCCAACCATTGAGCGCGATCAGGCGGCGCCCAATATCGAGACACGCTTCAATCGCTAGATGCAGGCTGCGTTCTGTGGCTTTGCGGAGGCGCACGTTGGTAGTGTAAGCGCTCAACGAGAGCGCTTGATCGCGTTCGCTTTTCAGATAATGCACTTCATTGCGGAGAAACTCTAAACGGTCAAGCACGATCTTATCGGCGTCCACCAAAACGGCCCTCCTGAATTTCTTTGAACATGGCTTGCGCGAAGAAATCACGGTGCGGTTGCTCATCAGCATATTGCTTGCCAGCGCGCACCTCGAAATCAAGGCGCGCCATGCGGTCAGCCTCATAGAGCAAACGACGACAACGCACGACTTCATGCTGTAGCAGCGTCGAGGCGGTGTTGAGGATAACGACATCCATCTCACAATCGGCAAACGGCGCGAGCGCGTTGATGAGCTGCAACCGTCGGGCGGCGATGGCGAGCGCGTCATCAGCGCGAGTGAGCAAGATGGCGATGTCCACATCCGATTGCGCGTGAACGCCCCCCGTCGCCCACGAGCCAAAAAGATAAGCCGCCGCGATGTCGGGTTGCGTCGCCAGATAGGCGACGAGCGCAGACTCGTTCAAGCATGGAGGCAATGGCTGGATTTGAGTGATTGTGAGGCGCGCTGTGTTCATGCAATTATTATAGACACAGGTTGGACGTGGAACAAAAGGATGTGGTCAAGTGGTCGTGCAGAGGTGACAGTATGGGCAGACGCGGTGAAGTGTTGATAGCCATCATCAGCACACAAAGCGATATGGATATCGCGCGTAACCAGCACTGGTATCGCATTCCTGTGCCAAGTGTGGAACGTCGCCTCAAAGATTGTTGGCCCCCTGAGCGTTTGGCTTTCTACCAAACCAAAGAATTTGGCAAGGAAGCGTACGCAGTGAATTACAGCGCGCGGGTGTTGGAGGTGCGCCAAGTCAGTCGGCGTGAATTGTTCCCCAACGAATTGATGGATGAACATACCAATCGCCGCTATTACCGCTTGAGTTTATCACCACTTGAGCGTCTGCATCATCCGATTTTGAGTCGGCGGTGGCGGCGCATCATTTTCATCCCCACCACGTTGGAAAAATTTGCGCGCGCCACAGAAATCAACGACCTTTATCACGAAAGCCCATTGGAAGATCGGTTGTGGGCAGAATTGAAACGCCGCAAAATCAACGCGGAACGTCAAGAGTATATTGAGATTGAAGAACATGACTACGCCCTCGACTTTGCCATCTATTGCGAGAACGGCAAAATCGCCGTCGAGACAGATGGCGACTATTGGCACACTGAACGCAGTCGCGCCGCCGCAGATAATGTGCGCGATAACGACTTAGAGACGGCAGGTTGGAGTTTGTTGCGCTTCACCACGAAGCAAATCAACGAGGAATTAACGAGCTATTGCGTACCGAAAATAGCGGAGAAAATTAAAGCGCTAGGCGGGCTTGCAGGACAACGCCGCCCCCCTCCGAAACCCGCTTCACCCGTGATAGAGGCGAGGCAGTTAGGGTTATTTGATAACTAAGATTCCGCTGGGCGATCTTGTTCGCGTCGTAAATAGGCGTGAATCGCTGCCGCGTAAGCGTCGAAATCACCTAAGCGCGTGGAACGACATCTGGGACTTTCTTACAGAGAAAGAGAACATCCTCGTGGCGTTGATTGACTTCGGCGGCATCATCGTTGGCGTGCTACTAAACCGCTTGAATAATCTCTCCGGTGTACTGCGAAGCGTGGAAAGGCAAACGCGACAAAGTGCAAGTGGCGCGTTGGTCATATCCACAATGTTGGTCTTGATATGATTGAAAGCCTAGTGTAAAGTAGGGGCGCAGTGAGAGCAGAAACATCACTGCGCCCACTTTGTTTTGTGAGGACTTCCCATGCTCAATTTTTGTGTCAATGTTTCAATGCTCTGGCGCGACCAACCGTTTGTGACACGGTTGCATAAAGCGAAAGAGGCAGGTTTCACAGCCATCGAGTTTTTGTGGCCTCGCGGCGAGAACCTTGACGACATCGCCAGCGCGATTCAAACGCTTGGCTTGACCGTCGCGCTGCACAACATGGACGCGGGCGACATCGCCAAAGGCGACCGTGGCTACGCCAACGACCCTGCGCGACGTGACGAATGGCGTGAAGCGTTTCAAGTCGCCGTGAATTTTGCGAAGCGCGTCGGCAACACACGCCTCAATTGTCTCGTCGGCAACGACACAGGCGCGCCGCGCGATGAACAGCTCGCCATCGTGGAAGAAAATTTTCGTTGGGCGTTGCCCAGCGCGCAGTCATACGGCGTCACCCTCATGGTTGAGCCGCTCAATTTGTTCGACACGCCAAAGTATCTGCTTGGCAACACGCCCGCTGGGGTGAAATTTGTCGAGCGCTTCAACTCGGCGTCGGTGCGCTTGCAATACGACGCCTATCACATGCAGCGCATGGAGGGCGATGTCATTGGGCACATCCAACGTCATCTCAAGCACATCGCGCACATCCAAGTCGCCGATCATCCGGGCCGCCACGAACCCGGCACGGGCGAGATGAACTATCACGCGATTTTTCAGGCGATTGAAGATTCAGGCTACAATGGCTACATCGGACTTGAGTATCTTGCCAGCACGACGCCCGAAGCGTCGTGCCAATGGATTCCCGAAGGCAAGCGGGATGGGTGCAAGGCGAGCGAACTCAAGCTGAAATGACTGGAGGGGTTATGTCCCGTACCATCAACACCGTCCACATCGCCCGCCCGCTCGCCATCGTGTTCGCCTATGCGACGACGCCGAAACATTGGCCCCACTATCACCCAAACTCGCTCGGCGTGAGCGGCGTGACCGAGCGCCCCGTGCAGCTGGGCGATGTGACGCGCGAGCGCGCGAGTTTGATGGGGCGCGACATTGAAGGCGATTGGAAAGTCGTCGAGCATGCGCCGCTGCAAAAAGTTGTGTGGGATATTCAGAGCGCGGATGGGCAATCGTCCATGCGCTTGATGTACGCTTTCGAGGAAAAAGACGGCGGCACACAGTTCACGCGCGACCTTGAGTTCCACGTCGCCGCCATCGCAGGCACGCCGCTCGAAGCAGCCTTCGCCAATTACATGCGCGGCGAGTCGGAAAAAGCCGTGCAGAATTTGAAGCGGGCGCTAGAATCGCATGAAGCGTGAAACGTGAGCTGTGTGGCACGAGCGATTGGGAATGTCTCACAGGTCACGTTTCACGCCGCACATTTACTCAATCAATTTCTAAAGGAACTTTTATGTCTCTCCCTACCGTTGGTTTCATTGGTCTCGGCATCATGGGCAAGCCGATGGCGCGTAATTTGCTGAAGGCGGGCTATACGCTCGTCACGCATAATCGCTCGCGCGGCGCAGTGGATGAGCTCGCTAAAGAAGGTGCGAAAGCGGCAATGAATCCGCAAGAGGTCGCGTCACAATCCGAAGTCGTCATCACGATGGTGCCCGATTCGCCTGATGTCGAAGCGGTCGTCGCGGGACCGAACGGCGTGTTCGCGGGCGCGCAGGCCGGCTCGCTCATCATTGACATGTCCACCATCTCGCCCATCGTCGCGCGCAAGTTGGCGAAAGAGGCTGAGGCGCGCGGGCTGACGATGCTCGATGCGCCTGTGAGCGGCGGTGAAGCAGGCGCGATCAATGCGGCGCTTTCGATCATGGTTGGCGGTACCGTCGCAGGCTTCGAGCGCGCTTTGCCTATCTTTCAGGCGATGGGCAAGAACATCGTGCATATCGGCGAGTCGGGCGCGGGGCAAGTGTGCAAAGCCGCCAATCAAATCGTCGTCGCGTTGACCATCACCGCCGTGAGCGAGGCGTTGACATTGGCGGAGCAAGCGGGCGTGGACGCGGCGAAGGTGCGGCAAGCATTGCTCGGCGGTTTCGCGCAGTCGCGCATTCTCGACGTGCATGGGCAACGCATGTTAGATCGCAACTTCAAGCCGGGTTTCCGCGTGAAGCTGCACGAGAAGGACTTGAACATCGCGATGGCGACGGGCAAGGAGTATGGCGTGCCGCTCATGCTCACGGGCATCGTGCAACAGATGATGAACAGCTTGAAGGCGAATGGCAAGGGCGAGCTCGACCATTCTGCCATCAAGACGTTGATTGAGGAGTGGGCGGGGAAGAAGTGACGGGGTGAAGGGAGGACAAGGTGACACGATGAAAAGAAGTGAGTCAGTCGCCTTGTCGTCACCCAAAAGAATGGAGGGCGTGATGAGCGAATCAGAACAGGCACTTGAACAACTGGCTGCCACATTGCCGCAGACGATGACGGAAGAAGAATTTGAAGCGTTCTTCGGCGACGAAGACGTGCGCGCCGAGTGGGTTAAGGGGGAGGTGATTCTACACATGCCAGAAATACCACAGCACAATGATTTGATCGGATGGCTTGCCGCATTGATTCGATTGTTCGCTGATATGCGGACACTCGGTAGAGTATTTGTCTCTAGTGTTGAAATTCGCGCGTTGGGTGTGCGTCGTGTGCCTGATTTATGTTTCGTCTCCAAAGCACGGCAAGACATCATCCACGAAACGCGCATTGAGGGCGCGCCCGACCTCATCATGGAAATCGTCTCAGCCGATAGCGTTGAACGTGACTGGCACGACAAGCGCGTGGAGTACGAGCGCATCGGCGTGCGCGAGTATTGGGTGATTGATCCGCAGAATCGTCGTGTGCGCGCTTATCAACTGACCTCCGATGGCTATGTCGTTATTGCAGAACAGGTTGGCAAAATTCATTCGCACGTGTTGCAAGGTTTCTGGATTCGCCCAAGCGATTTGTGGCAAGAGCCATTGCCAAGCACGTTGAAGGTGTTGCAAGAGTTGGGAGTGATCAGTTAAGCACGATAAAAAATCTGAGGAGGAACCGATGAGCGAACAAATGCAGTCGTCCCATAGCCATGCCATGACCTCAACGGGTCATGCGCTGGCAGAGGCTTCTTACTTAGACAGTCATTTCCTGACGTGCCAACCTGAATATGAAGCGATGTTGCGTTCGGTGGGCATCCAACCCGGTTGGCATGTGTTGGATGCGGGGTGTGGGGGCGGCAGTTTCCTGCCGTTGATGGCAGAGCTGGTTGGCGCGAATGGCAAAATCAGCGCGCTCGATTTCGCGCCAGAAAATGTGGCAGCTGTTGAGGCGCAGGTGAAGTCAGGCAAATTTCCTTGCATGGTGGAAGCTTGCGTGGGTAGCGTCACTGCGCTTCCCTACGAAGACAATATCTTCGACACCGTGTGGAATGCCAATGTGTCTCAATACTTCACGGATCAAGAATTGCCCACAATACTTGCCGAATTTCGCCGCGTGGTGCGGGCTGGCGGTCTCGTGGCTGTCAAAGAGGCTGAGGCTACAAACTAGCAGACTCAACCTACAACTTCGACCTTGATGTGGCATCTTTTTGAAGCGGCTCAGCAGCATGGAGACGTTCAGTTGAGCGGCTGCCTACGGGCAATTGAGTTACCTAAGTGGTTTCGTGCAGCCGGCTTGATTGACAGCTGGCGCAAAACAACTTTAGTGGAACGCTGCGCGCCGTTGCGTCCGATCGAAAGAGAGTTTATGGGCGCAGTGCTCAAGTGGTGGGCAAACTTAGCAGAAACGCTGGATTTGCCCACTCAAGAGTTAGCACTGTGGCGCGCATTGAGAGGCGTTGATTCGCCTGACCACATTTGCAATCAGCCTGACTTCTATTGGCGAGAGGGATATGTGCTGGTGGTGGGACGGGTGCCGTAGGGATTGACTGTCAACGGATTCGGGGAGCGGATTGAACGGATTGAATGGAGGGAACGGAATAGGTGCGCTTCCGTTCAATTCGTTCTCAAAATCCGCTGACAGTCACGCCACCACCACAAGCATAAAAACTAACGATGAAGGACACATGACTCATGGCTAA
>CAZDYP010000018.1:33883-42031 GCA_964509505.1 uncultured Anaerolineae bacterium | reverse complement strand
ATTGGTTGGGCTGATGGTTACTCGCCGCTGCTGAGTAACGACGGTGAGGTGCTGATACGTGAACAACGCTGTCCCGTGTTGGCGGTCAGCGCAAACAGCACATTGGTAGATGTGACGAATGCACCCACTGTGTCGCTGGGTGAAGAGGTCGTGCTGCTTGGGCGGCAAGGCGAAGCGGAGCTCACACCGTACGAGCTGGCACACATAACGGGCAGCGTGTATCGTTTGTTGTCGCCGATTCCACGCACCACACCGCGTCATTGGGTTTAGCACATGCTACAAAGCGGGTCGTGAAACGTGCGAGAAACCCGCTTTGTAGCGGATAGATTTGAAACGCGTCGTATCAGTACTGATTTGCGCGCATCGCTGCATTGCGCTATGATGTGAACCAAGAATTGCAAACGGGGAGCCTGGATTGACAGGCTGAGAGGGCGACTAGCGTCGCCGACCCATAGAACCTGCTCTGGGTAATGCCAGCGAAGGGAAAAGAAACGGTCTTACACTTAACGCCGCCCTTCGGGGCGGCGATTTTTTTACTCCAACGTAAGACCTCGCGGGTTTTGGAAACCCGTGAGGTCTTGAATGAGCAAGGAGGTGATGCCATGCGCGCAGCGATTGTAGCTAACGGCGAGCTCGAAGACAGTGAACGATTACGTGCGTTGTGGCGCGACGCGATCTTACGGATTGCGGCTGATGGCGGCGCGGTGAATGCGCGTCGTACGTTGGCGCTGCCGCCGCACATCGTCATCGGCGACATGGACTCGATAGACGCAGACACATTCGCATGGTGTGAAGCATCGCATGTCGAGCTGATTCGTCATCCACGCGCCAAAGCCAAGACTGACCTCGAACTCGCGCTCGAGCTGGCGCGTGAGCGTGGCGCATCGGAAATCGTTTTGCTCGGGGTGTTAGGTGGACGGTTCGATCAACAGCTGGCGAATGTATTGTTGCTCGTCAGCCTGGCGCGCGCGCGAATGCCCACACGCATCGTAGGTCATTCCTTTGAAGCGCAAGTCGCGTGGGCGCATGCCGTCGTGGATGGGCAGCACGGCGACACCGTATCGCTGATTCCATTGACGCCAAGCGTGGAGGGCGTCATCACCGAAGGTTTGTTGTATCCACTGCATGGCGAGACGCTGTATCTCGGCAGCACGCGCAGCATCAGCAACGAGCTCAGCGCCGCGCGCGCACAAGTGACCTTGACGAGTGGGGTATTACTCGTCGTGCATCAATTTCAACACAAAGGCACGAAGCTTTCACAAAGACACAAAGAGGGTTAATTTAGTGCGCTTCGCGCCTCTTCGTGGCTTTGTGTCAAATTTGTTTCTGAAGCAAAGGAGGCTTATATGCTTTCACGTTTTACGTTTCACGTTTCACGTTTCATCTGGCTGTTTGTCGCAGTCATCGCTGCCTGTGCCCCGGCGGCGACGCCGACTGCCGTCCCACCGACGCCGACACGCGCCCCTGTCGCCGCACCAGCCACGACGGCGCCAACCCCAACCACCGCACCGACATTGCCGCCCACGCCGACACTCGCGCCCACCGCCACGCCTCGCCCGGCGCCCACCGCCACGCCGAGCGGTCCGCGCGAAATCGTGCTGATGTCGCACGATTCATTCAATGCGACCGAATCGCTCATTGCTGAGTTTGAAAAAGCCAACAACGCGAAAGTTAAGGTGTTGAAATCAGGCGATGCAGGCGCGGCGCTCAACCAAGCGATTCTCGCCAAGAACAATCCATTGGGCGATGCGTTCTTCGGCGTGGACAACACCTTCTTGTCGCGCGCGTTGAAGGCGGACATCTTCGAACCATACAAACCCGCCGATGCCGACAAAATTCCCGCACAGTTCGTGTTAGATAAACAATTCGCCATGACGCCGATTGATTACGGCGATGTGTGCTTGAACTATGATGTTGCCTACTTCAAGAAGAAGAATTTGCAACCGCCGCAAACGCTCGACGATTTGACGAAGCCGCCATACAAGAGTATGACCGTCGTCGAAAATCCTGCCACGTCATCGCCCGGTCTGGCGTTCCTCGTCGCCACGGTAGGGCGCTATGGCGATAAGTATCTCGATTTCTGGAAAGCCATGCGTGCGAACGATGTGCTGGTGAGCGAAGGTTGGGAAGATGCGTATTACGCGAAATCGTCGTGGGGCGGCAAAGGCGGTGATCGTCCTATTGTCGTGAGCTATGCGACCAGTCCCGCCGCCGAAGTATTCTTCTCGGGCGGCAAACTGACGGCGCCGCCCACAGGCAACGTGCTAGGCGCGAGCGCGTGCTTCCGCCAAATTGAATTTGTGGGCGTGTTCAAGGGCGCGAAGAACCCCGACCTCGCCAAGAAATTCATTGACTTCATGCTCACCACAAAATTCCAAGAAGACATCCCCGCGCAGATGTTCGTCTTTCCTGTGCGCCCTGATGCGAAGCTGCCCGACTTTTATAAGTGGGCTGAGATTCCCAAAGAACCCGCCAACGTGAGCGCCGAAGCGATTGATGCGAATCGCGACAAGTGGATCAAAGAATGGACAGCCGTCATGCTACGATAGAAAGCAGTAACCAGAAGTCAGTAGCCAGTAGCCAGATGAGTTTGCTGACTACTGGCTACTGGCTACTGGCTACGATCCCGCTCGCCTTTCTCGCTCTCTTCTTCTTCTATCCCCTCCTCGCCATCTTGCAAGTGAGTTTCATGCCCGATGGTGTGTGGACGTGGGAGGGCGTGGCGCGCGTTGCGGAAACGCCGTACTTCGCGCGTGTGCTTGGCTTCACCGTCGCGCAAGCCGCCGCGTCCACGTTGTTGACGTTGCTGCTGGGCTTGCCCATCGCGTATCTGTTCGCGCGTTGGGAGTTTCGCGGGCAAGCGTTCATGCGCGCCGTCACGACACTGCCCTTTTTGTTGCCGACCATCGTCGTCGCATTTGCGTTCAGCGCGTTGCTCGGGCCGCGCGGTTGGCTTAACTTGACACTGATGCAATGGCTTGCCTTGGAGAAACCGCCCATCCAGATCCTTGACACCGTTGGGGCAATTCTCATCGCACACGTCTTTTACAATCTCTCCATTGTCATTCGTATCGTCGGCAACTTCTGGACGAACCTCGACCCACAATTGACTGCCGCCGCGCAACTGCTCGGCGCGAATCGCTGGCGCGCGTTCACGCAAATCACGTTGCCGTTGCTCATGCCTGCGATCATTGCCGCGAGTCTGCTCATCTTCATCTTTGACTTCACCTCGTTCGGCGTCGTGTTGTTGCTCGGCGGGCCCCGCCTCGCCACGCTCGAAGTCGAGATTTATCGTCAGACGGTGAACCTGTTTGATCTGCCCGTCGCCGCGACGCTCTCGCTCATCCAACTCATTGTGACCTTTGCCTTGATGGCGTTCTATACGCACCTGCAAGCGCGACTCGCGCGTCCCTTGCGTTTGCGTCCGCAACGCATCACGCGACGCAGACCGCGCCATGGGCGTGAACGCGCGCTGATTGCGTTGCTGCTGGGCGCGTTGGTGCTCTTCATTGGCGCGCCATTGATTACGCTCATCATCCAATCGCTGTGGACGCCCGACGGTTTGAGCTTGAGCTATTACACCGAGTTGTTCGTGAATCGGCGTCAGTCCATCTCGTATGTGCCACCCATCGAAGCGGTGGGCAATTCGTTGCTATTCGCGCTGATGGCGTTGTTGCTCGCGCTGCCGTTAGGCGCATGTGCCGCGTATGCGCTCCTGCGTGTGCGTTGGCTCGACCCGGTGTTTATGTTGCCGCTCGCTACCTCTGCCGTGACCTTGGGTTTTGGTTTCATCATTGCACTTGACCAGCCGCCGTTGAATCTGCGCGCGACGGTCTGGCTTGTGCCAATCGCCCACACGCTCATCGCCATGCCGTTCGTCGTGCGCGCGTTGTTGCCTGTGCTGCGTAGCCTCAAACCAAGTTTGCGCGAAGCGGCGAGTGTGTTGGGCGCATCGCCCGCGCAAGTGTGGCGCGCGATAGATGCGCCTCTCATCATGCGCGCGCTTGTCGTCGGCGCGATCTTCACGTTCACCGTATCGCTCGGCGAGTTCGGCGCGACGGCGTTGGTCGCGCGCCCCGAAATGCCGACGCTGCCGCTCGCTATCTATCGCCTATTGGGTCAACCCGGCCTCATCAACAGCGGACAAGCGCTCGCGCTCAGCACGATCTTGATGGTGGTGAGTGTTGCGGCGATGGCGAGTCTGGAACGTTTGCGTTGGGAAGGTATGGGAGAATTTTGAAAGTAGCAAGTGTCAAGTATCATGTGTCAAGTCTCATGTGCCATGTGCCAAGTAATACATGACACTTGACACATGACACTTGACACTTGATACATAATACATGCGATGTTGCTTGAGCTCTCACACATTCATAAATCATTCAACGGTCAGCCGGTCTTGCGCGACATCCATCTGGCAGTGGCTGAAGGCGAGCTCGTGTGTCTGCTCGGACCGAGCGGCAGCGGCAAGACGACGCTGCTGCGTCTCATCGCGGGCTTGGAACAAGCAGACGCAGGCACAATCTACTTTGAGGGACGCGACCTTACGCCTACGCCGATTCACGCGCGTGGCTTCGGGCTGATGTTCCAAGACCTCGCGCTCTTCCCGCATCGTAACGTCTATGACAACGTGGCGTTTGGTTTGCGGATGGCGCATCAATCACACACCGACATCGAGACGCGCGTCACCGAGGTATTGACGCTGGTGGGCTTGAGCGGTTTCGCGCGGCGCGATGTCAATCTCTTGAGCGGCGGCGAGCAGCAGCGTGTGGCGCTGGCGCGCGCGCTCGCGCCGCGTCCACGTCTGCTGATGTTCGATGAACCATTGGGCGCGTTGGATCGGCTGTTGCGCGAGCAGCTCATCGGCGAGATACGCGCGATTTTGAAGCGGCTGCAACTAACCGCGCTCTACGTCACGCACGACCAAGCCGAAGCGTTCGCCCTTGCCGACCGCATCGCCATTTTGCAAGGGGGGCAGATCGCGCAAGTAGGCACGCCAGAGGAATTGTATCGTCAGCCCGCAAGCGAATTCGTCGCGCGCTTTTTGGATTTGGGTTGTGTGGTGCGCGGGCGTTGGATTGAGGACGAATGGGTCGAGACGCCGTTGGGACGTTTGCGTATGAGGGAGCAATCTCGCACCAAAGTCATTGCGAGTGAAGCGAAGCAATCCCCTTCCCTGACGTTGTTGCTACGCCCCGAAGGTATTCAGCTCGTTTCGGAGTTAGGAGAAAATGTGTTGGAGGGAATGGTGACCGAATGCCGTTTTCAACGAGGGCTCTATCGCGTCACGGTGGAGGCGCATGGTTTCAGTTTGCGTTTCGATTGTGTGAAGCATGTCCCTGAACAAACTCAATTGAGGTTTAAGGTTGAGGGCGAAGTGATTCACAAGATGACATCACCCTAACGATGGGCGGGAGTCGCGTCAACGGTAATTTGATGGTTCTCTGCCATGTTCGTAAAATCCTGCCGTCTTGAGCTGGTCATTGTCCAAGTTAGCTTTCAACTTTTGTTTTGCTATGGAGGATCGCGATGAAAACTTCCTTGAACATCAATCGCAGTTTGGGCTTTACCTTATCAATCATCGTTGTCATAGTCGTTGGCTTCCTGCTCTTGGACAGTTCACATGCACCAACACTGACTGCCGCACCTGACTTGCAAGCAGCCACACCCACGCCACGCTTTCTACCCACACAAGCTTCACCTTATCCCCTGCCGCCTGCACCTGCGACACCGACACCACGCAGAAACAACAACGCACCTATCATCAATGCGGCGACAACACCGTTGGCGGCATATCCATTGCCGCAAAACACACCTACCAATACACCCATAGGGACGACGCCTCGTTCCAGCCCCACAGCATACGATGAGTACATAGTTACATACAATGGCGTGACACGAACACTACGCTTTCTCTCGTCAAGTACTCCTCTCACTTCAACCAGCTCCATCAAGCCGCCTGCGGCACCCAAAGCGCATCGCAGTTTTCCTCCACCATCTCAAATTTTGCAGCGTACAACTGCTGCCTGCGCCGTTGCCACTCCTGTTGATCCAACATTGGTGGATAATTGGCGAACTTGTTTGAACGAGACCAACCCACCTAACAATTGTGCGGTTTATTACAACAACACAGATAGTTCCGTTCGCTATTGGGGACCGACGAACTATACATCCGTTAGCGCGCCGACATCAGCCTGGCCTGCGGCCGGCGGCACAAACGCGCTTGACCCGTTCTATAACAATTACTCTGCTGGGTTACGTACGACCATCTGGTGTGGGCCGTATGATTTGAGCAACGTACAGAAGGCGATGGTGCAATTCAGTCTTGCGTCAGACTTGAATGATCCATACATAAACAACTCTGATTCAGGGGACTCGCTGATATTTGCCATGACCACGGATTGCGCTAATGCAAACGCGCAATGGGATGAATGGGAATACGACTTCGATTCAGGCGGATGGAAACGGCAAATTTATTGGATGTATAGAAACTCCGGCACATTTGGCAGTCAAGTCTGTTTTCGCTGGTCATTTGGCAGCGATGCCGATGCGATTACATTCAAAGGTATTTTTCTGGATAATCTCAGCATCTTGGGCTATAACACACCCAGCTATGCCTGTAACTCAGACAATCCCGATCCCATCAAGGGTAAAAAGGGTGTGGTTCTTGATCCATACGATCCAACCGCCAGCGGTGAATATATCATGGTGCGGGATGGCGATACGATTGCGGCGCGCAATTTGCAATTTTCAAACGCGGGTTGGGTGCGCTTGCTCTTCCGACAAAGGCATGTTGGTGAACCCGTGGACCGCGTTGGATATGACCGCATGGTTGATACACTGTGCAAGCTAGGTATGAGTGTACTAGGTGTCATTAATCATGAGAGTATCACGCGCCGTGATTTTAACAACCTTGACCCAGCGGTTGCCAGCATCTACCGCATTGAATTTGGGGCTCAAGCCTACGCTCTCTCCCAACACTATAATAGCCGTATCAAGTATTGGGAGATTTGGAATGAGCCGAATTTGGATGGTGCGCCTCCCAACAAGGGTGCGCCTTACATCTGGCCCGAATTGTATGCGCCACTGTTGATCGAAGCCCGCGCAGCGATTATTCAAGTCAACTCAGCCAATAAGATAGTTTTCGGTGGCTTGGGTAGCGCATGGGGTGATTCGTTGACCTATTTGCAAAATGTCTATGCAAGTTTAGACGGGTTAGGCAATGCGCGACCATTTGACTATCTGTCCATTCACCCTTATGCCAAGCCCCAGTTTGGGCTTGACCCGCAAGCGTACTTACATGCCAACGATTTGTCGGAAATGAATCCTGGCTTGGGCGATCAAAACATTCTAGGTAAGTTCGCCCGCCAGATGCAATTCAGAAATCATATCCGAGACATTTGGGCAACCGAGATTGGCTGGAATAGTGCCAAAGGGAAACCAACCGCCGAAGGTTGCACAGCCATCAATGGCACATTGGTCACAGAAGCGCAACAGGCGACCTATCTCAAGCGTGGCTTCGACGTGTTGTTCAATGAGCGTCCCAACGTCAACATCAGCTCAGACGTAAAAAAGATTTTCTGGTATCAATATATGGACCTTGGGCAAGCCATTGATTGCGGCACCAATGCGAATGCGATGACATGGAAAGCACAAGGAACTGCTGGCAGCTCGTTCAACCGCACCAATGCCACGACTGTGGAATGGGAGTTTGGGCTGTTTCGTGGTGACAAGCAAACCCCCAAGCCATCGTGGTGCGCCTTTGCCGCATATCCCAATCCCTGTAGGGTCATCGTGCTACCATTGGTCATCCGTTAAGGAGGGACTGTGATGCCTGCTTGGCCATCTCGTCAAGTCACAATCAGGCTGTTATGCTTAATTGCATGGCTTACAGGTTGTATGGGCACATCGCCCACACCTCTACCCACACCTACACCTGCCAAACCACGCGTCCCTGAGTTGTTGACGACCATCCGAGTGCGCCATGTGGTTTCTGATATTATGGTGAATCCACGGACAGGGTATGTTTATGTTGGCAATGATGACAGTTTTGGTTATATCAGTATCATCAAGGGTATTGATTGGCTTACAGCTTTGCCAACAGGTGCAGAACGTAGCCCAAGCCAATCCACTGTGGAAATCGCCGCAGAC
>CAZDYP010000018.1:7306-33873 GCA_964509505.1 uncultured Anaerolineae bacterium | reverse complement strand
AAGCCCGTGGTTGGGTTTATGCTCTCAACAGTCATGCAAGCAGTTTAGTGATCATTCAAAACACTGAGGTTGTGACAACGATTCAGACAGTCGGGCGGGGCCCATCAAGTGTAGTGGTTGAGCCTAAGAGTCATTGGGCTTACGTTGTCAGTGGATATAAACAATATAGATCAGCCAGCGACCCCGTCGAAGGCAACATTCTTGTGCTGGATGGTCCTAAGGTCATTGGTAACATCAACGTGGGGCGCGTTTTGCTCACTCATGTAGCAGCTGACCCAACCTCGGGTTATGTGTATGCAGGCGGGGCTAGCAGTGAAGTGATTGTGATTCAAGGTATGCAAGAAATCACACGCCACATCAAAACCAAATTGATTCCACAAGCTCCTGTGCGTGCGATAGATACCAATGTTACGACGGGAGAAGTCTATGTGTTGGATGCGTTTGGTGGCGTCCGACGCTTCAAGGCAGATAAATACCTAGATAACTTTGAGACGGGCGGACCAAATGGCAAGGGGGTGCTGGCGATGCGTGTGCATCCAAAAACAGGTGACCTCTATATTCCATGGGGTTCTACTCAAGTAGGGCGGGTAGATGTGTGGCACAATAACAACAAACTTGTGGAGCTCAAGGTTGGTGGCGGTCCAGCTCACATGGACATTGATCCACTGACGGGCTATGTTTATATTGCCAATTATGGTAGTGACACAGTTTCTGTCATCAGTGGCACTGAAGTTATCACTAACATCAAAGTTGGTGTATATCCATATGGCATTGCTGTCAATCCTACCAACGGTTGGGTCTATGTCACCAACAACCTTGATAATTCGGTGTCGGTATTAGGGTATCGCTAGTTGAGTGAGTATTTGCTTATCTGTAGAAACTCGACTTTTATCCTATACAATCTCTCCCATGAGCTTCCAATCAGGAGCCTGTGACCTCCCGCACCTTCGCAAAGAATCCCCGCTTGCGCGCCGAATGGATGCCCCAATCCACAGGCACGCACTGATACCCTTCCGCAAAATCTTCGCCCGCCATGCGATAGTCGAAGTAGCCCCATGACGCATACGCTCGAATCGCGGCAACCATATTGTTGTTAGGTTTGTCAAAGTCGAAGTGGTCGTCCTCGTTGAATAGAATCGGCATGGGACGATAACCCGCGACCAGTCGCGTCTCGCGCACCATTGCCGCAATGCGCTGTGGCTCTTCAACGCGGTTGCCATGCAACAATGCAAAATCCGCCGCGCCAATGACGTTGGGTTGGGGTATAGTGCCACCACCATAGCTCGTGCTGACGAGGAAACGTCGCCCATCGCGTGTCTGTTCTTTCACACGCGCGATGAGCTCGTGGATGCGCTCTGGTTTGAGGATAGGCTGTTGATAGCGGATGTTGCTTTCGTTGTTGATTTCGATGAGGACGTTGTAGTAGTCGCGCTCGAAGAGCCAATCTACCGTGTTGTCCACCGCTTGCACGATAGCCGTTTCGTCGCGCAAACGCTGCTCTTGCCCGAAGTAAAAAATTCCGACAATGGCAACCATGCCGAGCTCGTCGGCGCGGTCGAGGATGCGCTCTAGGCGTCGCATGTAGTCGGGATGCAATGAGCCATCGGCGGCGATGGCGGAGTTGTACCACGGCTGTGCTTGCGAATAGCCTTGCGGGCTGCCGCCTTGCAAGTTGATGGTGAACGCAAGCAAGCCGTGTTGTCGCCACGTTGGCATTGCCGCGATGAACTCGTCGGTGTTGCGTTCCGCATCCCAGACGCCCGTATCAGGATATGCCCACTGTGCGCGCGTCTCTGGATTCAGGTCGTCGAAGATACCTTGCACCATGCGCGAGTTGAGCAACAAGCCTTCGATGCGCAGTCCTTGCCAATAGCGACCTGTGTAGGTCGGCTCGCCGTTGATGAAAAATTGTTCGCCGTTAATGGTGACGTGCGTGTGTCGTTGCATGTTGTCCTTTCACATAGGTCTCACAGACGATCACGAAACAGTGCCGAAATCTGTGAGATATGTTTGTATGGATTCAAGTGAGTAGATAGTATAATGTGACGCACACATCGTCAAGCCCTCTCCTGATTAACTCACGTTGCCTCGCACAATGACCTGATGAACCACAGAGTCGCGGAGTCGCAGAGTTTTCAAAATTTTCTCTGCGTCTTTGCATCTCTGCGGTAAAAATTAGTTACTCAGTATCTACACCTCATCAAAATTGTTATGCCTCCCCTCACCCGTTGGTTCATCAAATCGGCGCTGGTCTATCTCGTCACGGCGTTGCTCGTCGGTGTCTTGCTGATGTCGCAACCATTCATTGCGTTGCCGCCGTTGCTTGCCGCCTTGTCGCCCGTCTATTTCCACTTGTTCATGGTCGGTTGGGTCGCGCAGCTCATTTTCGGCGTTGGCTTTTGGCTGTTCCCTACACTCTCGAAAGCACAACCACGCGGCAGCGAGCGTGTCGCGTGGGCAACGTATTGGTTGTTGAACAGTGGCTTGGTGTTGCGCGTCATCAGTGAACCCTTGAACTCGCTTGAACCACAACCGCTGTGGGGTTGGCTGCTCGCGCTCTCGGCGGTGTTGCAATGGCTGGCGGGCATGGGCTTCGTCGTCAACACGTGGGGACGAGTGAAAGGGAAATGAACTCAGCCTGGCGAAGGCTTGAAGCCTTCGCCAGACTGAGAGTAAAAGGCAAATGGGATGCCACTGCTAAGTCGTCTGTTCATTCGCGCCGCGTTGTTGTATCTCGCGCTCGGCTTTACGTTGGGCGCATTGTTATTGTTCCACAAAGGCATCTCGTTGCATCCCCTGATGTGGCGCTTGCTGCCCGCGCACATCGAGTGCTTGTTGTTCGGTTGGACGGTGCAGTTGGCAATGGGCGTCATGTTTTGGATATTTCCGAGATTGGGCGGCGGCACATCGCGCGGCAACGAGCGAGCGGCGTGGATTGCATTCGCCTTGCTCAACGCAGGCGTATGGTTGGTGATAGCGCCGTCGTGGTTTGATCTGCCCAGCTGGTTCTCTTTCAGTGGGCGCGTGCTGGAAGCGGGCGCGGTGCTGTCGTTTGCGCTGCACGCCTGGCCCCGCATCAAGCCGATGAGCCGACCGAATATGTGACTGTCATGCGCAGCGTATGCAGACAATTGCGCGTTTTTATGGCATAATCACCGCGCAAATTGAGGCGCGCATGAACGAAACTCCTCCTAGCGAAATCCCCGAAAATTTGCGGCGCATGACGACCCGGCCGTTTGGCATAGACGACCACGGACAGCCGATCAAACACATCAACGGCAAGCTGATTCGCAGCGTCGTCGAAGAGCTATGGCGCATCGTCGCGCGACAGACCGCCGCGCAACTGCCCGTCTCACTGACTGAGGCCGAACGCGCAGCACGCATCGCGCAAGCGAAGGATACCGCGCTAGAGCGTCTCGTCGCCATGCTTAATGCGGCCATCGCAGACGAGCGCTATCACGTCACACGCGACTACCTGCTCAACGAAGGCAACAACTACTCGCGCGAGTTCGAGGTCTTTGCCAATTGCTACGCGCAGCTCATCACGGGCGATCCCAATTTCTTCTTCGAGCGCGGCGCGTACAGTTACCCCGAGGCGATGTTGTACATCGTCCGTCCGCTCACACTTGAACAGATTTACAAACTCATTCCGCGTCTCACGGCTTGGTTCGCCGACACTGACGTGCGCGTGGTGACGACCACGCGCACCTCCGCTGTCATTCGTTGGTATGGCGCGAGCCAATTGCCGCAACTGCCGCCGCATCTGCACCAACTCTATCTCAGCACCGCTTGTCAAGCCTATCGCGGCGCTTATGGTTATGCGACCAATCGTGTTTATCCCGAAGTGCCGCCTGCCAAAATCAATCAGACTCAGTGCCAAGCCGATGGCGCAGAGTATTGCGAATGGGAATTTACATGGGAGAATCCCAAGCCGCGCCGCTCGATACGCTTGTATGCGGGATTGATCACTTCCGTTGCGTTGGTGGCTTACGTATTAGCGCGCTTCCCATTCTACGAGTGGGTCGCGTTAATCGCGTTGTTGCCCGCACTGGGCGGTTGGTTTGCGTCGCGCTTAAAACGCATCGCGTACGAGCGCGAGCGACAAGAGACGTTGTTGCAAGAGCAACGGGTGAATGCCGAAACGCAACATGACCGCATTCAGGCGGCGTACGGCGAGCTGCAGCTCGCCAATCTGAACCTTGAACGCAAAATTGACGAGCTGACGGCGTTGCACGAAATCGGCAAAGCCATCAGCGCAACGCTTGACCTCGACATGCTGCTCGATGCGAGCCTCAAAGCCATTACCGCTCATTTGAAATTTGATCGTGCGCTGGTGATGTTGGTGGACGAATCACAGCAGCTCTTAATGGGCGCGCGGTTGATGGGCGGCACCCCTGAAATGGCGGTGATGGTTGGGCAGTTGTCAGTGTCCACCACAGATACCAACTCCTTGCTGGTGCATGTCTTACGCGCGCCCGAACCGTTGTTGGTGCAAGATGTCTCGCAAATGGGCGGACAAACGACGCAGGGCATCGCGCGCGCATTGGGCGCGAAAGCCTTTTTAGGCGCGCCGCTCATCCACAAAGGACGCGCGGTTGGCGTGTTGCTGGTGGACAATGGCGTGAGCCAGCGCCCACTTGTCGAGACGGACAAGGAGCTGCTCTACACGGTCAGCAATCAAATCGCCGTCGCTATCGAAAACGCGCGCTTGTATCAAGAAATCGAAGGATACAGTCGCACACTCGAACAGCGCGTTGCCCAACGCACCGCCGAACTCTCGCGCGCGACGACCGAAGCGCAAGAGGCGCGCGCCCTCGCCGAAGCTGCGACACGCGCCAAGTCCGAATTTCTTGCCAACATGAGCCATGAGCTGCGCACACCACTCAACGCTATCATCGGTTACAGCGAGATGCTGCAAGAAGAAGCGCTCGACCTCGGCGATAGTGGTTTCGCCGCAGACCTGCAAAAAATCTACGCAGCCGGCAAGCATCTGCTGTCGCTCATCAACGACATCCTCGACCTCTCCAAGATTGAAGCAGGCAAGATGACGCTCCACTGGGAGACCTTTGATGTAGTAGCACTCGTGCGTGAGGTGGTGACGACGATTCAACCGCTTGTCGAAAAGAACGCGAACACATTGCAGGTGCATTGCGATGAAGCCATTGGCGAGCTGTATGCTGACCAAACGAAGGTGCGTCAATCTCTATTCAACTTGTTGAGTAACGCGTGCAAATTCACCGAACATGGTCTCATCACGCTGACGGCGCAAAAGGAGGAAGTTAAAAGGATGAAGGATGAACCAGCAGCTCCCGAGGCACTCCTTTTCAAAGTGAGCGACACAGGCATTGGCATAGCGCCTGAGCAAATGAGCCAGCTGTTTCAAGCCTTTGTGCAAGCCGATACCTCGACGACGCGCAAGTATGGCGGCACGGGCTTAGGCTTGACCATCACGAAACACTTTGCCCAGATGATGGGCGGCGATGTGACCGTCGAGAGCGAACTGGGCAAAGGCACGACGTTCACGATCCGTCTGCCCAGGCGTCGCGTTGTGCCAAGCGACAGCGCAGCGCGTCCAAGTGATGATGGGCAAAGCGACCGCACCGTGTTGGTCATTGACGACGACGTGAGCGTGCGTAACCTGCTCTCGCGTTTCCTCACGAAAGAGGGTTTTCGCGTCGAGACTGCAGCGAGTGGCGCCGAAGGTCTGCAACTCGCCAAAGCGCGACGCCCCGCTGTCATCACGCTCGACGTGCTGATGCCGGGCATGGATGGTTGGGATGTGTTGATGATGTTGAAGGGCGACCCGCAATTGATGGACGTGCCGGTCATTATGCTCACCATCGTGGACGACAAAAACATGGGCTATGCGCTCGGCGCGACCGATTACTTGGTCAAACCCATTGAGCGCGAGCGGCTGTTGGCGCTGTTAGAGAAATATCAGTTGCTGCAACGCGCAACGGGCACGGTATTAGTGGTCGAAGACGATGACCCCACGCGCGCGATGATGCAACGCCTGTTGACGAAAGAAGGCTGGAACGTGATCGAGGCAGAAAACGGACGTGTCGCGCTAGAGCGGCTTGCCCTGCAGCGCCCCGATGTCGTTCTGCTCGACCTGATGATGCCAGAGATGGACGGCTTCCAATTCATCGCTACCCTTCGCCACCAAGCGGCTTGGCGCACCTTGCCTGTGATTGTGGTGACCGCCAAAGAGCTGACGGCCGCCGATCATTTGAGTTTGCATGGGTACGTCGAAAAAATTTTGCAGAAGGGCGAATACAGTCGTGAGGCGTTGTTGGACGAAGTGCGCGAGCTCGTGATGGTGAGCATGCGACAGCAAAAGGTGTCGTAAGTGGCGTTCCCATAAAATATGCAATTACCCCTGAAGCGTTTACCGTTGATGGCGCTTGGCTTATTGGCGTTGTTGAGCGCGTTGTGGTTCGGCTTGGTGCGGATAGGTTGGGCGTTACCTGCGCCAGATTTTGAATTGACGTTGATGCACGGCGCGTTGATGGTCTGTGGTTTCTTAGGCACACTCGTCAGTTTGGAACGCGCAGTCGCCTTGCGGCGTCCATGGGCATACACAGCGCCCGCCTGCGCCGCGTTGAGCGTATTGGCTTTGCTCGTTGGGTTGCCCGCGTTTATCGCGCGCCTGCTCATTGTGTTAGCCGCTGTGGCGCTCGTCGCCATCTTCGGCGCCATCATCCGCATTCGCTTCGATGCGGCTCATGCGACGATGGGCATAGGCGCGGGCTTGTGGCTGCTAGGTAGTGCATTGTGGCTATGGGGCTTGCCAATGGCCGCAGTCGTGCCATGGTGGGCAGGTTTTTTGGTTCTGACGATTGCGGGTGAACGTCTGGAACTGGCGCGGGCGCTATTCCTCAATGCAACCGTGCGCGCGCTGTTTATCGTCGTGAACACGCTCTTCGTGTTAGGGTTGCTCATCTCCTTGTTCACATTTGATGTGGGCGTGCGTATGAGCGGCGTCGGGCTCATCGCCTTGAGCGCGTGGCTGTTGCGCTACGACCTCGCGCGGCGCACGATTCGCCAAACGGGCATTACACAATTCATTGCGGCATGTTTGCTGTCAGGCTACGTGTGGCTGCTGATAGGCGGCATGTTGTGGCTTGGTTGGGGCGGATATTATTTAGCGGGGCCATTGTACGATGCGCAGCTCCACACGATTTTTCTTGGCTTTGTTTTTGCCATGATCTTCGGCCACGCGCCCATTATCATCCCCGCCGTGATGCGCGTCCATATTCCATTCAACCGCGCATTCTACGTGCCGCTCGTCTTGTTGCATCTCACGCTCACCCTACGCATTCTGGGCGACCTCATGCTGAATCCAACGCTGCGCCTATGGGGGGGGCTGCTCAATGCGCTCGTTGTGTTGTGGTTCATGGCGACCCTGGCGTTAGCCGTGCGCGCAGGCGCGGCGGGTGAATCCACAAAATAAAAATCTCACTTTGCCATTGGCTATGCTATAATCACGCGCGATGACTTACCTGATTGGACTCACTGGCAACATTGGCGTGGGCAAATCTACCGTGATGCAAATTTTGCGGGAACTGGGCGCCGACACCATTGACGCAGACCGCGTCGCGCACGAAGTGATACAGCCCGGCGGCAAGGCATATTTGAAAGTGATCAACGCGTTTGGTCATGCTATTGTGCAGAATGATGGCTTGTTGGATCGCAAGCAGTTGGGCGCCATCGTGTTCAACGACCCTGAGCGCTTGCAATTGCTCGAAAGCCTCGTGCATCCGGCTGTCGAAGAAAAACTGTTGGAACGCCTGCAAACGACGACGGCCGCGGTCACAGTGGTCGAAGCCATCAAACTCATCGAAGCAGGGCTGACGAAATTTTGCCGTGAAGTCTGGGTTGTGACGAGCCCGCAAGCCACGCAGCTCGCGCGATTGGCGGAGACGCGCGGTATGTCGCGCGCCGAAGCCGAGCGACGCATCAGCGCACAGTCGCCGCACACAGAAAAAATCAAACATGCGCAGGTGGTCATCGAAAATGCGGGGTCGCTGGAGACCTTGCGGAAAAAAGTGGAGGCTGAATGGGCACGAGTGC
Source organism: uncultured Anaerolineae bacterium (assembly GCA_964509505.1). Classification (GTDB taxonomy): domain Bacteria; phylum Chloroflexota; class Anaerolineae; order JACRMK01; family JACRMK01; genus CAZDYP01. The sequence continues at coordinate 25,800 of CAZDYP010000018.1, read as the reverse complement.
AACAGCAGCTCAAGGCTCAGGCGTAACGATTCGACGCGCCAAACGCGCTGACTTAGCGTCTGTGTTCGCGCTCATCCAACAAGCGCGCGGCGCGCAGCTCTCGCAGCAAGAACTGATTCAAAAAGCGACGCTCTTTGGTTACTTGATGGCTGAGACGGGCGGACGCTTGATTGGCATTGCCGGTATGCTCGTCGAAAATTCGGTTACCTGCGTGCGTGACTTGCACGCAGCCGGCGCATCGGTGCGTGGCTTAGCGACTATTACGTTGCTCGACGCCATCGAAGAAGAAGCGAATGGGCTGGCGTGCGATTCGGTGATGGTGCAAGTGCCGCAACAGCCGGGCTTGAACGTGATTCACGCGCTGCTCACCGATCGCGCCTATCACCGCAAAGCAGTGAACGAGATGACGCGCTTGCAAAAAGAAGTCGCCGCAGAACATTTCCAAGAAGAGATTCCCTTATGGGTTAAGTCGCTGCGCAAATGATGTTGGGTCAAGACCTCACAGGTTTCCAAAACCTGTGAGGTCTGTCTCATCCGATTGATGGAGCATTCATGCAAAATTGGCGAGACCGCTTTGAAGCACATCCGCGTTTGTGGTCGTGGATTTTTTTGGCGATTGGCATGGTCAGCTTGTTGCTCATCGCCTCGAAAGACGTGCCGCTAGAATTATCTCAGCGCGCTGCGCTCGTCGTCGCGACGATGGTGCTGGCAGGTTTGTGTGTGTGGATTATCAATTTGGAATGAACGTGAAGCGTGAAACGTGAAGCGCGAAGCGTGAAACGTAGCGTTCAGACCACGCTTCACGTTTCACGTTCCACGTGTTATGGATTGATGGGACCAACATGGTTACCGTCTCACGCGCAGTTCAACCAACCAGTGGCCCCCGCGCCATGAATCCCTTCCGCGATTGGAACGGCGTCGCACAGTTGATGCGCGTCGCGTTTCAATCGGAGGCTAGCTGGACCTCACTGCCCTTATTGCCCGATTGGGCGTGGCTCAATTGGATTGATGGCGTGTTGTTCAGCGCAGCCGCGTTGTTCGGCGGTGATGCGGCTGATCACATGCTGGGCTATGTGTGGACGGAAAACGGCAAAATCGTGGGCAACGCAACGCTCAGCTTAGTTGGCGGACAGAAGCGCGTGTGGCTCTTGAGCAACGTTGCTGTGCATCCCAATTATCGGCGACGCGGCATCGCGCGCGCGCTCGTCGAGCTGTCTATACAGATGGCGCGGCAACATGGCGGCACGCATTTAGCGTTGCAAGTGGAGCGCGAGAATTTTGGCGCGCGTCAGTTGTATGAACAAATCGGTTTTCACTGGCTCGAACAAGTCTGTGAGTATGGCGGCGCAGTGTTGCCGCGGCTGCCCGAAGCGGGACACGAACTACGCATTGCGCCTCCGACGCGCGAGCAATGGCTGCAAGTGCGTAAACTCGCCACGGCGCCCCTGTTTCCTGCTTTGCGCAGCTATCGCTTCGCTCACGCAGGCTTATTCAACCATCCGCATCAGAACTCGTGGTGGACGACGTTGACGAATTTTTTGGATGGCGCGCAAACGACCACGCACGCCATCCTCGAAGCGCGCGCGTCACAGGTCATCGGCGGCATCGTCATGCGCATGCAGTTGGGCTGGGTGACGCATCGCATCGGCGTCGTCATCGCAGAGACATCGCGTGGACATGTTGAGGACGCGGTGTTGGCTTATCTCGCGCAACAACTCAATCGCTATGCCTCGCGCCGCGCCACGTTTTACATCCCATCTACGCACACTGTTTTGGCAGAGCGCTTACGCGCGCACGGCTTACACGAAACACGCGCGCTCGATTTCATGGCGCTGCCGTTGCAGTGAACAGCAGACAGTGTTCAGTTATCAGTAAGTGGGCAGCACGGTTCACTACATTCTGGTTACTGCTCATGGCGCATTGTTCGCTGCCCACTGATTGCCTTATTGCCCCTATCCCCTCATCGGAACATCGCTGGTGAAACAACGTAAGCAAGGTTCCTCAGCGCACGAACCGTATCGCATGGCGAAACCCCGACGGCGTGGCAATGACTGGGGGCGCGTTTGGGGCTGGTTGCTCGTCGCTGCTTTGAGCGTGTGGACATGCGGCGCGCTTGCCACACAACTAAACTCCATCCATTTGTTCACCTTCACAACCACGCCCACACCCATTATCGCAACCCCCACAGTTAGCGCAACGAATCGTAACACGCCGCTCGCGTTGAGCCGCATCGGCATTATTGCGGGACACAATCGCGTGAAAGTTTCCAATGGCGTGACGACGCGCGATTTGTCGGGCGTGCCTGATCCTGGCGCGGTCTGCGCAGAGCCGACGCTCGTCAAAGAGGCCGACATCACGTGGGATGTGGCAAACAAGGTCGCCGCTGCGTTGCGTGAGAAGGACAAGCTGCCTGTCGAACTGTTAGGCGAATTTGATCGTCGTTTGGCGGGCTACTATGCGCGCGCGCTCATCGCGATTCACGTGGATTCGTGCCTCAAAGGGGCGACAGGTTTCAAGGTCGCGCGTTTGGTTTATAGCGCCGTGCCTGCCGAAGAAGATCGTTTCGTGAGCTGTTTGCGCGAGCAATATGCGGCGGCGACAGGGTTGGTCGAGCATCGCGCTTCGATCACAGCTGATATGCAGGAATATCACGCCTTGCGTGAGATTGCGCCGTCCACACCCGGCGTCATCATCGAGCTCGGATTCTTGCGCGACGACCAAGAGCTGTTGGTGCAACGAAGCGACGTGGCAGCGCGGGGGGTGGCGGAAGGGATACGGTGTTTTTTGAATCGGAAGTAATTCAAAATTGGGAAATGAGAAACCCGGGGTCGCCTTGACCCCGGGTTTTGTGTGCTTGCTTTATACCGCTCTGCTTGGAGGAATGACCGAGGATTAACCCTCATCCTGCTCATCCGCGCCTGGCTTAGTGAATTTATCAAAGCTAATGTAAATGCGCGCATTCGCCGTGCGCGACAAGTCACGCAACGTCTCCAGCTCCAGCAAGCGCAACAGCGCAGGGTGTGTGGTGTAGGCTTGCGCCGCTTGTTCGCGCTCGCGCAAGGCGCGGATGTCGGCTTCGGTTTTGAGCTGCTGAATCTCGGCTTCGCTCTGCGCGGTCAATCGTTGCGCCGCGGCTTGCGCTTCCGATTCAAAACGACGCGCCTCCGCTTTCGTTTGCGCCTCGATCAGTTGCACTTCGGCTTGGGTGCGCGCATCTATCAATTGCGCTTCTGCCATACGCTCCGCCGCCAACACGCGGTTCATGATTTCCTGCAAGTTGCCGGGGAAGATGAGGTCTTTCACATCCGCACGCAAAATCTCGACCCCATACACGCTGGCTGAACCTTTCATATCGCGCAGAATGTCTTCGCTCAAACGATTGCGGTCCGTCAAAATTTCTTCGAGTTTCGTCGCCGCCAACGAGCGGCGCGCCGCGAGTTGCACGTCGGTGTAGAGACGCTCTTCGTAATGCTCGACTTGATGGACCACGGCGCGCGGGTCCGTCACCCGAAAGCGCACGATGATGCTCACGCGAATCGCCACTTTGTCGGCGGTGAGAATCTCTTGCCCTTTGATGGTCAAGTCGCGCTCGCGAATATCCACCCATGCCGTATGGATGAGCGGCAACCGAATGAATCCGAAGTTCAACGGGCGAGGCGCGATGTAGCGTCCCGGCTCCAACACTTTCTTCAGCATGCCGTCTTCGTACCACAAGACGCGATGCGTGTCATAGACAATTACTTCGTCGTAGAACCAACGCTTATTGACAGGCATGGTTCACCTCACACTAGCGGTAGGGCAGGTTTGCGATTTGCCACATGAACAAATTAAAAATTTGTCCCATACCCCTTGCGCGAACTAATTTCACTGTTCGACTAATACGCAGGCCCCGTAGCCAAGCCCATGTGGAGGACGAATTTTCAGATGAGCAGCGCCGACCCATTCTCGCAATGGATGGTGGCGTTACCTGATGGCCATTCGCTCCTTGCTGGCCGGGGCCTGCAGCAATTATAACCTCAATGAGGTCAGGTGTCAGGTGTCAAGCGCTCGGCGCCAACGTGTCAAGTGTCATGCGCTAAGCGCCAAGTATCGCGTGACACCCGACACTTGGCACTTGACCCTTGTATTAGCGTTTGATGCGCGGCTTGAACGACTCAATCGTGCGGCGCAGTCCTTCGTCAATCGGCACTTTCGCTTCCCACTGTAAGAGCGTTTTCGCTTTCGTCAGATCGGGCTTGCGTACTTGGGGGTCGTCGGCGCTACGCGCGTTTTTGAAGACGATGCCGCCGCGGTTCTCGGCGATTTCGTTGATGAGTTGCGCGAAGGCGAGGATGGTCATCTCATGCGCTGTGCCAAGATTGACAGGTTCGTGTTCATTGGACATGAGCAAACGGTAGATGCCCTCGACCAAATCAGACACATAACAGAACGAGCGCGTCTGTTGCCCATCGCCGTACACGGTCAGCGGTTCGTTGCGAATGGCTTGCCCGATGAAGTTCGGTACGACGCGCCCATCGTCCAATGCGAGACGAGGCCCATAGCTGTTGAAGATACGCACGATGCGCGTATCCAACCCGTGAAAACGATGATACGCCATCACCATGGACTCCGCGAAACGTTTGGCTTCGTCATAGACGCCGCGCGGACCAATGGGGTTGACGTTGCCCCAATACGATTCGGGCTGCGGATGTACCTTCGGATCGCCATAGACTTCGGAGGTGGAGGCGAGAAAATATTTTGCCTTCTTCGCGCGCGCGAGACCGAGTGTTTTGTGTGTGCCCAACGCCCCAACCTTCAACGTCTGAATCGGCAACTCCATGTACGATTTCGGACTCGCGGGCGACGCGAAGTGCATCACCACATCCACGGGCCCATCAATGAAAATGTATTCGGTCACATCTTGCTTGATGAAACGAAACCGCTCGTGGCCCGCTAAGTGCGCGATGTTGTCTATGTTGCCCGTAATGAGATTGTCCATCGCCACGACAGTATGCCCTTCCGCCAAGAAACGGTCACACAAATGTGAGCCGATGAAGCCCGCGCCGCCTGTGATTACGACACGCATAGTTACTACTCCTTGAGGTCAATACAGAAATGAGTAATGAGTCATAAGAAATTGCCATCGCCAATTACTTATGACTCATTACTTTTTACTTGTAAGATAGCCAGCGTCAGCATCAATACAAACGCAAGGTCAACCAGAAAAAATGAATTGTCAATGAGACCATGCGCCACTGCGGCAAGCATAGACGCCATTAGCCCTAATGTCAAAGCACGCGCTGTCTCATCGCTTGGACGACGATAGTGGGTGAGTGCGTGTCGCCAGAAGGCGATGAGCAAGGCGCCTAGCAAGACGACGCCGAGCAACCCCAACCGTGTCCAGAAGTCGAGCAAGAGGTTGTGTGGATGGCTGAGGTTCGCTTCGGCAAAGGCTGTTGGCAAAATGTAGCGCGTGCGATACAGATACAGAAAGTTGTCGAGACCGACGCCCGTGATGGGATAATCACGAATCATCGCAAGCGTGGATTGCCATAACTGCGCGCGAAAGACGCTGGTGATGGCGTCGAGACGCAAACGCGCCACGCCGATGAAGGGGCTGAGCGCTGCGCCAAGCGCGCCCAACGCGATGAGCGAAGCGATGAAGACCTTGCGTCCGCGCAACCCGCCGATTAACAACAATGCGGCTGGCAGCGCCACAAACCACGAACCTTTTGAGAAAGTCAGATAGATGGCGCTCAACATCACGATGCTCGCCATACCATACCACCAACGTCGCGCTGCGCTGAACCACATGAGCGACATGGCGAGCGGCGCGGCACGGTCGAGATACAACGCCAGATTGTTCGGCGAGAAATACACACTGCGCGCGCGCAACATGCCTTCCTCTGCCGTGATCAAATCCGCGCCGGTGAACCAATCGCCAAGCGCTTTGAGCGAGATGAGACAGGCGCCCGCCAGAAACGCATGAACCAGCAACATCGCATTGGGACGCGTTGCGCGAATGAGCCCATAATACAAGGCGGGCTCCAAAAACACGACGCGCAATTCACGATTGGCCACGCCAAAGTTTTGCGCGCTCAGAACGCCGCCGATGCCTGCGACGAGCCAGAGGAGTACACACCAATCTAACGATGAAACGGTGAAAGGATGAAGGGATGGCAAGGCGGCAAAACCTCGCAACCCTTGGCCCTTGCCCCGTTGGGTTTTGATCCAATGCAGGATGAAACTCAACACGCATAGCCACGTCACAATCTCGACAAGCGAATAGACGCCGCCGATGAGCGGCTTGGGTTGCAAATAGAATGGGATGACGAACGCGACGAGCGCGAGCCCAACGTCGAGTCGCCAGATAATGCACACGGCAAGCAACGCGATGAGCGCGAAGGAGAGAAAGGTGTTGGGCGAGAAGTAGATGAGGATGGCAAGGGAAAAAGTAATGAGTAGTGAGTATGGCTCGATGAGGGACGTGAAGCGTGAAGCGTGAAGCGTGAAGCGTGAAGCGTGAAGCGCGAAACGAGTTGCGAGTTGCGAGTTGCGAAACCATACACGTACGTTGGACTTTTTCCAATTGAAAATCAAAAATCTAAAATCAAAAATCAAAAATAATACCGCGCCCGTAAACGCGCCAAGCCATGGCCACCACCACGCTGTATGCTCCTCACGCATCACGCTCCAGCCGACCAGCGCCCATTGTCCCCAGCCGCCCTGTGGGATGAGCTCGACGATGTGTGTATCGTCGCTCAGATGGCGCGCCAGTGTGACAGTGGCGACTTGCGCGAGCGGATCGTACAGGACGACGTAGCTGCGATCTTGTTCATCGCGCGGCAACGCATTGGCGGGAGCGCCGTCCACTTGCGCGAACAACACTGCTTCATACATACCGCGCCGCACCGTGAGGTCGAAGCGCGTGCCACGAAAGCGAATAACCAGCGGCGTGGCGTCACCTTGCGGAATGTCTGCGCCATCGGCAGTAATGCGCCACGTTTGTGAATATGTCGCGCTTGCATCATTGGCGGTATAGCGTCCAACAGTGGCGACATTGAAATCGTTGGTGAGCGCGTTGAACTGTTGCCACAGCAACGACGGTGTGCCATCACTTTGCCATAACGACAAGCCTTCTCGCGCATCGCCATTACCCAATGGCTGCCAACGCGCAAACATCAAAGGCCCTAACCATAACCACTCGTCGCGCGCACGACGAATCGCATGGAGTGTGCGCCTCGTTTGTTTCTCGGCGGTGTCGCCGCCCAACGGCGAATCGCCGGGCTTGCCGACGACCCAACCGAATGCAGTTGCCCAAAGCGCTTTGTCGCCGTCGCCATTGGCTACCATCACACCACGCAACAATTGGAGGCGCGAGAAATTCAGCACGTTGACGGCGACGCGCGGATCATCCGCATCTGACCAAAAGCCGAACGGTTCTGCACCGACCGCATCAAAAAAATCGCGCGCGCCTGCGCGATACAGGCGCTGCAAAAATTCAGGCTCGGCGATATTCAATGGCCCGTTTTCAGTCGTCGGCGCAAGCGCAGCCGTGACGAGACGCGCTTGCGGGTCGGCGTCACGGATGACGATAGCCGCTTCCCGCAACAAGGCGGTATAAGCGAGCGCATTGGGAAATTGGTCGCCCCAATTCGCGGCGAGGTTCGGTTCGTCCCAAATTTGATACGCTGCAATTTTGCCGCGATAGCGCGTCGCCACTGCGCGCGCGAACGCGCCGAAGTCGCGCCATTCTTTCGGCGGCGCCGTTGCAGCGGTGGATGGCGCGCGCGCCCACGCAGGCGCGTCCTGCAACACGGCGAGCACACGATAGCCGCGCTCGTAAGCTTCATTGATCGCGTCGTCCATGCGCGCCCAAGTGAATGCGCCGCGCTGAGGCTCGATGGTGCGCCACGCGATGACTTGGCGCACCCACCGTACGCGCGACGCTGGTGCTTGTTGAAAAAATGTCGCGCGCTCGCTTGCATTGAGCGAGGTCAAGTCGAGGGTGATGCCAAACTCGCGGGGAACAGCCGTGGGTTGGTTAGTGAGGGGATGAGACAATGCGTTGGCTTTAGCTGCTATGGCTGAACCCATCAGCCAACCGACGAACAAACTGACCAACAAGCCAACGAACCAATGTTGCATCACCGCCATTGCGGATGACTCCCTCCGCCATCGGCGGTGAGCTGCGTGAAGCCTTTGCCGTTTGCGGCGACGATGAACAAGTTGCCGTCTTGCACAATCAACAGTTGTGTCCCGTCGCTTGACCACACCAGTTGCGGATGGACGAGACCGCGTTCGCCTTGTTGCGGGAAGATGCGTGTCTTGTCGCTGCCGTCGGCATCCATGACATAGACATCGTATTGGCTGTCGTCGCTTTGCTGCGCTCGTTGCGCTTGCGCGTACGCGATGCGATTTTGTTTCGACCAGACAGGGTTCGCAAACATGCCCGTTTCTGGCGCGACGGCGGCCGCGAACTTGCCATCCGCGCTAACTGCCCACACACCGAACACGTGCGCACGTTCTGGATTCGGCGTGCCGGGTGCGGGCGTGTGCAACGTCGCCACGACGAGACGGCTGTCGGGCGACCACCGCACGTCAGGCGTCCACACCCAGCCCGCGTTCGTCTCATAGACGGGAAATTTTTGCAGCGGCGTGCGTTTGCCTGTCGCCAAGCTGATGAAACCCAATTCGTCCGCGCTCGCATACACCAGACGTTGCCCATCGGGCGCGAGCGCGAAGCTCATGCCCCAGAACGCATAGACGATATCTTTGATGGGGGCGAGCAATTGTGTTTTGTTTTTCGTCACCAGGTCGAACGCCCACAAATCATTGTGCGCCTTCCAACCCGGCGCGCCTGTCGTGCGCTCACCTGTCGAATACACAATTTGATTGTCGCCAACCCATTCCGCATAGAGTGCGTCCGCGATGGGCAATGCCGTTGGCGCTTCGCCGATGATGCGTGTGTCCACGACCCACAACGAATTAAGTTGACCGAATTGCCCAATCGCGCCGCCCACCGAGGCGCGCCGCGAATACACCAGACGTTTCGCATCAGGTGAGACGGCGAACACGCGCCCATCCAGATCGCCCGTAAACGAGAGCGGGCGCTTTTCATCGCTGCGGTCACGCATCACCCACGCGTTGTTGTTACTCAGGTAAAAGATCGAGCCTTTGAACGTCGCGGGTTTCAACAAACCCTTTGAGCCGACGACGAGAATTTCTGGGCGCGGAATTTCGAGCGTGTGTCGTTCGCTAAGCGCGCGTTCGATTTCTTGTCCGTTCTCATAGCGCACGCGATACGTGACCAGCTCGCGCCCATTGACACCGAGCTGCACCGTGCGCGCTTCGTTGTCGGGCAGCGCCTCGTCGCGCAAAATTTGTCGCGTGAAGGGAAGCAAGCGCTGCTCAGTGAACACTTCTTCGCGTACGCGCGTGATGACGATGCGTGTGCTGCGCTCCAACAGTTCGTTAAGGTCAGGGTTTACGCGGTCGAGGGGATTGAGGCTGAGGCGCGCTTCGTCCAGCGCTTGGCGCACAGTGGTGACTTGCGTGCGACGCTGCAGTTGTTGCCCATCCACTTCGATGATTACGAGGCGGTCAATGGCGCGCGAGGCGCAGGCGGTGAGCCAGAGCGCCCACAGGCATAACGAAAGTTGGAAAAAGAAAGAAAGGCGCGGCCTCATGGTAAAAATAATTTCCTTGTCACGCCCCAAATGATGCGATGGCTTGCAGGTAGTCGTCGTGAATTTCGATAAATGTATCGTAACCTACCAGCGTCAACACTTCCATGACGCTTGGAGAGGGTTTGAGCAATTTGAGATGCGGCGACTTGAACGTGCCAGCGCGGATGCCTTGCCACATCACTTCGTCGCGTTCGGCCGGCGTGTCGCTGCGGAGCAGTAAGAAGAGACGATGTAATACTTGCAACCCAGCGCTGCTGATGTAGGCGACTTCACTCAAATCAATCAAAAGATTTTTCATGCCTGCGGCGTGCGCCTCGCGCGCTTGCTGCTCAAACTGCGCGTGGGTAGTCACGTCAATTTTGCCTTTGATGCGAAATACCGTCACCGGCGCCCGGCTTTCGACTTGCGAAATGGCGATCTCCATGTGCTTGCTCCTTGTGTTCTGAGGTTCTGTGGATAGAGGATAGGTAACGCGGCGGTGCTAGGGGGCGCGTGCGATGACGAGCGTCATATCGTCGTATTGGGGCGTTGTCTCGGCATGGGTTTGCGCCGCGTATAGAATTTGCTCGCACAGCGTTGACGCTTCGGCCGGGTATTGTCGCTGCACGACGGCTTGCAACCCTTCCAACCCAAAGCGTGTGTCGCGCGCATCCAGCGCATCGGTGATGCCATCGGTGTACAACAACAAGGCGCCGTTGGGGGGCAGCGTGAGCGTTTGTTCGTCGCAGATCACAGTGGGGAAGAAACCGAGCGCGAGTCCATGTCCCTGCGCGAGTTTCACGCGCTGCCCGCTGTGATCACAGACGAGAGGCTGCTCATGTCCAGCGCGCGCATAGGTAAAAGTGCGCGTCGGCGCGTGCAGGATGCCATACACCATCGTCACCAACATGCGCGCATCGCTGAGGTCGAGCAAATTGCGATTCACGTTTTGCAAGGCTTCGGCGGGCGAAGTGGCGCGTCGCGCTTCGGCGCGCAGTAAGCTGCGCGTCAACGACATGAAAATTGCGGCGGGCATGCCTTTGCCGGCTACATCGCCAATGACGATGCCCGCTCGTTCGCCGTCGAAGGGAATGAAATCGTAGAAGTCGCCGCCTACTTCGTGCGCAGGGATCATGCGCGCGCTGAAATCAAACCCTGCGAGTTGGGGGCATGTGCGTGGCAAGAGGCTTTGCTGAATCTCGCGCGCCATTTGCAGCTCACGTTCCAGCTCGCGCATAGCAATCAGCTGCGCCTGCGCGGCTTGCAAATCGCTGTACGCCTTCGAGAGCCGCGCGTATGCTTCGCTCAGTTGCGCATTTTTTTGATGGAGGTCGCGCAACGCGTCGTTGTGCGAGATGCTGAGGCGCAACGATAGCTCGCGCACCATGGCGTAACCGAGTTGTGGGTAGCGTATGAGCAGCGCGTCAAAATCAGCGCGCGATAGTTCGAGCACCCGCGCGTCGTCTTGCGCGATGGCTGTCGCCATGCGGAGCCCATCGGGATTGAGCAAACTCATCTCGCCAATAAACTCGCCGCGCTGGCGCAGAGCCAAGCGTTGTTCGTCCGGTGTGCCTAGCGCTTTGATGATGGCGATGCGCCCAGCCAAGATGATGTAAAAGCGATCACCCGGCTCGCCCTCACGAAAGAGCTGCGCGCCTGCGGGAACTGGCAGCTCGCTGAGCGACGCCGCGAGTTCTGCCAGCTCAGCGGCAGGCAATGAGGCGAAGAGCGGCACTTGGCTGATGAGTTGCGCTTTCATAACACCACTTTCATGAGGCGCGCACGACAACCAGCGTCATATCGTCAAATTGTTGTGCGCTGTGCGTGTGCGCTATCACTGCTTGCAGCGTTTCGCTGCATAGCGATTGCGCGCTGCTGTGGCGTCGGTCTCGCGCATGGGTCTGCAAACGTGCCAACCCAAAGCTTTCGTTCACGTCGTCCATCGCATCGGTCACGCCATCCGTGTAGAGCAGCAAGGTGCCGCCTGGCGGAATCATAACGCTTTGCTCGTCGAGCAACGGTTCAGCCAGCAACCCCAAGGGTTGCGTCAATGTGTAGGTGACGGGTAAGGCTTCGCCCAGTTCATCCAAGACCAATGGCAAGGTGTGACCCGCGCGCGCGTAGGTGAAGGTGCGCGTTGCGCCGTCCAATACGCCATACAACACGGTGACGAACATGCCCGATTCATTCATGCCGAGGAGGTGGCGATTGACCGTGCGCAGCATGACGCGCGGTGAAGTGACACGACCTGCTTCGACGCGCAACAAACTGCGCGCGAGCCCCATGAAAATCGCGGCGGGCATGCCGCTCTCCGACACGTCGGCGACGACGATGCCCATGCGCCCATCAGCTAAGGGGATGAAGTCGAATAGGTCGCCGCCGACGGCTAGAGCGGGCAGCATGAGCGCGCCGAAGTCGAAGCCAGGGAAGTGCGGCAATGTGCGCGGCAGCAAGTTCTGTTGAATCTCACGCGCCATCTCCAATTCGCGTTCCAATTTTTGCTTTTCGATGAGCTGCGCCTGCGCGGCTTGCAATTCGGCGTAAGCCGCAGCGAGCTGATGGTAAGCTTCCGTCAGTTGTTGATTTTTGTTGTGCAGATCACGGATGGCGTCGTTGTGCGAGTTGTTGAGGCGTGTGGATAGCACGCGCACCATCGAGTAGCCCAATTGTGGTTGACGTCTGAGCAGCGCGTCGAAATCGGCGCGTGACAATTCGAGCAGACGCGTGTCTTCATGCACCCGCGCGGTTGCGGTGCGGAGTCCATCGGGGTTGAGCAGGCTCATCTCGCCGATGAACTCGCCGGGGCCGCGCAGCGCCAACCGACGCTCGTCTTCGGTACCAAGCGCCTTGACGATTTCGACGTGACCCGCGATGATGATATAAAAGCGATCGCCTGTTTCGCCTTCCCGGAAGAGAATCGTGCCAGTCGGCGCGTGTCGGTCAGTGAGCGTATCGGCAAGCCGTTGGAGCTCGTCATCCGGCAACCCAGTGAAGAGCGGCGCCTGGCCAATCAAAGGAGCGGTCATGGTTAGAAGCTGCCAACGGCTTCGACCGCATTGCCGTAGAGTTTGAACAGCGGCGTGAAGCCCACTAAATCAAACGCTTCTTTGACATTGGCAGGCATCCCTGCCAATCGCACATCGCCTGCGGGGATGGTCGCGCGCACGGTTTTGGCGGCGGCTTGTAATACTTTCAAGCCCGCCGTGCCCATGTACGAGACGCTGCTCAAATCCACGACGAGGTTGTGATGTCCGCTCTCGATGGCTTTCATCAAACCTTGCCGCAGCTCAGGCGCGGTGGAATGATCCACACGCCCCGTGATGGTGAACAAAGTCGCGCGCTCCAAATGTTTGGTGGTAAATTCCATAGTGGTCTCCTTAGTCGCTAGTTGTTAGTCGCTAGTCGCTAGTCGTTAGTTGCTAGTCGCTAGTCGCCATCAATACGATTGTATTTCTTTGTAGGCGGCTTCGAGTTTTTCGATGGTGAAGTTGGGGTCTTGGCACGCATTGATAATGATGCGCTCGCGACGTTCCACTGCGGCGGTGGCTTTGGCGAGTTCGGGCGCGATATCGTGCGGGATGTGCAGGATGCCGTGCAAGTCGCCATGCAACAAGTCGCCGGGCTTGATGGTCAAGCCGCCGACTTCGACAGGCACGCCCCAATCTACCAAATGCACGTAAGCGTGCGAAACGAGAACATATTTTGAGAAGAAGTGAAAGCCGCCGAGCGCGCGCACTTCGTTCAAATCGCGCACGCCGCCGTTGGTCACTGTGCCGACTGCGCCTAACGCTTTGTGGATGTTGCCGTTCACTTCGCCCCAGAACGAGCCGACGACGACCTCATCTAAATCTTGAATGACGATGACTTTGGGGCCGGGCGCAGCGTACACTGCGCGGCGATACTCGTTCACGTTGCGTCGGGTTTCGGGTTCGTGCATCGCGCGGATTTTCACGGTGAACGCATAGCCAATCATCGGCGGCATATCAGGGTAACGACATTGAATGTCGGGCGACATGAAGCCTTGATTGCGGCGGCGCACGTTGAATGTCTCGATGCCATTCGAGAGGCTGGGCGTGGCGAATTTTTGTAAGGCGACAAGCTGTTGGGAAGTGAGGCTTTGGGTCATGCAATCTCCTTTGATTTGTGGGCGGATTATAACATTCACGCCGCAAAAGCTCAATGGTCTAATGAAGTTTAAAAATTATTTCCCCCATGCTCGCTCGCACGGGATGGACACATCCCGCGTGGTGGGCGGTGGATGTGTCCATTCACCGCGAGCAGTCACGGGATTATTTTCTTAAACTTCATAAGACCACTTTCCGATTGTCATTTGTGCAGTATTTCGTGTATGATACTTGGCGCGAGTGAATTGCCAGACTAGCAAGCAACCACCTACGGAACAGTTTAGAGGTGGTGGTGTTCGAGTGTTAAATTTCAATCATGGAGAACCTCATGGAAAAAATTACGTACGCTTCGCTCGCTTCGTTGGGCGACGATTTTCATCGCGCGTTTGACGCGGCGATTGGTCACGTGCGCGAACAGCTGGGACAAACCCACCCAATGTATATCAACGGCAAAGCGGTGAGGGCAGAGGCTGGCGCGTTCAACGATACGAGTCCTGCTGATACGCGCATGGTGCTTGGCAGATTTCAGAAAGGCAGCCGCGCCGATACGCAAGCGGCGATTGCTGCGGCGAAGTCTGCCTATCGTGACTGGCGCGATAGGGGCTGGCAGCAACGGGTCGCGCTCATGCGAACAGCGGCGCACCTCATGCAGCAACGCCAATACGAACTGGCCGCGTTGATGTGTATGGAAGTCGGCAAGAATCGCTTCGAAGCCATCGCCGAGGTGTCGGAGACGGTTGACCTGATTTTGTATTACGCGCAGCAAATGGAAGATCACCGAGGCTACGAGCAGCCGATGGGCGGCACAGGCGCAGAACAGACGAAGAGTGTGTTGAAGCCTTATGGGGTGTGGGCTGTCGTTGCGCCGTTCAACTTTCCGCTGGCGTTGGCGACGGGTATGGCGTCGGGCGCGTTGGTGGCGGGCAATGCGGTGGTGTTCAAGCCGGCGAGCGATACGCCATTCATCGGATTGAAGATTTACGAAATCTTTCGCGACGCGGGGTTGCCGGATGGCGTGTTCAATTTCCTGACGGGCGGCGGCGGCACGGTGGGCGAAGAGCTGATCGAGAATCTCAATGTGGATGGGTTCATTTTCACGGGCTCGATGGACGTGGGGATGAATATCTATCGTCGCTTCTCGAAAAAATTTCCAAAGCCGTGCATCACCGAGATGGGGGGCAAGAACCCTGCCATCGTGATGCCCTCGGCGAATTTGGACGATGCGACGGAGGGCGTGTTGCGTTCGGCTTTTGGCATGGGCGGGCAAAAATGCTCGGCGTGTTCCCGTCTCTACTTGCACACAGATATTTATCAGCCGTTTATGGAACAGCTCATTGAGAAGACGAAGGCGCGTCAGATTGGCGACCCATTGGCGCGCGACACATTCCTTGGTCCGCTCATCAATGCGGGCGCAGTGAAAACGTACGAGAGCGCACTGCAAACGGGACGGGCAGAAGGGCACGTCGTGTATGGCGGCAATGTGTTGCGCGACGGCGACCAGGCTTATGGTTTCTACGTCGAGCCTGCGATTGTGGACCAACTGCCCACCACTTCGCGTATGTTTAGAGAGGAGTTCTTTGCGCCGATTCTGTCGGTGGCAAAGATCAAGTCTCTGGACGAAGCCATCGCGTTAGCGAATGATAGCGATTTCGGTTTGACGGCGGGCATCTTCTCGCAGGACGAAAAAGAAGTGCAAATCTTCTTTGATACGATTGAAGCAGGCGTGACGTATAGCAATCGGCGCGGCGGCGCCACGACCGGCGCATGGCCAGGCGTGCAATCATTTGGGGGTTGGAAGGGCAGCGGTAGCAGCGGCAAGAGCGGCTTGGGACCGCATTACGTCGCACAGTTCATGCGGGAGCAAAGTCAAACGCGCATTGGAAGGTAAGCTGTGGATGATGGAGTGAATGGTGGGAGGACAGCGAAGGCACAACTCTGTTGTGCCTTCATTGATTTACAGGTAGGCGACCCGATATACGAAATTACTGTCTGTTGGATTCGCACAGTATAATTAAGCGATGTAAACTCTTTCATTGATTCAACGTTTACCTGTATATATGAGCAAACCCCAAAATCCCCGCGGGACGGCGGTTTTCATCAACCACCGGGTTGAGCAGTGTTGCTGGGGGAATGAATATGGTCTGGCTTACTGGCTACGAACTCGACGGCAGATACAAAATCATACAGCGCCTAGCCTTGACTGATCGGTGCGAAGTATATTTAGCAGAGGAGTTGACTGCGCTGCGCCACACCGTCGTCATCAAGCGTCTCAAACCCGAGCGGGTGCAGGATTTAGAAACGCGTGAACGGTTTGTGCGGGAAGCCACCGTCTTGCGACGCGTGCACCATCACACCGTTTTACCGATCTATGATATCAAGTTAGGGGACGACGACTATTACTTTGTCACGGCGTTCGCTACACGAGGCAGCCTACAGGAATATCTGACCCACCAACCTAATCACAAACTCGATTTGTTGGAGGCGCTGGATATTGCTATCGGCGTGTGTGAAGGCTTGGATGTCGCGCATAAATGCGGCATCGTGCATCGTGATGTCAAGCCGGGGAACGTTTTGCTGTTCGACAATGCGGATGGCGTGGTCGCGCGTTTAGGTGATTTCAGCATTGCGTCGGTGTTGAGCGAACGGGCGCTGACCATCAAAGACACGCAACTCTGCACGCCTTTGTATGCGGCGCCCGAACAATTGACGGGCGATTTGGTGGATGCGCGCTCCGATTTGTACTCATGGGGCACGACTTTCTTCGAGATGCTGACAGGCGAAACGCCTGACCGCTCGCTCAAGCCCCCGGTCGCCGCGGTTTATTATCCTGCGCTGCCTGAATTTCCTCTAGCCTTTTTTGTGGAACGAGGCGTGCCGCTCTCGCTTGCGCCCGTGTTACAAAGAGCGCTTAGGACTGACCGCACCAAACGCTATCAATCAGCCGCCGAAGTCTTGGAGGATCTGAATCGCACCAAAGCCATCATCACCGCGCCGCAAGACCCCTCGACAACGACACAAGCCATCAAAGTGGATCCCGGTTGGGTGCTTAAATGGCAAGGGCAATTGCTGTGGGAAGGGTTGGGCAATTGGTTCAGTCGCCATCGGCGCATGACCATCACCAGCACGGCGATGGCGCTGTTTGTTTGCGCGGGACTCACCATTGGTACTGCGCTGTTCTCGGCGGCTACACCCACGCCGACGCCAACGCCGCCATCAGCGCCAACGCCGCAGGTTCTAGTCACAGTGCTGCCCATAACGGTGACCGTCGTGCTGACGCCAACATTCATGCCTACGGTTTTGTCCACGCCAACCCAGATTCCACCGACGACGCAACCAACGCCGATATCCATGCCATCACCCACAGCACCACCCAGCTTGGCTACTGTGCCTGCTTTGCGACCGACGCCGACCGACATCATCCCACCTGCTACCGCAACCGCGACGCCAACCCCCGTATTAGCGGCGGCCGTGAGATTGCGCGAGCCGCAACCAAACCAAGCCAGAGACGGCGACAGCATTTTTTTTGAATGGTTCGCGTCACCCAATCAACAACCCACCTATAGCTACAATGTTTACGTGCGTCTCAAAGGCTCGGAGATTTGGAAAATTGCTTGCGCGAAAGTGAATGTCATATCGTGTGTTTATCGCACGCCCGACAAGCCGCGTGCTGAGTACGAATGGATGGTTGTATTGGTGGACGCCCAAAACCAAGTCGTGACTTACGACAGCGAGATACGAAGTTTCTTTTGGGATGCGCGCCCTGAATTCACCACGCCTGAACCAACGCCGCCTCGTCCTGGAGGTTAGCAGGACGTGCTCTAGCGCGGTGAAAACTGTTTAACCCGACCGACTAAGCGTTTTATGAAATCTTTTGTTGCCTTGGTGACCGTCACACTAGCGGCGGCGCTGTTATCGGCGAGTGTTTTGTCCCTCGTCGTATCAAAAGCGCCTACGCAACCTCGCGCCCAACCGCCTGATGTATCGGAGGGGAGAGCCATCGCTCAAGCTGACGCTCTCTCGTCTCAGTCTGAGAGTGTCGTCAAGCGCAATCAAGACTCGCCACCACTCACCAGCATTACTATCACGGGCCCCGTGACGGGGTTCGCGCAGATCGCTTACAGCTTCACCGCTGTCGTCGAGCCGATCACCGCTGCCACGCCAATCACCTATGTTTGGGAGGCAACCGATCAAGTGAGCATCACTGAAACAGTTGCTGAGGTAACGCATACCGTTACCTTTACCTGGACATCGTTGGGCAGTAAGACGATTACGGTGACAGCTTCTAATACCAGCACCCAGTCAATCACGTATAGTTTTCTAATTGTTGCGACGCCTTTAGAAAATGTGATCCTTAGTGGTCCCTCAACAGGCTACGCCAACACGAACTACACTTTTGTCGCCAGCGTCACGCCGCCGACGGCGACGTTGCCGATCACTTACACCTGGGACGCGAGCGAGCAAGCATTGGTGGTCACGACCACGAACAGTGTGACGTTTCTGTGGGGGAACGTGGGCGTGAAGAGTCTCGTCGTGACAGCGACGAATGAAGCGGGCAACGTCGTGACGGCGACGCAGCTCATCAGCATCACGCCTGCGCCAGTGACGCAAGTGGCTATCACGGGGCCGCTCACGGGTTATGCCAACACGCATTACAACTTCAGCGCTGTGGTCACGCCGCCGACGGCGACGTTGCCGATCACTTACACCTGGGACGCGAGCGAGC
>CAZDYP010000018.1:0-7206 GCA_964509505.1 uncultured Anaerolineae bacterium | reverse complement strand
AGAGTCTCGTCGTGACAGCGACGAATGAAGCGGGCAACGTCGTGACGGCGACGCATACAATTAACATTGTGCCTGCCCCATTAAGAAATATCACACTCATGGGACCGAGCTCGGGCTACGCTAACGTCACTTATAGTTTCACAGCGAATGTTGCTCCACCAACAGCAACCTTGCCGGTCACTTATACTTGGCAAGTGCTGGATCAAGGCGTGGTGATTACGACGCTCACCAGCTTGACCTCCACTCTGAGTTTCGTCTGGCCTGTTGCTGGTACCAAGCTAATCACGGTGACGGCGCTCAATGATGCCGGGCTAGTCGTGACAGCAACTCACAGTATCGTGATCTTGCCATCGTCGCTAACAAGCATCGTCTTGGTGGGCCCTGCGACAGGCTCTGCTAGCACCGACTACACGTTCATCGCCAGCGTCACCCCTCCCACAGCATCTATGCCCATCACCTACACGTGGATGGCGACCGATTACACTGCGCAGGTGACCCCGATCAACGCTCTGACCGCTAGCCTCATTTTCAATTGGACGCTGGTGGGCGTGAAATACCTCACCGTCACGGCGACGAATCAAGCCGGGGTGACTGTGACGGACACGCACAGCATCGCTGTTTTGCCGGTGCCCATCGCCAGCGTGACCATCGGAGGACCGACGGCTGGTGTGACTGACACGCTCTACAGCTTCACTGCGGTTATTGCGCCAGTCACAACCACACCGCCCATCGGCTACACCTGGTCGCCCACACCTGAAACGGGACAAGGGTCGGCGACGGCGAGTTATCGTTGGTCAACGGTTGGGGCGCAAATTATTATGGTGACAGCCACTAATGTGTCGGCGTCTGTGGTGGATACGCACACTATCTTTATCGAGAAGGAGGTCGTGCCGCCCCAGAGCGTGTCGCTGACGGGACCGAGCGTCGGCTTGATTCAAACATCGTATCTGTTCACTGCCTCCATTGCACCGCCGACCACCACGCAGCCCATCACCTACGTTTGGACGGTGGACGATTACAGCAACGTCATCACGAGCGTCAGTGGCGTAAATGCTTCTTTGGCTTTGCTGTGGTCAACGCACAGCACGAAACGCATCACCGTCACGGCCACCAACAGCACAGGCCTCGTCGTAACGAGCGTGCATTCCATCGCTATCGTGCCAGTCCCGCTCGACGCGATCAATTTGAGCGGTCCCACGGTGGGCGTCGCCAACACCAATTATACCTTTGTGACAAGCGTTGGTCCAACGACCGCCACCGTGCCTGTCACTTACACGTGGCAAGTCGGCGATTATGGAACCATCGTCACGGCTAGCAATGATCTGAATGTCAGTTTGATTTTTAACTGGAGCGTCAGCGGCGCGAAGCTCATCACGGTGACGGTAACCAACAAAGTGGGCGTCGTGGTCACCGCCACCCAAACCGTTGTGATTACGCCGGCGCCGTTGAACAGCATTACACTCAGCGGACCGTCAGCCGGCATGGCATACGCGCCACAGACATTTGTAGCGACACTTGCGCCCCCAACGGCGACGACGCCTTTCACTTATACTTGGAGCGTCGCCGAGCAAGGCACGTTTATCACGACCACCCAAAGCCTCAGCGTCTCTTATGTTTTTATCTGGACGGCGCTGGGTGTAAAGACAATCACTGTGACCGCTGTCAACCCCGCAGGGGTTGGAGTGACCGACACTTATTCGATTGTGATTCAGCCAGTGCCCGTCACTAAGGTCAGCCTCCAAGGGCTAACAGCAGGCGTGATTAACACACCTTATACGTTCAACGCCACTGCGGAACCCGTCACTGCTACGCCGCCTATCGTCTATACGTGGGAGCCTGCGCCTGATACAGGACAAGGGTCAGCCACCGTGAATTATCAATGGTCAACCGTTGGGAGGAAGGTTATCACGGTGACCGCGCAAAATGTGTTAGCATCGGCAACAGCCACTCATACTATTCAGATTGAGAAAGAGATCGTGCCCCCGCAAAATGTGCTGATTACGGGAGCGTCCGCAGGGTTGGTACATTTGCCCTACGTCTTCACGGCAACCATCGCGCCGATCACGACGACGCAGCCCATCACCTACGTTTGGCAAACGACGGGGCAGACGATCCTCGTCCACGTTGATGAGGAGAGTGACAACGCGACTTACATTTGGAACGCCCCAGGCATTTATGTGATTAACGTCACGGCCATCAGCGAGGCTGGGATAGCCAGCAATCAATACACCGTCACCATTCGCGCGCCGCTGTCTGCGGTGAGCATTGGCGCGCCTGTTTTGAATGCCTATCATACGGGATATACCTTTACGGCAGCCGTTGCGCCTCCAACTGCGACGACGCCTATCACGTACGTGTGGGCTGCTACGCAGCAAACGCCCGTGACTCATGCAGGGCGCGGCCTCAACGATACTCAAGCGTTTGTTTGGAATGCCTCTGGCACAAAGGTCGTCACCGTCACAGCCATCAACACCGTGAACGGAGTCTTAGGCGCATATACGGTCACGATTCAAATTCCACCGCCGGTGGGTGCGCTTGTCGCCGCGCCGACGGGCTTGGTCAATGTGCCGCAAAGCTTTATGGCGAGCGTCAGTCCACTGACCGCCACCACACCCATTACATATATCTGGAATGCGACGGGGCAGACCACCGTGAGCGCAACCACCACCGCGCTGTCGCACACGGTCAGTTTCAATTGGTCCACGGTCGGTGTCAAGCAAATCACCGTCACTGTCGTCAATGCAGGCGGCGTTGATACACGCACGCAGAGCATCACCATTCAACCAAGACAGGTTTTCCTTCCGCTCATAAGGCGCCCGCTCGACCCGCCGGTGCTGAATACGATTAACGATACCAACCTTATCTATACGGTGAGCTGGAACAACGTTTCAGGAGCTCAGAGCTATGTGGTGGAAGAAGCGACCAATAGCGCGTTCATTAGCGCGATAACGGTTTACAACGGGCCTGGCACTGCAGTTAACATCAGCGGCAAACCGTTTGGCACGTACTACTATCGCGTCAAAGCGTGCAGTGCTAGCTTGGGTTGCAGTAATTGGTCTAACCCCCAGTCCATCTACGTGCGGTGGGAATATGGGGACAACAATACGGTTGCTGGCGCTAACGGACCTCTGCTTTCAGGACAAAGCTATTACGGCTATCCGAATGACCTCTGGGATTGTTTTGATTTCCAGAGTCATGACGGCACCGTCACCGTGGATCTATTCAACTATACAGGTTCAGACTTTGTTCTTCAATTGTATTATCAATCCGTAGACGTGCGGGTTGCAAGCCAGCCAGCAGGGACACATATTAGGTACACGGGTGCGGCGGGGCGTTACATCGTTTGCATCTTCGCTAATGGAGGCTACAACACGATCACGCCCTACACGCTCAATGTGACTTTCCCATGATTCGCGAAGTCGCTATCCCACGAGGAGGCAACCATGATTAACCTCTACGACAAAACATCAAACGCGCTCATCGGGGAGCTCACCGAAGCGCAACTGAAATTTTTGATGGCTGAATTGGAAGAAGAATCTACCACTGACCAAGATTATTACCTTGACGCGGATGTGCTGGATTGGTTGGAAGAGAATGGCGCAGAGCCCACGCTCTTGACGTTGTTGCGAAATGCGCTTGGCGCGCGCGCCGATATGGAGATTCGCTGGGAGCGTGTGTAAACCCATGAACATCATGCGCGGCGGTGAGCCGTTTTACTTCAAAGGCGACGACACAGGTTGTTTGTTAGTGCACGGTTTCACAGGCACGCCCAAAGAGATGCGCTGGCTCGGCGAGCGACTCGCCGAGGATGGGCGCACCGTGTTGGGCGTGCGGTTGGCGGGACACGCGACCACACCCGAAGAAATGAATCTGACGTCTTGGCGTGATTGGTATGCAAGCGTTGTCGAAGGCTATCGGCAACTACGCGCAGAGTGCGCGCAAGTGTTTGTGATGGGCTTGTCATTGGGCGGTGATCTCGTGCTGCATCTCGCGGCGCGCGAACATGTGGATGGCGTCGTGGCGATGGCGACGCCCATTCACATCCGTGATTGGAAGATTCCGATGCTGCGTCCCTTCATCCGCTGGATTAAGTATTGGCGCAAAGGCGCGAGTGACATGCAAGACCCCATGATGCGCGCGGCGCACATCGAATACGATGTGATGCCGACGGCGTGTGTGGCGAGCTTGCTCGACTTCGTGAAAATTGTCGAAGCTGATTTGCCGCATGTCACTGCCCCGACGTTGTTGATTCATTCGCGGCAAGATGTGACCGTTCCTCCTGATGAAATGCGCTTCATCCATGATCACCTCGCAGCCAGCGACAAACAGATGCTGCTCGTCGAGCGTGGCTGCCACATCGTCTGCGAGGATGTAGAGCGCGAGACGGTGCATCAGCGCATCAAGACATGGCTGGCGATGTGGACGAAAGAGCGGATGCGAGCGTGAGCGTTTCATTGCCGTGAAGTGGGACAAAGAGGGCATCGGCGCTTGGTGTCCAAAGCGCCGCAAGTCTCGCAGCTTCGGTGCGTTGTGGTGGCAAAAGTCAAACTATCCTCGCGTCACACAGATGCTAATCGAGCTACACTCAGACCTTGAAAACAACAAAGCCTTGCATTTTCGCAAGGCTTTGTCTTTCTTCTTTCTCACTCCTTTGTCACTGCCAACGTCATCAACTGCTG
Source organism: uncultured Anaerolineae bacterium (assembly GCA_964509505.1). Classification (GTDB taxonomy): domain Bacteria; phylum Chloroflexota; class Anaerolineae; order JACRMK01; family JACRMK01; genus CAZDYP01. The sequence goes on along the minus strand of CAZDYP010000018.1, from coordinate 2,527 downwards.
TATGCGCGGCAACATCTCCGCAGGGTTGGGGTGCAAACCCTCTTGCACCAATGCGCTATCATAGAGTTGTTCAATCGTCAGGTTAATGAGCTCTGCGTCGGGCATCTCCTTCAAGCGGCGCGCGAGGCTGGCGATGAGTGGATGTTGGCGATTGAGTTCCATGATGCGTTTCGGCACTTTATATTCTTTGTCAATCAGGCGATTGATGCGCTGCATCCCGTGGTGCTGTTCGTTCTTTGGCGCAACGAGACGCACAGGATTATCTTTTAACACTTTAGATGGTCGCACCTCCGTCACGCGCTCGCCTAACACTGTCAAGCACCGATTGATGAGCGCGTAAAATTCCGCTTCGGGCGTTTGTTCTTTTTTCTCTTCGTTCGTCTGGGGCAACTCCAATTCAACCTCGTCAATATTCTTGAATTTCTTGCCCTGATACTCGGTCAGCATCGGCGCAACCAACACGTCGAACGGATCCACCCAATATAACACTTCGAGGTTGCGCGCTTTGAATGGGTCGAGGTGTGGACTGTGCGCGACCGATTTTTCGTCATCGCCCAGCACATAGTAAATCTCGTTTTGTCCATCTTGTAATTGCTTAAGATATTGATCAAGCGAGGTCAACGCGCCGCCGGAGTTTGAGGAGTGGTAACGCAACAACGGCAAGACTTCCTCTTTCGCTTCGGGGTCAGTGGCGATGCCTTCTTTGAAGGCGCGTCCCATTTCGTGCCAAAACTTGTTGTATTTCTCGCTCTCGTCTTCTGCAATGCGCTTCAGTTCGCGGATGACGCGACCACGAATCGTCTTGCCGAGCTGTTTCATGAAGCGGTTGTTCTGCGCGGTCTCGCGGCTCACGTTCAACGGCAAGTCTTCGGAGTCCACGACGCCATCCACGAAGCCGAGCCATTTCGGCAACAAATCGGCGCAGTACTCTTGAATCAAGACGTTGTGCGAGTAGAGCATCAAGCCTGCTTCTTTGCGCGCTGACAGGATACCCTTCTCGCGTTTGCTCGGAATGAACAACAATGCGCGCACGTTGACGGGCGCATCGGCGGTGAAGTGAATTGTGGCGACGGGCTCCTCGAAGTCGAGCGTGAGCTGCTTGTAAAAATTTTTGTAGTCGTCAGCCGACACTTCCGATGGTTGCTTGCGCCACAACGACGTTTGTTGATTCACGCGCTCGGCGCCGACGTAAATTGGAAAACGCACGAAGTCGGAATGTTTCTTGATGACTTGGCGCAGCTTCCAACTTTGCGCGAAGTCGTTAGCCTCAGACTTCAACGTGATGTGAATCTCGGTGCCGCGGTCGGTTTTGTCGGCGGGCTCGATGCAAAATTCCTCGCCGCCTTGCGACACCCACGCCGCCGCTTCTGCCTCTTTGCGATAGCTGCGCGAGACGACGCGCACTTCATCGGCGACCATGAACACAGAATAGAAGCCAACGCCGAATTGTCCAATCAGGTCGCTGGGATCGAGCTGTCCTGCGCCGACTTTAGCGAGAAATTCGCGCGCGCCCGATTGGGCAATTGTGCCGAGGTTCTGCACCAGCTCGTCGCGCGTCATGCCGAGGCCCGTATCTTTGATGATGAGGCGTTTCGGCTCAACGCCTTTCGTTTCAGGTGTTTCGATGCGGATGGCGAGCTCCGCGTCGGGATCAAGCACATCACGATTGGTCAGCATCTCGAAGTGCAGCCGCGTCAGCGCGTCGGACGCATTCGAAATGAGCTCGCGCAGGAAGATGTCGGGCTCTTTGTAGAGTGAGTGCGCGAGAATGTGTAAGAGCTGTTTGACTTCGGCTTTGAAGGTATAGGCTGTCGGAGCGCCCGTTCCAGTTTCAGTTGTAGTGGTCATAGTATCCTCCTGAATGAGCCAAGATGATAATGGCAAATCGGAGGATATGATAATCGGAGGATATTAGAAGGACGTTAGAAAGCTAGAGCGCGTTGTTTTTTCTGCGTAATCCCTCGACCACCGCTCGCGTAGTGGGGAGTGACGAGGAACCATCACGCCCAATGTGGGTTGGGCATCCGCAGAATTTCGTGCGTATGGCTGCCGAGCTCGCCGCGCGTAACGATGATTTCGGGGCCAACTTCAATCAGGTTGTATGTATTGACGGGTTCGCCGCGATAGCGTTTGCACGTGGAGGTGCCACAATGCACAATCGGCATGCCGTTGATGTTCCACAGATATGGGCGATGACGATGGCCGCTCAAGACGATATTCACTTTGTTGCGCAAGAGCGTCTCCAAGACATCGCCCGCGTCCAGCACGCCGTTCTCGTCGTTGCCGGTGCCGGGGATCGCGATGAGATGATGATGCACGACGGCGATACGAAAATCGGTGTCAGCGGCGTGATTGAACGCATCGTCAATCCACGCATAAACCTCTTTGCCGAGATAGCCTTTCGCGTTCCATTTGTCGCCCGTTGCGCTGACCTCTGTGCTGTCAATGCCAACGGCGAGGATATGACGCTTACTAATAAGCGAGAATGGCTCGCCGATGTAACGCTTGTAGTTGCCTAGCGGGTCGG
>CAZDYP010000017.1:12125-42224 GCA_964509505.1 uncultured Anaerolineae bacterium | reverse complement strand
TGACGCCATGCCAGAATATCAAATCTTCATTTTGATTGACGCCGATGAGTTTGCCACAAATGAAGCATGGGCCGGGGATGGTGAGTGCCCCTTGTGTCTTGCGATGGATTGCCATCAGTTCGCTCCAATCACACGGATGCTTAAAATAGCCATGCGGTAATTCATTCTAAAAATCTCAAGGCTTGTAGCAAACCTGGAAGCGTGGGCTGGGTGGGCGCTGCTTCCCTCACTGGCGGTGGTGTAGGTGTAGGCGGCGGTGGCTCGGGTGTAGGTGTGGGTGGGGGCGCTTTCGGATAACCCCGGAGCTCAGCCTCCGTGAGGGGTGGATGTCCCGCCGAGAGCAGCTGCGGTTCATAACCTTGCGCGCGCAAGCTGTTGACGAACATGGGCAAACCGATACGGTCTGATTCCGCACTGCAATGAAACACGATCATCGCACCAGGTTTGATCTTCTTCAACACTTGATCGTGCACGATTTGCGGCGTCGCAAAGTCGCGCCAACCGAGCGTGTCAATGTCCCAGAACACGTGCTGCAAACCGAACTCGCCGAGCGTGCGCATCACGTCGGCGTTGCGCGCGCCGTAGGGGTTGCGAATGAAGCGAATGGGATAATGATAGCCGAGCGCCCAATCAATCAGCGCCCAGTTACGCACGACCTCATCGTACATTTCCTCGCGTTCCATATTCACGAATGAACGATGACTGTAGCTATGCAAACCGAGCTCGTGTCCCTCGGCGACCAACCGCTTGAGCAGCGCGCTGGAGTATTCAGGGAAGCGGTCAATCATATTGCCCATCAAAAAAACGGTCATGCGCACGTGGAGTGACTTGGCGATGTCCAATACCTCTTCGAGCTGCGACGGACGCGCGCCGCAATCGGGTGTGAGGTAGTAGTTCTGCCCATTGGCGCGCCCATGTGAGAGCTCGTGACGCGCGAGGTAATCGGCGAGCGCGGGCGAGGCGCTGGTTACTTCTTTGTGTACCGCTGCCCAAAACTGGGCGGCGCGTGCGGCGCAATCGGCGCAATCGGCGTAAGTGGACGATGATGACCATTGCATCCCAACCGACAACATAATGAACATGAAGATACGACGAAGCATCCTATATCCCTTGTAAACATGTATTAACTACGTTTCACGCTTCACGCGCTTGCTTTGCCACAATAGCGCCATGCCAAGACTACCCCATAGTAAAAGACTAAGCGTTGAAACAACCATGCCTATTTTCCACCAATCAGGGTCATACGTCAACTCAATTTTGTGTGAGCCACTTGGCATAGGCACTGCCAGCAAAAGTCCATTGGCTGACATAATAGGCGCGGCTTGCCCATCCACGTAAGCCTTCCAGCCCGGATAAAAAATTTCACTGATGACCAGCAAGCCATTGGTGGTGGATGCCGCCTGAATCGTCAAATGGCCCGCGCCGTGTTGGGTGATGGCGACGCCGTCGGTGGGTTGCGGCGGAACCGCGAGCGCGCTGGGCGAGGGCGACGACAACACGACGCTCATTTGATGATTGAACTCGTGGCTGTTCAACGTCGCGAAAATTTTTTCGGCAGGTATGACGGTGGCATGATGGACAAGCCAGGCGCGCGGCATCGCTTCAGTGTAATGATACAGGCGCGCGTCGCCTTCCGTGGCGAGCAACATGAACGCGCCATGCGTGATGGCGCGCTTCGTGACGACGTATTGCACGCCAAGCAATTGAAACTTGCGCAGCTCGTTTACTGCTTGGTCAAACGTCTCCGTCGCTTGCAGATGGAGCGGGTCGTTGCCGTTGATGTCTGCGAAGCCATAGTCTGCGCCCGCGTTATGTCCGCCGGGCAACAAGCCCTCGCTCGCCACACGCGCGAGGGGATTGGTGCGCAGCTCTGCCAGTAAGGCGCGCGTCAACGTCGTCTCTGGAAAATAGTTGGGGGGCGTTGGTTTTTGGAAATTGTATGAGCCGTTAACGCTGAACAGATTCAAGCCAATGAGGCACGCCACACTCGCCATCAACCAACGGCGCGAGACAAACGCGCGAAAGCGCAGGCGCCACAATGCCCATGCGCCGAGCAAATAAAAAAACGTCGGCACGAGCTGGCGCAATACGCCGGGGAACAGATTGACCTTTTCACTTTCATTCGCCAATGCGCCGAGATAGGCGAGCGCAACGAGCGCGATGGTTGTAACCATTGCCCAGCGCAAAAAAGTTTGTCCGCATTCAAAGATCACGCGGCGCAATTTGCCTGAGAGCAATGCCAAACGCGCTGCGCCGATTGCCGCCAACATCGCCAATGCAAACGACCACAACAACGCCGCGCGCTCCTGATTGCGGATTTGCGCGAAGCCCGGCGCGAACAGGTAAAAAAGCGAATAGAGAAATGATGAATCGCCGAGCGAAAGGAACAGGGCGATGAGGGCGAGGGCAAGCCAAAAAGTAATTGGTAATTGGTAACAGCGAAGCGGCGCTTTAGCATTGGTGATTGGCGGTTGGGGGTTGAAGGGCGAGGGTTGGGCGCTCGACGTTGGGATTGGGGATTGGGGATTGGGAATTTTATTTGCGAGGATGGCGTAAAGCGCTAGCAGTAGGGGGATGATGCCGACATAGAGCGGCGAGCCGCCGAAGTAGCCAGGAATGAGGATGGTCACGAGTTCGTGTAGCGCGAAGCCGCCCGACGTGAAGGGATAGCCAAGTTGGGCGCGGGTGGAGTAGCGCGTGAATTCGAGCGTGGGCAGGAGCTGTGCGGCGGAGAGGCTGAGAGCGAAGGCGACGAACACGATCAGGCATTGGATAGTGGATATTAGAGATTGGAGTTTGGGGGGCAAATATCCACTATCCACTATCCAATATCTGAATAGCCAATATCTAAACATCCAATATCCAAGCGCCGTGTAAAGCACATAAGTAAATGTTTGCGGGTGTCCTGCGAAAATGCTCATCGCCATCGCCGCGCCCGCACAGGCAAGCCACCAGATGTCTCTCAGATCCAAAGGGTTTTCAAAACCCTTTGGGTCTTTCGTTGTAGCATGGTCAAGACACCACAACACCAACGGCAGCCACACGGCGCTAGCGAGAATCGTCGGTTGTTGCGCGGGGTAGGAAATGAGGTAGCCGCCAAAGGTGAAGACGAGTGCGGCGCAGAACGCGGCGAATGTTTTGTGAGTGAGGCGATGGGCAAACAGATAAGTGAAGACGGCGGCGAGCGAATAGTGAAGGACGATTTGCAGTTGGAGGATGCCGAAGGTGAAGGGTCTGTCCAATGCGGCGAGCGCGAGCGCCGTCAACAAGTTGATGGGATACAGCACCGCCATCTGTGAGTCCGCGAGCGCGGGTTGTCCCGCGTACATGTGTGGATTCCACAAGGGCAAGTTGCCGTTGGCGAGGGCACGCGCGGCGAAGACACGCAGCGGGTAGTATTGCAAGGTGAGGTCGCCTGCGGGCAACCACAGACGGTCGAGCGGATTCGGCGCGAAGAGACGCCAGAAGAAGAGGAAGGGGAGGAGGAACAGAAGAGCGAGTGGCGCATAGCGAATGGCAAATGGCGCGAAACGTGAAACGCGCGAAGCGTGCGTGAGAGTGAAGAGAGATTTCATCCTTCATCCTTCATCCTTTGCCATACATCGTTCGCCTCCGCCCACTCGCCTCCCAATTTCGCAATGCTCGCATCGTCATGCCCCGCCGCGCGCAAGGGCATGATGACATCGGCGCGCACGTCAGGGATGTAACTGCGTAGCAGTTGGCACTCATGCGTCGGTACGACGCCGTAGTTGCCAAGCCGCGCGGGTAAGAGGAAGGTGTCGCCTGTTTTGATAGGCACGCTTTGCGTTGTGTTGAACAATAACTCGCCTTCACCTGTGATGCAAGAGAGAATTTGAAATTTGTTGTTGGTCGTCAACGTCTCGCAACGTCCATGTATGTCGAGTCGCTCGAAGGTGAAGTGGCGACACGCGACGAGAACACGCTGCGTGTATGCGTCATGCTGGATGGTAAGCGAGGGAATCGTGTGTGTAGTCGTGCGCTTGAACGTTGTCACTTGAGTTGCCTTGTTGAGATGCAGTTCGCGTGAGGTGCGCCCCCAATCATGCACACGATACGTGATGTCAGAATTTTCTTGAATCTCGGCTAGCACACAGCCTTTGCCAATCGCGTGCAGCAAACCCGCAGGCACGAAGAACACATCGCCTTTGCGCGCGAGCGTCCATGCCACCCACTCGTTCAACGTCCCATCACGCAACGCCGCTTCCCATTGCGCGCGTGTCACATCGCGCTTGAAGCCATGCGCTACTTGCGCGTCGGGCTCGGCGTCCAGAATGTACCACGCTTCGGTCTTGCCGAGCGGATAGTTTTCGAGACGTTGCGCGCCTGCATCGTTGGGATGCACTTGCAACGACAAGTCGGCGTGTGCGTCAATGAATTTGAAGAGCAACGGCAGCCCTTCGCGTGGCATGGTCTTCATGCCCCCCATACCACACGGGTCTGCGGCAAAGACATCGCGCAAAATGCGTCCGGTGTATATGCCATTGGCAATATGACAGCCATCCCACGCTTCCCACGTCTCGCCAATCGGCAGGTCTGGCGGCAGCGTCTTGCCGACGACGCGCTCCAGATTGCGCCCGCCCCAAATTTTGTCTTTGACGATAGGCTCCAGTTTGAGCGGATAAAAATTCCTATCGAGTGACATAAGCATTCCAGTTGGAGTTACGAGTTGGAGTGGGGTGTTGGAGTTCCAGCGCCCGTTTGAAGTTCCAAATTCACAACTCCGAACTGGCGCTAGAACTCCAACTGCTGGCTACTGACGACTGGCTACTTCCTTCACCCACACCGCATACACCTCGCGTTTTGCCCAGCCTGCCTGTTGCGCGACCTGCTTGATGGCGGCTTGGCGCGATAAACCAGTGTGCGTTAAATGTTCCAGTGCGGCGCGCACTTGTGTTTCATCCCACGTTGCAGGCGCTGGCGCGCCGCCGATGACAAGCGTGAATTCGCCGCGTGGTTCGTGCGTCGTGAAATGGGTGTGGGCTTCGTTCACCGTGCCGCGAAACATTTCTTCGTGCGACTTCGTCAACTCGCGCGCGATGGCAATAGGACGATTACCCCAAACACTCAAAACATCGCGCAAACTTTCAGCGATGCGATGCGGCGCTTCGTAGGCAATGAGCGTGCGCCGTTCTGCCGCCAGCGCCATCAACCATTTTTTGCGCTCACCGCTCTTGCGTGGCAAGAAACCGACGAACACAAATTGGTCAGTGGGCAAGCCCGACACAACCAATGCGCTGATCACGGCTGAGACGCCGGGAATGACGACGACCTCGACGCCACGCGCCAACGCGTCTCGAATCAGCTCATAGCCGGGGTCGGAGAGACCGGGCATCCCCGCTTCGGAGACCAGCGCGACATCATGTTGTTGCAACTCATTGAAAATGTCATCCAGCTTGTTGAGCTTATTGTGTTCAAAATAGCTAGTGAGCGGCGTGCGAATATCAAAATGATCAAGCAAGAGGCGTGTCTTACGAGTGTCTTCGGCGGCGATGAGTCCGACTTGTTTCAGCACGCGCAAGGCGCGCAACGTGATGTCCTCTAAATTGCCGATGGGAGTGCCGACGATATACAGGGTGTTCATGGTGTGGCAGATGGGCGAGGCGTCGCCGTCGCTGGTGAGGTAGGTGTGCGAGTGGGCGTCAACGTCGGAGGCAGTGTAGGTGATGGGGTGCGCGTTGGCGTCGGTAATGGTGTAGTGGTTACGGTTGCAATGGGTGTTGCCGTTCTGGTCGTTGTGGGCGCAGGAGTCACGGTATGTGTCGGCGTCGGCGGAACACCTGTGTTCGTCGGCGTCGCTTTGATCGTCGGTGTGGCGGTCGGGGTGTGCATGAGGGTTGAAGTTAAAACAGGCGTCAACGTCGGTTGTGTCGTCATCGTTAGTTGTGGTGTGCGCGTCAATGTGGGTGTGGCAAGTGCTGGTGTCAGCGTTGGTGTGCGCGTCGGCGTGCGCGTCGCCGTTGGCGGCAAGGGCGCTTGCGTGGGCGTGTGTTCTAGCGTGGGTGTGGGCGAGGTGATGGGCGCACGGGTGGGTGTGCGTGTCGGCGTCCGTGTGGCTGTTGGCTGCGGCGTCGCGGCTGCAAACGTCACGGTGGTCGTAAGGGTAAGCGCGGATATAGGCGGTGTGGGTGTGGGTGGGAGGGTTTGCCAACGAATGACCGCTGCGATGCAGCCCAAGCAGTAGCAAAAACTGATGGGAATGACGAGGATACCCGGCAAGGTTGTTAAGAATTGGAACAGCGAAAATTTTTCTTGGCGATAGGGATCAATCACGGCTGCGCCTCAAGGTTTAGTGGTTGATGTTGGCGTTGGTTTGCGTGTCGGTGTGGCTGATGGGATGGGCGTGTTCGTGGGTGTAGGCGGCGGTCCCGGTGTGTATGTTTTTGTCGGTGGCGGCGGCGGCGGTTCAGGCGTTGCGGTATCGGTGGGCAAGGGTGTTGGTGTTGGCGTATGGGTTGGACTGGCGATGGGCGTAGCGGTTGCCGTCGGTGGGCGTGGCGTCGGCGTGAAGGTTGGGCGCGGCGTCGCAGTGGGTGTGCTGGTCGCTGTTGGTACGGGCGTCGCGGTGACGCTCGCGGTGGCGGTTGGCAATGGTGTGGAGGTCGCGGAAGGAGTTGCGCTCCGCGTGGCGCTGGCAGTGGGTGTATGTGTAGGGATTGGAGTCGGCGTCTCAGTGGGCAGACGGGTGGCGGTATTCAATGGGCGAGGCGTGGCTGTGGGAGTCGGCGTGAATTGCGGCGGTTGCAAATACCAAACCAACCATCCAACACCCACACAAGGGATAGCGCAAAGCAGCAACGCCACACCCAACAATATCGCTGCGCGACGAATTTGTTCAGGCGATCCAAACGATTCCATGTTTAGTCGAATGCAGTCCAGTTTCGGTTAAGTGTACAGGCAGATTTCACAGAGCCCATGAAATTTCAAAAATAATCCAAGCATGATCAACGGCGACAGCGAACGACTCAACGGACAAACTGACTATCACGTTGAATGTCCATTAGTCCGTGGCTTTCCATTAACCTCAACGGTATCGTCTAACAACGGACAAACTGACTATCACGTTGAATGTCCGTTAGTCCGTGGCTTTCCATTAACCTCAACGGTATCGTCTAACAACGGACAAACTGACTATCACGTTGAATGTCCGTTAGTCCGTTGCCTTGTCCGTTGTCGGCGCCCTGCTCGAATTAATTTCTTAACGTCAATGCGGGATAAGGTGGCGGGCGATGGAACATCACGCCGACTCACTGCGAAACCCGCCGGCGCGGGTTCAGTTCCAGCCGACGGCGGTCGGCTGGGCGCGGCGTTGCGCGCGCATTGCCTTCGCGGTGGCTTATCCCGCATTCACGTTTCTTAGCCTTCAGCAAACCCTGTGAAGCCTGCAGTGCGCCAATCTTAACAGAAGGGTGAGGGGGTGTCAACGAGTCTCGCTCGTTTTCGTCACCGCGCGTTTGAAAGCGGCGAGACCTTGTTGATGTGCGTATAACTGGAAGCGACGCGCAGGGGAGCGCAATAAAGGAGAAAGCGTGTCGGAGAATTTGGAGATGGCATGAACGATCAATGACACGGTATCATCATCGTGCCAGAGAACATGCGCCGCCCATTCGCCCACCTCGCTGTGACCGCGCGTGGTCACATAGGCGAAACCTTTGCGGCGCGGTTCGTCAATCACTTCGCTGATTTCATTCGCCGATAAAAAATCGAGTAGGCGCAGCGCGCCCAAACGCAGCACATGAATGCGTTGCACCAGACGGTCGCCCAATTGCAGGGCGCGCTCTTGTTGAGCGAAGTCGCTGGTCGGCTCGATCAAATCGGTTGGATAAAAACGATAGCGCAAGAGCCGCTGGGCGGCGCACTCAAAGAGCTGAACGGTCGCATCCACGCCGAGTGTGATTTCGTAATGGTCAACGTGCCAACTGTCATCGGTTTCCATGCCGCGCGCGTAGTTGACAGGGACGTAGCGCCAACGGCGCAAATAGAAATGGTCGTCGGATTGGCGCGGCAGCCATTCCCAACGAGTAGCATCCAATGTGCGGAGTGAAGCGCTGGACATGGCTATATTCTCTCGCAAAGCGGCTTAGACGCCAAATCGTCGGAAGCGTGAAAGACAAAACCAGAAACGAAAAATGGCAAGCGGAAAACAAAAACGGAAACGCTGGTGTTTAGAAATCGTGCGTGACGGAATGCGGTGAGAAGGCGGCGTTCTCCAACGTCACCCGCTCCGCGCCGACGCACGTTTGCGTGACATGAGTGAAATGGAAAACGCAAGACGCAGCATGGAAAATTGAAAGCGCGCTGAGTTTTATTTGAAACGCGCCCAGCGCGCGCGCCAGCCTTGTGTGAGGCGCACTGAGCGCGCGCGCCACGTGCCGACGATGCCATAGGGCAGGAACAATACCAAGAGCACGAACACGACGCCGAGACTGAGGGGCCAGCGGGGCCCGAATTGTGTGTTGAGCCAATAGCCCAACAGTTGATAGACGCCTGCGCCAAGCATCGGACCGCTGAGCGTGCCTGCGCCGCCGATAATCGTCATCAAGAGCGCGTTGATGGTCATATCTGCGCTGAGCAAGTTGCTGGTCGCACTGAGGTTGAAGAGCAAATGCAACGCTCCTGCCAATGTCGCGCAAATGCCTGCAATGCACAACGCGACAAGTTTGTAGGCGAAGGTGTTGTAGCCGATGGTTTGCGCGCGCGCTTCGTTCTCGCGCACGGCAATCATCACGCGCCCCGTCGGCGAGTCCACAACGCGACGCACGACGAGATAGACGATGAGACAAAACGCCAGCGCGATGTAGTAGAAGCGCAAGCGTTCTTCGGTGGGGCTGATGAACGTAGGCACGGGGATGCCGTGCAAGCCGTCTTCTGCGCCTGTCCATTGGCGGAAGTCCGTCGCTTCGCTGAGGATGAAGAAGAGCTGCGCGAAGGCGAGTGTGACCATCGCAAAGTAAACGCCTTTCACGCGCAACGACAAGAAGCCGACGACGAGACTCTGTGCGACGGCGATGACGATGACGATGACGAGCGTTGTGGCGAGGTCGAGCTTGGCGTGTTTGAGCAACATGCCCGTCGCGTACGCGCCCGTGCCAAAGAACATCGCATGACCAAACGACAGGACGCCCGTGTAACCAAAGAGCAAATCGTAACTCAGCGCGTAGATGGCATAGATGAACACTTGAATCAACATGCCTTGCCAGAAACGCGGCGCGCCTGCGCTGATGGACTCGCCTGTGACGAGCGCGACAGCGAAAGGCAAGACGATGAGGATACCGAGGGTGAGGAAAGCAGGGAGATGTTTGTTCATGGTCAAGGGAGATAAGGGGAAAGTAGGAGAAAGGGCGCTGTGGTGATTTCTTCTTATCTCCCCTCTCACCATTCCTTCTTTCCCAAAATGCCCGATGGCTTGAGTAGCAACACCAAAGCCATAATCAACACGGTGCTGGCGCGCGCGATGGCGGGCGAGGCGGTGAGGGCTTGCTCCATCCACGGCAACTGAATGCCGCTCAATACGAGGTTGTCGCCAAAGGCGCGCGCAAGTCCGACGAGCAACGAACCAATGGCTGCACCCGACAGGCTGCCCATGCCGCCAATCACCACCGAGATGAAGCCTTGCAGCAAAAACTCTTGACCGATGGCGGGGTTGACGCCAATCATCGGCGCGGCAGCGACCCCGCCCAACGCCGCGAGTCCCGCGCCCAATGCGAACACGCCCGTGAACACACGCCGCACGTTAATGCCCAATGCCTCAACCATCTCCGCATCCTGCACGCCCGCGCGGATGATCATGCCGATGCGAGTGCGCGTTAGGAGCAACCCCATCACGATGAGCATAGCGACGCCAAGCGCGATGAGAAACAAGCGATACGAGGGGAAGCCGCGTCCCATGATCATAATCGAGGCGCAATGATCGCTGAACCACGCGATGAGATTGTCGGAAGGACACTCTCTGCCTTGCCCATTGAACAGCGAGGGAATCTCCATGAAGAAGCCACTCGGTCCCCACACGAGCTTCACGAATTGGTCGCCGACGAACACCAGACCGAGCGTGAGCAAGACTTGATAGATCGGACGTGAGTAGAGCGGGCGAATCAAACCATATTCCATCAATGCGCCCATGCCCGCGCCGACGAGCGCGCCAAAGATGAGTGCGAGTACGAAGCGCGCATCCGTCGAGAGTGAACTGAGAAACGCACTGGTGTAGAGTGTATAGCCCGCATACGCGCCCAGCATGAAGAAGACGCCGTGCGCGAAGTTCAGCACGTCCATCAAGCCGAAGATGAGCGACAGCCCCGCCGTGACCATGAAGTAGAGCGCGCCGAGTGTGAGGCCGCTGAGCAACACCGAAACCAACACACGCGGTTGCATATTACTCGCCGCCAACGCGAAGATGCCTAGAAGAATTGCGCTGGTGGCAATCAGCGAGCGGTTGTTACGAAACCAGGTAGCCATAGTGAACGAGCGAAAGGTGCGAGACCTCACAAGTTTTCGCGTAGCGCGCCTGTGCGGTCTGTTCGAGTTAAGCGGCTCCCAAATACTTTTGAATCGTCGCCGTGTCATTCACCAAGTCCTTCATCAAGCCATGCTGCGCGACGCGCCCATCGTCAATGATGGTGTAGCGGTCGGCGAGCTGCGCTGCCATGATGAAGTTCTGCTCGACCAACAACACCGTCGTGTTAGCGGAGAGTTGTTTGATGGCGGCCATCAACTGCTCGATGATGACGGGCGCGAGTCCTTCGCTCGGTTCGTCAATCAGCAAGAGGCGATTATCGGGCACGAGCGCGCGCGCGACGGCGAGCATCTGTTGTTGCCCGCCTGACAACTGATTGCCGCGCAGTTTGATCAAGCGCTTCAAGTCGGGAAACAACGTGAAGATGAGCTCGCTCTTGCGCGCGAGGTCGCCTGTGCCTCGTTCCGCAATCTGCAAGTTTTCGGCGACGGTCAAATCGCGGAAGATGGCGCGATGCTCAGGCACATACCCGATGCCGCGCGCAGCGATGTCGAAGGTGCGGTGACCGTGAATCGGCTCGCCCATGAAGCGTACCTCGCCTGTGCGCGGCGGCGTCAAGCCGAGAATGGAACGCAGCGTCGTCGTTTTGCCCGCGCCGTTGCGCCCTAACAAGACGGTGATGCTGCCCTCTGGCACGTTGAGCGAGATGCCTTCGAGGATGTGGAATTGACCGATGAAGGTGTGGATGTTTTGAACTTCGAGAATGTTTGACATATTTTCACCGCGAAGAGGCGAAGCACGCGAAGAAGAAAAAATTGAGATGCCTTCGCGTGCTGCGCTTCTTGGCGATTACATCTTTTCGCATTGTCTTCCGCAAGGAATTAGCCGTGCTTCGCCAGAAACTCCATCAGCGTCGCGTTGAATTTTTGTGGTTGTTCGATGGGTGTGGCGTGGCGCGAGTCGGCAATGACGACGAGCTGCGCGCTGGGAATTTTCGCCACATACGCCTCCTTATGTGACACGGGCGTGTAATCTTGGTCGGCGGCGATGACGAGCGTGGGGCAACGAATCGCGCCAAGCCGTTCGGTCACGCTCCAACCAATCAGCGCGCGCAACGCATTCAGATACGCGCGTTGATCGTTCTCCGCCCAACGCTCAACGAACAGCTGGCGAATCGCTTTGTGTTCTGACTTGGGGAAAAGTCTCGGCGCTAAGACCTCGCCCATCTTCTTCATGCCCATCAATCGCACGATGAGCAACCGTTGCCAGATGGCCAATCTGTCTTTGAATGAACGCAAAACCAATTCGGGCGCGCTGTTCACGATGGTCAACGTCTTGACCAAGTCGGGCGCATCCACCGCAAGCTGAAACGCGACGCCGCCGCCCAACGACAAGCCGACGATGTGCGCCGCCTCAAGGGTCAACGCCTTCAGCAGGCTCGCTGTATCCGCCGCGAACATCGCCATGCTGTACGGACCCGCGGGCTTCTCGGTGCGCCCATGACCGCGCAAGTCAAACGTGATGACTTGATACTGTTTGGCGAACTCCGCGACTTGCAGCTCCCAATCGCGGGTGCTTGAACCGAGACCGTGGATGAACACGAGCGGTTGTCCTGCGCCTGTGGTTTCGTAGTAAAGGTTGATGCCGTTAGTGTGGATGGTGGGCATGAGAATCACCTCAATTCATACAGCTTTCCCAAATACGCCCTCTGCACGGTCTCATTCGCCGCAATCTCCTTCGGTGTGCCTTCCGCCAACACGCGCCCTTGATGCATGACGGTGATACGGTCAGAGACGTTCATCACGACATTCATGTTGTGTTCGACGAGGATAATCGTCTTGCCGCCTTGCGCGCGCACTTGTTGAATCACGTTCATCAATTCAGGCACTTGTTCGGAAGCCATGCCTGCGGTCGGTTCGTCGAGCAACAACAGCTCGGGGTTGGGCGCGAGCAAAATCGCCAATTCGAGCTTGCGCTTGTCGCCGTGCGGCAACATCGTCGCGAGCGTATGCGCCTTCGCCGCGAGTCCGACTTGCGCGAGCGCGCGCATCGCTCGCTCTTCGTAAGGCGTGTGCGATGTGGCATGCGTCCACAGCTTGAAGTTGTCGTGTCCTTGCGCTTGCGCGGCGAGGCGTACGTTCTCTAACGCGGTCAGATTGGGAAAGAGGTTGGTGATTTGGAATGAGCGCCCGATGCCGAGGCGCGCGATGCGATGCAACGGCAAGGGCGTGAGGTCACGCCCTTTGTACGTCACGCGCCCGCTCGTCGGCTTGAGGTTGCCGCCGATGAGGTTGAACAACGTCGTCTTGCCCGCACCGTTCGGTCCGATGATGGAATGCAACGCCCCCGTCTCAACGCGGATGCTCACATCGTTTACGGCGCGCAACGCGCCGAAGTCTTTGGTGAGCGAGTGGGTCTCGAGGATGACCATGAGTTCAAAGTGCCACGTGGCAAGTGTCAGGCGTCACGGTCCGCATGACACTTGACGCCTGACACTTGACGCTATTTTTTCTTACTTGCAACGATTGAGTTCCTTCGGCGCGGCGCATGGCGGCGCGGTCTCCGTGCCTTTGAACTCTTTGACGAGCTCGAAGAATTTGAATTGGGCATCGGTAACGTTGACGAGCTTCACGAGGTACAGCGGTTGCAACGCGACGTGATCTTCGGGGCGAATCGTGAACGTGCCTTTCGGCGTCTCGAATGATAAGCCTTCAAACGCTTTGATGAGACTCGCGGCGGCGACATCGCCATTCGTCTTTTTCAAACCTTCGACCACCATCTGCGCAGCGGCGAATCCGCCTGCCGTGAACAAGTCGGGCGGCGTATTGTACTTCTTTTGATGCTGCTCGACCAACCAATCGTTCACCTTGTTCTTCGGCAGCGTGTAATGATAGACGCTCACGCCCACCGAACCTGTCGCCGTCGCATAGCCTGCTTTGAGCGTTTGGTTGTCGCCCATGCCCGTCGCGACGACCATGCTCTTGAACACGCCCAGCTGTTGCATTTGTTGGAACAACGGCACGAAGCCTGTGCCTGCCCACGTCACAATCAACACATCCGCTTTTGCATCGAGAATTTTGTTGAGGTAGGGCGTGAAGTCAGTCGTATCTTGGGGCGCATAGACCGCGCCGAAATCTTTGTCGTTGTCATTGACGACGAACTGCCCGCCTGCCGCTTTGACAACCGTATGAAAGCCTTGCGCCGAGCCGCGCCCAAACGCATAGTCGGGCGCAATCTGAATGAATTTCTTGCCGAGTCCCGTCAGCGCCGCGCCCATCGTCAGCGCATCTTGAATCGAGGTGCGGCTGGTGCGGAAGGTGTATTCGTTGAACTGCGCGCCCGTGATGTCGGGCGAGGCAGCAGGCTCCGCGATATAGACGACCTTGTTCTCTTTGGCGACGCCTGCGACGGCGAGCGCCACCGCCGACGACGGCACGCCGACGAGAATCTTCACGCCGTCTTTCTCGATGAGCTCACGCGCGAGTTGCGTGCCTGTTTCTGGTTTGCTCGCCGTGTCTTTGACGATGACTTCGAGCTTCTTGCCCGCAACTTCCATCTTACTACCGGTGGCATACTCAAGACCGAGCGCGAAGCCGCGCTCCAACATGGGTCCGTAGATGGCGAGGCCGCCCGATTGGTCGCTCAGTAAACCGATTTTGATGGAGCCCGCTGCGGGCGCGGTTGTGGCGGCTGCTGCGCGTGTGGGCGTGGCGGCGGGTGCCGTCGTGGCGGTTGCAGGTGGCGCAGGGGGGCGCGTCGCCGTGGGTTGCGCGGCAGGCGCCGTCGTCAGTGCAGGCGCCGCTGTCGGCGTAGCAGCTGGACTACACGCAACAATGAACCATGCGACGAACAACCAGCAACTGAACAAAATTTTTTTCATAGATTCTCCTCCTGTTTAGATGATGATGGTCTGTGTAGGACAAGTTTGCAACTTGTCCCTAGGGGCAAGTTAAAAGCTTGCCCTACATCGTGACGTTCACTCTTCACGTTTCAGAAATTCCAACAGCACTTGATTGAACTCCGCCGCTTTTTCCAACCAAGCGGCGTGTCCCGCGCCTGCGATGAGATGCAGTTGCGCGTTGGGGATGGCTTGCTGTAAGGCGTGCGCCTTTTCGATGGACAGCATTTTGTCTTCGGTGCCTTGCACAACCAGCGTGGGCGCGCGAATGTCGCCCAACCAGGCGCGGGCGTCGTGGGTGAGCGCGCCGTCCACCAGATGAATGCTGGAATGTGTGGGCGCCTGTGCGGCTTTCTCGCGCAGCGCCATGATCGTGTCGTAATTCTGTGCGAGAAAATCGGCGCTCCATGTCCATGGCAACGACACCGTGAACCGCAACGCGCTGCCGCCCGCCTCCAACGCCGCGCGCCATGAATGCAGCATCGCTTGTTGCACCACGTCCAGATGCGAAAACGTATCCACCAACACCAGCCGATGCAGCCGTGATGGGCACAGCCTGGCAAAGTGCATCAACACCAGTCCGCCATTGCTGAGACCCACGAAATGCGCGCGTTCAATCTGCAACGCATCCAGCAAAGCGGCGAGGTCGCGCGCGTGCAGCTCAGGCGTGTAGGGGCCCGCTTGTGGTTTGTCTGATTGCCCTTGCCCGCGACAATCATAGACGAGCGTGCGGAAGGCTGAGGCGACATCGCGTACCGTCAGCGCCCAGCTGGTTGTGTCTTGAAAAATACCGTTGATGAAAACAACGGTGGGCGCATCGGTCGAGTGTGCTTCGCGTAATTCGTAATAGAGTTGAACGTCGTTGACGACGGCAAAGGGCATACCCATATCCTTTCAAAGGAATTGGAATTCACACGCCGAAGTATAGCAAGGGGGAGTTACAAGCCAGTTACAACAGAGGATAGTGGCGCGATAATGTAGTGCAATTTTGTCAATTTTGCGCCGAGGCGGTTTTGACCACGATGAATTCTGCGCTACGGTCCTGCGCGCAACGGACCGTCAAGGTGGATTCCAGACAGGTATGGCGACAATAGCTTTCAATCCAGTCGGATCATCTTCCCTACTGAAGGCTGTTGGGAGATCACAACCCTTTTTGCTTGCTAGCGCTGAACGTCAAGCCAATCTATCTGTCATGCTAATCTGCTCATACACCACCATTGTCGCAGGCGACGGCTCGACGGTCAGCTGTTCACGGAGCGTCGTCACGCAACGCTGATAGATGCGCAGCGCCTGCGCGCGGTTGCCCTGTCGCGCATAAATTTGCATGAGCAAACTGTAAGCATGTTCCCAACACGCATCACGCGCCAGAATCGCCTGACAAATGTTGATGCTCTCATCGTACTGCTGCCGCTCAAGCAACAAACCCGCCAGCCTGTCTGCCGCGCGCAAATATAGCGACAATAACCGTTCTCGCTCGGCGCTCGCCCAATCGTCATACAGCGCCTCGGGCAAGTAATCGCCTTGATACCAACGCATGGCAGCTTGCAAATGACTGATGGCTTCGTCGTGCGCATGGGCGCTCAAGCCCGATTCGCACGCGCGCTCAAACGCGACGCAATCCAACCACACATCGGCGTCGGGGGGCAGCCGATACGCCGCGCCGTCGCGTGTAATGAATGCGAAAGGCGCGTCAGGGGGACGCGTAGGTTCTAGCGCCTTGTTCAACGCATTGAGCGCAACTTTGAAATCGCGTTGCGCCGCCTCGGGCGCGAGCTGGGGCCACAACATCTCGATGATTTCATCGCGTTGCAACCAACGCCCGCGCTGCGTCAACAGCAATTGAAACAGCTGACGTGCTTTGTCGCGTTGCCATTCGCGTCCACTCACTTCGCTCGTGCCGCGCCACACGCGAAACGCGCCCAACGTCTGCACGCGCAATGAATAGCCTGCATGAGCTTTGAGCTGGGACAGACCTAATTCGGCAAGGAGACGCTTCACATAAGCGCTTTGACGATGCTGCGCGCGCGCCATCAACAGCGCTGGCGCAAAGCAACGTGGGTCGGGCGGACCGAGCAAGGTGGGCGACTTGAACAAGAACTCGTAACCGTGCGTCTCGCACAACGTCAACAGTTCCTCGATGCACGACAAAAAGCGTTCGGTCTGTTTGAGCTTGAAGCACGCGAGGCTCAACCACAACCGTGTCGCCGCGCGTCCGAAACTGTCGCCGCAATCACGAAACGCCGACCACGCGCGCGACAACACCTCCAGCGCGTCAGCCTCACGCTCCGCCAAGACAAGACTCGCGCCTAGCGCCGTTTCGATGAGCGCAACGATCCACGGGTCGCCCGCCCAGCGCCCAATCTCTGCGCCTTCGGTGGCGGCTTGTTGCGCGGTCACCAGGTCACCTGTGAACCCATAAGCGCGCGTCAAGCCCCACATCGCCTCCGCGCGTGTGCGTCGCACCGCCAATTTGTCGCCCAGCACAATCGCCGCTTGATAGCATTGAATCGCATCGGCGTAACGTGGAGGCGCGGTCATTGCGCGACCATCGGCGCAGCGCAACTGCCACGCATGTCCCAGCCGCACGCGCCCCACCGCCGTCACGAAGGGCGAACCTAAGCGCTCGCCCAGCGCCATCCCTTCTTGCGCTAATGTGAACGCGCGCTCCGCCTCGCCGCGAAACGATTGAATGAGCGAGAGCAGCAACACTGTCTCACGATGCGCGCGAGGCGGATGCGTTTGTCCTTGTTCCGCGTTGCGCCGTTCGCTCTCGACCCACGCTGCGAGAATGTGTTGCGCTTCGTCCAAACGTCCTGTGCGTAGTTTGACCCGCACGCCCAACACGTCTTCGCTCGGACCTTCTTCACGCAACGTGCGCGCCTCACGCCGCAATGCTTCGGCTTCGTGCGGTTTGCCCATGTTGAGCTTGTTCTCGGCGAGCAGCTCCAACAAACGCGCCCGCGCCGCCCGGTCGCTCATGCGGTCATTCAACCGCAGCGCCTCTTCCAACAAACTTTCGGCTTGTGCGGGGCGCACCGTATCAAGATAAATCGTCGCTTGTCCACGCAAGGCGCGGCTAATGCCCGATGGGTCATTGCGCGCGCGCCACGTGCGTTCCGCTTCCACATACCAATTCAAGGCTTCGTCGAAACGGCTGCGCAGCCGATAGACATCGCCTAAATACGCTTGCAACAACGGATGCTCTGCCACAATCGCGGGCGGCAACGCATCAATCCACGTCGCCAGCGTATCGAGACGCCCTGCGCGCAGCGTCGTCTCACCCTCGGCTTCGATGGCCTCTGCTGCTGGCGCGAAATCGTGCGCGGATAACCAGTGATAGATGGCTTCCTCGGTCTGGTGACGACTCTGGAAAAATTCGGCGGCGCGCCGATGCAAGGTGTGCGCCTCGTCTGGATTCAAGTTGAGCTGCGCGCGGAGAAAATCATGGAAGAGATGATGATAGCGATAATGTCGCTCGCCCAATGCGACGACGAACAAATCGTGGTTGTGCAAATGTTCAAGCATGGTCGCGCTATCCGATGACGCGGTGACCGCATTGCAAGCTTCAGGCGTCAGCTCGCGCAACACCGCCGTCGCGCGCAAAAACTGTGCGACGCTGGGCGGTTGGCGTTCTAGCACGTCGCGCGCGAGGTAATCGAACAACGCGTTGAGCGAGGCGGGGCCATGTTGTAATACGTGCGCGATAGGTTGCGTGGTGTCGTGGCGCACGTCTTGCCAAATCAACTGCAACGCAATGGGCCAGCCTTCAGTCTTATCCGCCAACAGCGCTGCCGTGTCCGCCGACAACGACATGCCATACGTCTCGCGGAACAACGTCTCGATTTCGGCAGGGCGGAACGCGAGCGCCTCACGACCCAGTTCCAACACGTCGCCTTTGGCTCGCCACGTGACGAGCGAGGGAACGACAAACGGTTGACGCGAGGCGATGACGACGTGCAAGTGAGGTGGCAGATGGATGAGGAAGCGCTCGACGAGGGCGTTGACTTCGGGGGCGTGCGCGACGAAATGATAATCGTCTAGCACCAACAACGTCGGTTGCACGAGGCATTCCAGCAGCGCGTTGACGAGCGCATCGAGCGCCTGCGACCACGCGCCGCTGCCGTTGTGGCTGATTTCTTGCAAGATGGCGGATGGCGCAGCCGACAACGCGGGCAAGCGCACACGAAACGCGGCGATGAGATACGAGAGAAACCGCTGCGGGTCTGCTTCTTCGGCGGCGAGGCTGAGCCAACACAACGGCGTCGCACCCTCCGCCAATGCCGCAAGCGCGGTGCTTTTGCCATAGCCCGTGCCTGCTTGCAGCAACGTCAAACGATAATCCAACGCCTCATGCAGTTTCGCTGTCAATGTGGTGCGCCGCAACGTGCGACGACGCAAGCGCGGCGGCGCGAGCTTGATATGCAAAAGCAATTCATGGTGAAGCATGGCGCATCAATCTGGTAGTAATCGTGAGGTAAGTGATGCAAAGCGCACCAATCCGCATGGTGAGATCTCCAAGTCGCGCGGCGGCGTGCGTGTTGTCAGAAACTTACACTGTCTGTCATGGCGAGCGTAGTTTGCGAAGCCATCTCCCTCGCGTGCAGGGGACTGCTTTTCGACCCCGAAGTAGTTTGCAATTCCCTTGACCATCTCCCTCGCGTGCAGGGGACTGCTGCGCTGCCCGTGAGCGGCGTGATTCGTCAGTATCCATCTCCCTCGCGTGCAGGGGACTGCTTTTTAGCCAACCGCGCAAATTCCCATCGTTATACCATCTCCCTCGCGTGCAGGGGACTGCTTGAGCACGTAGGCGTCCGAAGGCAATTCCCCTGCCATCTCCCTCGCGTGCAGGGGACTGCTTTTTAGCCAACCGCGCAAATTCCCATCGTTATACCATCTCCCTCGCGTGCAGGGGACTGCTTCCAGATACGCTCGAATGAATTTAGCCTCACTCCCATCTCCCTCGCGTGCAGGGGACTGCTTCAAGTGAGCTTTTCGCGGCCGCTGCTGCGGCCCCATCTCCCTCGCGTGCAGGGGACTGCTTCGCTTCGCTCGCAGTGACAATCAGAATCAAGTTTCTGAACAGCTGGTCGAACCATGCGGATTGTCCCAATCGCTCGCAGCCTTCGACACGCTCAGGATGCTATCTTCTTTAATTGTTTGGTTACTACCATCAAGCTTTCACAATTCGAGCTCATCTGCTTCGCCTGTGTTCGCGCGTGCGCCGCCTGTTTGCACGGCGCGCACGCTCACGCTGGGCGTGCCGACCTTGCGGAAGCGCAACACTTCAGGATGCGTGCGCGCATACAAGTCGAGGTTTTTCGTGTCCCACGTCACACGCCCGCGCGTGAACACCGCTTGCAAACGGTCGCCCCTCACGCTCGTGCCATGTTGCAGCACCGCTTGTTTGACGGCAAGTTCGAGCTCCGCGATGTTTTGCGTGAGCGTGTCCTGCAAAGGCGCAAATTCGAGCTCCAAGGCGGCGAGCTCGTCTTGCACAGGTTTCATGATCTCTGCGCGCCGCGCTTCGTATTCAAGCCGCAACGCATCGGCGGCGGCTTTCATTTCGGAGAGTTGGTGAAGTTGGTCAATGATTGGTTGCATGTGCTTCCCTTCAGTGTGTCACGACTTCGCCGTGTCAATCTTTATTACCACGCCGTCCATCCCCCATCCACCAACAACGTATGCCCCGTCACAAGGTTCGCGGCGGGGCTGGCGAGATAGACGACTGCGCCCACGATGTCTTCGGGCTGCCCAATGCGACCAAGCGGGATGCGGCTCACGACCTCGTTGTAAAACTCTTTGTTCTCGAACATTGGGCGCGTGAGCGGCGTCTCGATGAACGTGGGTCCGATGGCATTGACGTTGATGTGATGCTTCGCCCATTCAATCGCCAACACACGCGTCAGGTTCACGACGCCCGCCTTGCTCGAACAATACGCAGCACGATAGGTGTAACCGATGACGCCGTTCTGCGACGCCATGTTGATGATCTTGCCGCCGTTCTGTGGAATCAGCGCTTGCTTGGCGACGGCTTGCGCGGTGAAGAAGACGCCCTTCAAATTGATGTCGAGTATCTTGTCCCAATCCTCTTCGGTGACGTCCACCGCCCACTTGGGAATATTGATGCCCGCGTTGTTCACGAGGATGTCAATGCGCCCGAAGTGCGCGAGCGTTTGGCTCACGGCTGCGTGTATCATCGGAATCTTCGTCACGTCGAGCGGCACGACGAGCGCGCGTCGCCCCACAGCCTCGATCGCTTTCACCGTCTCTTGCGCCGCTGCTTCTTTGCCGGGCAACTCGGTGATGGCGACATCGGCGCCTGCGTGCGCGAGCCCAATGGCAATCGCTTGCCCCAAGCCCGATCCCGCGCCCGTCACAAACGCGATTTGATGGTCAACACGCATTGAGGGGAATTGCATCTTGTATCTCTATAAAAATTGAAGTGTCACGTATCAAGTGTCAGGTGTCAAATCCAGTCTCGCAAGTCACTTGATACGTGACACCTGACACTTGGCACTTGACACCTAACACTTGACACTTGTTTTGCGCCCATTTTACTCGTAACCACCCAAGCACGAAAATGCTTGTCGTGCGCGTTGCGTTGGCGTATAATCGCGCGCAAGGAGGATGTATGGATCTCAACTTCACGCTTGAAGATGTGGCGTTCCGCGAGCGTGTGCGTCAATGGTTCGCAGCGCATACGCCCAAGCAACCATTGACGACGTTGGCAGAGCGCAAGGCTTGGCATCGTCAAATGTACGAGGCTGGCTTCATTGGTATGGGCTGGCCCCGCGCCTATGGTGGACAAGCTGCGCGCCCCATCGAGCAGGCGATTGTGTCGGATGAGATGACGCGCGCTCATGCGCCCGTTGCACTCAATGGCGTCGGCCTCTTGCTCATTGGCCCGACATTGATCCATCACGGCACACCCGCGCAGAAAGAACGCTTCCTCAAGAAACTGTTGACGGCTGAAGAGCTGTGGTGTCAGCTCTACTCCGAACCGAATGCGGGTTCTGATCTTGCAGCGTTGCGGACGCGCGCGGAAGACACAGGCGACCATTACGCAGTGAACGGGCAGAAGGTGTGGACGAGCTATGGCGACATTGCCGATTGGGGGTTGTTGCTGGCGCGCACAGACCCCAAAGCGGCGAAGCATCAAGGTATCTCGTGCTTTCTGATCAACATGCGCCAAGCGGGCGTGGTCGTGCGTCCACTCAAGCAAATCACAGGCGCGTTGGAATTTTGCGAAGTCTTCTTGACGAACGCGCGCGTCGAGAAAGAGCATCTCGTCGGTCCGCTCCATCAAGGTTGGCAAATCGCGCAGACGACGCTAGGCTACGAGCGCGGCGCGCGCACACTGGATCGCGCGACGGCGCAACGGATGTCGTTGTCACGGTTGATCGAAGTCGCCAAAAGTCTCAAGCACAATGAGCGCACAGCGTATGATGATCCATTGGTGCGCCAGAAGTTGGGACGGGCGGCGGTCGAGCTCGAAGTGATGCGCTACGTGGGCTTGCGGACGTTGTCACGCCTGGAGAAAGGGCAACGCCCCGGCCCCGAATCCTCGATTGACAAGCTGGTGTATAGCGAGTTTGACAAACGGTATCACGAATGGATGATGGACATTTTGGGCCCGTATGGCGGTATCTTGGCGGGGATGCCCGAAGCGCTCAAGGAGCTGGGCGTGACAGGCGACTTTGGGCGACAAGGACTGGGGTGGGGCATAGACTTCTTGCGCGCGCGTGGACCGACCATTGCGGCGGGCTCGTCGGAGATTCAGAAAAACATCATCGGCGAGCGGGTGTTGGGCTTGCCGAAGGAGGTGAGGGTGGACCGGATGGGGTAATCCTGAAAAACAAACCCTAAAGGTTTTTGAAAACCTTTAGGGTTTGGAATTGAGCCGTACAGGGATCGAACCTGTGACATTCTGCTTAAAAGGCAGACGCTCTGCCAGCTGAGCTAACGGCTCATACGACTCATATTATAATTGAGGCTGTGCGATTCACAAAATGACCGGGGTGCGCGCGCGCGATTTGGTCGCGCTCTCGAACCGTGTTATAATTTTTGCCGACGGGCGCATAGCCCGTCGCTTTGCGCGTGAGCGGTTCAGCTGCGCGAAACGCTTGGTATCAATCTCACAAAGACGAGCAAGTGAGGCGCGTAGCGGAAAGAGTTCACTGGAACAGTTGGAATCGGATTTACCAAGAAATGCAAAAGTGTGAAATGAGGCGCGCGAATTGCCATGAGAGAATTACCGCAAAAAGGCGTGACGCGCGACGGTCTAGGTGGGATGTGGTAAAATAAAGTGAACTTAATCTTGGGCCATTAGCTCAATTGGCAGAGCAAATCACTCTTAATGATGCGGCTGGAGGTTCAAGTCCTCCATGGCCCACTCCCCTAACAAACGGATGGATAATCCCATCCGTTTTTACATCACTGTAACGCGCCGAGGTGGTGAAATTGGCAGACACGCAGGCCTTAGGAGTCTGTGCGGGCAACCGCGTGTGGGTTCAAGTCCCTCCCTCGGCATGGTGGTTGCTGAAAACGTGAAACGCTTCGTCGTTTCACGTTTTGCGTTAAAGGCACTAAACCGCGCCGGTTTTGGAAACCCGCGCGGTTTTCTAGGTTGTGTTATAATTCCGCGTGGAAAGGAACCTGACGTTGTTAAATTTGACTGAGGAAAAAATTGGTCCCTGCTTATTATCTGTGCAGGTCGAAGTCGAGAAGGAGCGTGTGGACAGCGCGCTGAAACAGGCGGCGGCGCAGCTCGCGCGCCAAGTGCGTATCCCCGGCTTTCGCGCAGGCAAAGCGCCGTATCACATTGTCGTCAACACACTGGGCAAAGAGAATGTCTTGAGCAAAGCAGTCGAAACATTGGGCAATGAAATGTTGAAAGAAATCACCGAGCAACGGGGCCTCAAGCTGTACAACGAGCCGCAACTCGAAGTCGCGCAAAGCGAGCCGTTGAAACTCAAATACACGATTGTCACACAACCCCAGATTGACTTGGGTAACTATCGCGCCTTGCGTATTGAAGCCAAACCGCTCGACCCTGTGACCGATGAGCAGGTCAACAAAGCGATTGAAGACATTCGCAGACACCATGCCACACATATCCCCGTGGATCATGCGGTGGAGATGGGCAATGCGGTTCGTATAGATGTGAAGGCGGAGACCACAGACAAAGTGTGGTTTGAGCGCAAAGACCTCGAGCGCGAGGTTGTGACAGGCGAGCGAGATTTTGCGCCGGGCTTCAGCGAGCAAGTGGTCGGTATGAATGCGGGCGAGACGCGCACGTTTGATTTGTCCATCCCCGCCGATTTTGGCAACGCCGACCTTGCGGATAAGATTCTCAAGTGCGTGGTCACTGTCCATGACGTGCGCGAGATAGAGCTGCCGCCGTTGGACGATGAGCTCGCCAAAATTGCGGGCGACCACGAGACGCTTGACGAGCTGCGCGCTCAGGTTCGCCAGAACCTTGAAGAGAGCGCGAAAAACCGTGAGGAGACGCGCTTTGGCAGTGAGGCGTTGCAGAAAGCGATTGATGGCGCGACGATTGAGATGCCCGATGCAATGGTAGAGCATGAAGTGATGCACGAGCTCGAGGGGATGATGCAGAACGTACAGAACGAAGGTTTCGAGTTCGAGCGCTGGTTGCAGATGAACCAAACCTCGGTGGCAGCCTTGCGCGCTCAACTGCGTCCCGGCGCCGAAGCGCGGTTGAAGCAGTCCTTGTTTCTCTACAATCTTGCCCAACGCGAAGGGATCAAGGTCGCGGAGGAAGATTTAGACGAAGCGATTGGCGAGGAAGTGGAACTCTACCCAACCGATTTGCAAGACCAAGTGCGGCAGATGTACGCAAAGGACGATGCGAGGCTCTCGATTGCGTTGCGTTTGGCGCAGCAAAAAGCGTTGGACAAACTGATTGCCATTGTCAAAGGCGAAGGCGTGTTGTTGCCGAGCGATGTGACAGCGCAACCCGCGCAACAGGTATTGGTAGCCAGTGCGTAGAAGTAAACAGTGAACAGGGATCAGTGAACAGTGGCAAGCCCAGTGACTGGTCACTGTTCACCACAAAGTGAGGAGAGTGTATGGACTTTCAAAACGTCATACCTTATGTCATCGAAAACACCGGGCGCGGCGAGCGCGCGATGGATATTTACTCGATGTTGTTGAAAGAGCGCATCATCTTTTTAGGCACGCCGATTAACGATCAAGTGGCCAATGCGATCGTGGCGCAGTTGTTATTTTTGGATCGTGAAGACCCTGAGCGCGAGATTCAAATGTTCATTCATTCGCCAGGCGGTTCGGTCTATGCAGGCATGGCGATCATTGACACCATGCGCTTGATTCGCGCGCCGATTTCGACGACGGCGGTGGGGTTCACGGCGAGCTTCGGCACGGTGGTGTTGGCGGCTGGCACGAAGGGCAAACGTTACACGTTGCCCAACGCGACGATTCACATGCACCAACCGCTCGGCGGCGCAGAAGGGCAAGCAACCGACATCGCCATCCATGCCAAAGAAATTCTGCGCTTGCGCGAAAAAATCAACTCGTTCCTGGCGGAATGCACAGGGCAATTGTTGGATAAAATCGCGCAAGACACCGACCGCGACTTCTTCCTCGATGCGCAAGGCGCCGTAGATTATGGGTTAGCCGATCAAGTGTTGTATAAAGAAACGTCGAAAGACGGCGAGAAGAAATCATAGCCGTTCCTTTGCTTGCCTTATGTACACACGCAAACCCAGCGAGACGACCTCGCGTTGCTCGTTCTGCGGACGTGAACACGATCAAGTCAACAAACTCATCTCAGGCCCTGGCGAAGTCTATATTTGCGATGAATGTGTTGACTTGTGCCGCGAGTTGTTGCAACGTCAAAAGAATTCCGAGAGCCTTGAGCCGGTCAATTGGACGCGCATTCCGCCGCCCAAAGAAATCTATCGGCAGCTGAATCAGCACGTCGTTGGGCAAGAACACGCGAAAAAAGTCTTGTCGGTCGCGGTTTATAACCATTACAAGCGTGTGAGCTTGGGGCACGCGCGCACCGACGAGGTCGAGCTGCAAAAGTCTAACATCTTGCTCATCGGCCCCACCGGCTGCGGCAAGACCTTGTTAGCGCAGACGCTCGCGCGCATTCTGGATGTGCCGTTCGCCATCGCCGACGCGACGACGCTGACCGAAGCAGGTTACGTCGGCGAAGATGTCGAGAACATTTTGCTGCGCCTGATTCAAGCGGCTGACAACAATTTGCGGCGCGCCGAACGTGGCATCGTCTATATTGACGAGATTGATAAAATCGCGCGCAAGACAGGCGAACAGCTTTCGAGCACGCGCGACATTTCGGGCGAGGGCGTGCAACAAGGTTTGCTCAAAATCGTCGAAGGCACGCTCGCGCACATCGCGCCGCAAGGTCGCAAGAGCGCGCGACAAGAAATGATCGAGCTCGATACGTCGAACATCTTGTTCGTATGCGGCGGCGCGTTTCAGGGGCTCGCCGACATCGTGAACGAACGTATCGGTGGCAAGCGCACCGTCGGCTTTCTCAATGCCGATGAGCGCGCGCGCCAGACACGCTCGGAGACCGACCTGTTGCAACAAGTCGCCGCCGATGACCTCGTCGCCTATGGGATTATTCCTGAACTCGTCGGACGCTTGCCCATCACCGTCAGCGTCGAGCCGTTGAACGAAGCCATGCTCATAGAAATTCTCACGCAGCCCAAGAACGCGCTCATCAAGCAATATCAAAAATTGTTCAACCTTGATAAAGTTGAGTTGGTATTTACTGAAGAGGCGTTGAAAACCGTCGCCAGCGAGGCGCTGAAGTTGAAGACCGGCGCGCGCGGCTTACGCACCATTATCGAGGATGCACTACTCGAAGTGATGTACGAGATTCCCTCACGGCGCGACGTGAAGCAATGCGTCATCAACGCCGACGCAATTCTCCGCAAAACACGACCACAACTCGTGACTTATCAGTAGTCAGTAGCCAGTAGTCAGTAGCTAGATACCTGAGCTGACTACTGACTACTGATTACTGACTACTGGCTACTGACTACTGATTACTGACTACTGGCTACTGACTACTGGCTACTGATGCTCAAAGACGCCGCAACCAAAATCGTTTCTTATCTTGAAGAACCATTCGTCCCCGCCGAGCCAAAGTCCCTCACCGAGACGGGGCTTGACGCGGTGTGCCTTTCCGAGCTGCTGCTCAAAAATTTGTACATGCGCGCAGCGGCAACGAGCGCCGAGTTGGCTGACGAGCTGGGGTTGCCGTTAAGTAATGTCGTCGAGGCCTTACTTGAGTCGTTGCGCCGTGAGCGTTTCATCGAAGCGCGCAACACACCGCCAAACGCCTGGGCGCTGACCGACGAGGGACAGAGGCGCGCGCGCGAAGCGCTAGAGCAGAATCATTACAGCGGCTATGCCCCCGTGCCGTTGACGATGTATCAACAAGCAGTGCAGTTGCAAGCGCTCGCCAGCGTGACCATTCATGAGGAGGCGGTGCGACACAAGTTAAGCGATTTGGTATTGAGTGGGGATGTCGTGTCGCGCATCACAGCGGCGGTCAATGCTGCCCATGCCCTGTTTTTGTATGGCGCGTCGGGCAACGGCAAGACGGCGCTCGCGCAAGCCATTGCGGGGTTATATACAGGTACAATCTACGTGCCGTATGCGTTGTGGGCGGATGGACACATCATCAAAGTGTTCGACCCATCCTATCATCGCGTCTTTGTCGAAATCGCCAGCAACGACTTGCGACGCACGGCAGCTTTGCGCGCGGCAAAGCGTTACGATAAACGCTGGGCATTCGTATATCGCCCGACGATTATCGTGGGCAGTGAACTCTCGTGGTTCAGCCTCGAACTCGCTTACGACGCTGCAACGAAAGCGCATAGCGCGCCATTGCAATTGAAGGCAAATGGCGGCGTGTTGGTGATTGACGACGTGGGGCGTCAACAGATGCGCGCGCGCGACTTGCTCAATCGGTGGCTGACGCCGTTGGAGCGGCGCGTGGACACGCTTATCTCGCATTCGGGGCATACCCTCGTTTTCCCCTTCGATGTGTTCCTCATTTTTGCTACGAACCTCTCATTGAGCGACATTGCCGACGACGCGCTCTTGCGTCGCATCCGTTACAAAATTGCGCTGCCCGACCCCAATTTCGCCGAATATCGCGAACTGTTCAAACGCGCGTGCGCGCAATACAAGCTTCCCTACGACGACGTCATCCTAGCGCATCTGCTACAAGAGTATTACGTCAAACCCCAACAACCCCTGCGCGCCTCGCATCCACAAGCTCTCGCGCAAATCCTCGGCGACATGGCGCGCGCACGCCGCACTGAGCCTGCGTTGAGCAAAGAGTGGATAGATGAAGCGTGCCGCGCGTATTTCGTTGAATAGTTGCGCGAGCGCTGAACCGCTTGGTCGCTGAGTTGCTAGTCGTGTGGTCAGTTGGTCAACGGATGATGTGCCTCATACGCACACACGATTCAGTGACCATACAACTATACGACCAACTGACCATTCGATTACTTGATTACCATGACCGAATCTAAATACCCGATGCTTTCTGTGGACGAGGCGCAACGTCTCGTTCTAGCTCATGCGCAACCGTTAGCGCCGGTGCAGGTGTCACTGCTTGACGCGCAAGGCTTGGTGTTAGCTGAGGATATAGTCGCGCAGGAGGCAATGCCGCCCTTTCCATCGGCAGGCGTGGATGGCTTTGCGATTCGCATT
Organism: uncultured Anaerolineae bacterium; assembly: GCA_964509505.1. Taxonomy (GTDB): domain Bacteria; phylum Chloroflexota; class Anaerolineae; order JACRMK01; family JACRMK01; genus CAZDYP01. The sequence continues at coordinate 14,118 of CAZDYP010000017.1, read as the reverse complement.
GCTGATGGTATGGCGCCGCGCGTGTATCTAGGCGAACAGCTGGCAGGCAACCTCTCAGGCTTGCGCGTGGAGGCTGGCACCGCGATTCGCATTATGACAGGCGCACCGGTGCCCGATGGCACCGATGCGATTGTGATGGTTGAGGTCGCCGAAGAACGCGCTGGCAAAGTTGTCATGCGTCATTTGCCAACAGCAGGCGAAGGCATCCGTCCGATTGGACAAGACATTCAAGCAGGTGAGGTTGTCTTGCGCGCTGGCACACTGCTTGGACCTGCAGAATTGGGCTTGCTGGCGACAGTTGGCAAAGCCGTAGTGCTGGCGCATCCACGCCCACGCGTCGCCGTGTTCTCGACAGGTGATGAACTAATTGAAGTAGATGCGCCGCTTGCGCCGGGCAAAATCCGCGACAGCAATCGCTTCGCGCTGCTGGCGGCGACGCGCAACGCAGGCGCAGAGCCCATCTCGCTCGGCATTGCGCGCGACAATGCGGCTGAGGTCGCAGCAAAGCTCGACGCGGCGTTCGCGCAAAGCGATGCGGTCATCTCGTCGGGCGGCGTCTCAATGGGCAAGCTCGATTTGGTGAAGCCGTTGCTCGAAGCGCGTGGCACGGTGCATTTCGGGCGCGTGTGCATGAAGCCCGGCAAACCGTTGACGTTTGTCACCGTGAATGGCAAGCCGATGTTTGCGTTGCCTGGCTTTCCCGTGTCATCACTCGTCTCATTTGAGTTGTTCGTGCGCCCCGCGTTGTTGCAAATGGCAGGGCAGCGTGACGTGATGCGCCCACGCATCAAGGTCACGCTTGCGCATGACGTGCAACACGACGTAGAGCGCACCGAATTTCAGCGCGCGATGGCAACGTATCACGATGGACAATATATGGCGACGACGACGGGCGCGCAAGGGTCGGGGCGGTTGCTCTCGCTCATCGGCGCGAATGTGTTGCTGGTCTTGCCTGCGGGGCGCGGCGATTTTGCGAAGGGCGAGGTGGTAGAGGCGTTGGTAGTAGGAGCAATGCGGGGAAGTGCGGGAAATTAGTGGGCAAATTCGATCGTTACGGAGAAACGCTTGAACATCATCCTAGAATTCATCAACTTTGTTTTACATGTAGATGATTACCTAAACGATATCATCGCGCAATATGGCGAGTGGACGCTGGCGTTGTTGTTTCTGATTGTCTTCTTGGAAACAGGCATGGTCGTGACGCCTTTCTTGCCCGGCGATTCGCTCATCTTTGCGGCGGCAACCTTCGCCGCTCGCGGGTCACTCAATATCTGGTGGCTCTTCGTTTTGCTGACGGCGGCGGCCATCATCGGCGACACGGTCAACTATTGGATTGGGTATCGCGTGGGCGCCAAAGCGTACAGCGGCGAAGTCAAATGGCTCAAGAAAGAATATATGGAACGCACGCATCGCTTTTTCGAGAAGCATGGTGGGCGCGCCATTTTCTTAGCGCGCTTTGTTCCCATCATCCGCACCTTTGCGCCCTTTGTCGCAGGCGTCAGTCAAATGTCTTATGGATTCTTTGTTCGTTGGAACATCATTGGCGGCATCGTCTGGGTGGCGACCTTCTGCATCTTGGGTTACTTTTTTGGTAACATCCCCATCGTGCAAGCCAACTTTGAGTTGGTCATCATCGCCATCGTCGTTATTTCGGTGATTCCAGCCGTCGTCGAGACGTGGAACGCTCGTAAGGAACTTCGGCGGTCTCACCAGAAATGACAAGCAACAACCCGCGCTACCCGTAAGTCCGATTGGCAATCCGACCTAAGTCCGATTGGCAATCCGACCTACCTTTCGGAGCAAGAAGTCGTAAGTCGGATTAGCAATCCGACCTACCTTTTGGAGCAAGAAATCGTAAGTCGGATTGGCAATCCGACCTACAGTCCGATTGGCAATCCGACCTACCTTTTGGAGCAAGAAATCGTAAGTCGGATTGCTAATCCGACCTAAGTCCGATTGGCAATCCGACCTAAGTCCGATTGGCAATCCGACC
>CAZDYP010000017.1:4010-12025 GCA_964509505.1 uncultured Anaerolineae bacterium | reverse complement strand
AATCCGACCTAAGTCCGATTGGCAATCCGACCTAAGTCCGATTGGCAATCCGACCTACCTTTGGTTGACCTCCTGAGCAAACCGATTGCCGAGTCGAGTGCCCTCTGTATTCCGACCGCAACTTACGCCATGCAAGGCGGCGCAGGCTTGGCATGGAATTTCATCGCCGAATGAGAAAATCTCTTTGCTAAAGCTGCACCAGGCAATGCGTCTATTTTCAAGGGAGATAAACCAACCATGAACGAAAATCATCACCTCAAACGAGAGTGCGCCCAGGCTATCCGCCGCCAACGCACCGCGCTGGCTGAGGCAATCGTAGAGCGCCAGTACGCCCAGCAGCTGGAAGTCTGGCAGCCCTTCGGTGATCTCGGCCGCGCCAAAAGCGTGCGCGACGCCGCCTACCACCTGGATTACCTGGCTGAGGCAGTAGATGCCAGCGATCCGGCGCTGTTCAGCGCCTACCTGGCCTGGGTGAAAGTGTTGTTCACCGGACTGCACTTCACGGACACTGTTTTGCCGACGACACTGGAATGTACGCGCCAGGTGTTAGCCACCCATCTGACGGAGGAGGCGCGGATTCCGGCGCTGGCTGTCCTCGAGACCGGCCTCCAGAGTCTGTCCGGCGCGCCGGTCAGCCTGCCGAGTTACCTGGACGGTGATGCGCCCCTTGACCATCTGGCGCGCGCTTATCTGGAGGCGCTCCTGGTTGGCGACCGCCTGGCCGCCAGCCGCATGATTTTGCAGGCAGTGGAACAGGGCGCACCGATCAAGGACATTTACCTGCGTGTTTTCCAGCGCACCCAGCACGAACTGGGTCGCCTGTGGCAAACCAACCAAATCAGCGTAGCGCAAGAGCATTACTGCACCGCCGCCACGCAGATGGTGATGTCCCAATTGTATCCAGCCATTTTTGCCGCCGCCAAAAAAGGCCCGCGCCTAGTAGCGACCTGCGTCGGCGGGGAACTGCACGAGATTGGCGCGCGCATGGTAGCCGATTTCTTTGAGATGGACGGATGGGACACCTACTTCCTGGGTGCCAACATGCCCACCGACAGTGTCCTGCGCGCGGTGGACGAACGCCGAGCCGATATCCTGGCGGTCTCGGCCACGATGACCTTCCACATCGAGCGTGTGCGCGAACTCATTGCTGCCGCGCGCCAGAGCGGATTGAAGGTGCAAGTGATGGTCGGCGGATATCCCCTTAATATCGCCCCGGAGCTATGGCGTAGCGTTGGCGCGGACGGCTATGCCCCCAATGCCCAAGATGCCATCTCTGTCGCAGAAAGTCTCATCGTATGAATGAGACGCCAGAACGTGGCCTGGCGCTGTTGAGCGATGCCGCCGGCATGATTTTGCGCGTGCTGCGCAATGACCTGCGCTTGCCCGATGCCCTTCCCGGCCGGCTGTTCCTCCGGTTAGTGGATTACACCAGCCGCATCAAGGCGATGAATTTTCTGGCGACGATAAAAGAGACCGGCGCGGTCTTTGACTGGGAGTTGAATGTAACCCTGCCCGACGGCCCAGTGCTTCTGCATTTCTCCGGTGGGCAGATAGAGGAACAGATGCTCATTGTGGGCGCTGCCAACAAAAAATTAGCGGCCCGGCTCTATGAAGATCTACTGCACATGAGCAACGAGCACACCAACCTGCTGCGCGCCATCAGCAAAGAAAAGACCCAGGCTGACCGCGCTGAACGCGAGGCCGGGCTTTATGACGAAATTAGCCGCCTCAACAACGAACTGGTCGCCATGCAGCGCGAACTGGCTAAGAAAAACGCCGAACTGGAGCGGCTGAACGCGCTCAAGAACCAATTTCTGGGGATGGCTGCCCATGACCTGCACAATCCACTGCATCTCATCATGTCCTTCAGCGACACCTTGTTGGAAGATGCGGCAGCTGTGCTGTCGGCGGAACAAAGGGAGTACTTGCAGCATGTGCTTGCTGCCAGCGAGTTTATGAGACAGCTCATTGATGACTTTCTCAGCGTCGCCCTCATCGAATCTGGCCGCTTGCGCTTGAACCTCGAGGTCGTCAACCTGCCGGATATTGTGGAACAGGTGATGATTCTGGTCGGCGTCAAGGCCAGGAAGAAAGACATCGAGATTATTGTCACGCAGGATCCGGCGCTGCCGAGACTTATCATGGACGGTCAGAAGATTCAGCAGGCGCTCATCAACCTGCTCTCCAACGCCATCGAACATTCGTACCCGGGATCGAGTGTGGCGCTGCGGACGCGGCATGCAGATGACGAAGCGCTCATCGAAGTTCAAGATCACGGCGTCGGCATTGCGCCGGACGACATCAGTCGCTTGTTCGATCCCTTTGCAAGAAAACAATCGAACAAAACGGGGGGCGAAAAGAGCACCGGTCTGGGGCTGACGATTTCTCGGCAGATTGTGACCAGACATGGCGGAAAAATTTGGCTGGAAAGTGAGTTAGGGAAAGGGACAACCTTTTTCGTCGCCCTCCCGCTCCAGCCGCCGGAGAACATAGCATGAGTCATCCCGCGAAAATTTTGCTAGTAGATGACGACAGCGTCATCCTGAAAGCCACCCGGCTGACACTGGAAGCCGCCGGGTACGAGGTTAGCGCCGCCGCCGATGGCGCGGAGGGCCTGCGGCTGGCAGCCGCAGCGCTGCCCGACCTGGCGCTGCTCGATCGCGTGCTGCCCGACATAGACGGCATCGAAGTCTGCCGCCGCCTGAAAGCCGACCCAGCCACCGCGCGCGTGTTTGTGGTGTTAGTGTCGGCCATAAAAACCTACGGCGATGACCGCTCCGACGGATTGGAAACCGGGGCTGATGATTATATCGTCCGCCCCATCAGCAACCGCGAACTGCTGGCGCGAGTGCAGGCGCTGCTGCGCATCAAACACGCTGAAGAGAGGATCCGCTATCAAGCCGATCTCCTCGCCAACGTCTCTGATGCTATCATCTCCACCGACCTGGATTTCGTCATCCGCACCTGGAACCGCGCCGCCGAGAGCATGTACGGCTGGCATGAGGCAGAGGTCATCGGCAAAACAGTGAACGAGGCACTCCGCACGGAATATCCCAATGACGACCGCGAGCAGGTAGTACAGCAATTCCTGACCGAAGGGGTGTGGAAAGGCGAGGTCATCCAAAGGCGCAAGGACGGCACGCCGATCCCCATCCTCGCGTCCGTCTCCTTCATCCGCGACGGTGCCGGCAATCCAACCGGCGTGGTGGCAGTCAACCGCGACATCACCGAGCGCAAGCAGGTAGAAGAAGAAATCCGCCGCCGCGCTAATGAACTGGAAGCCGTGCACAAAGTCTCGACCGCGCTGCGCGCCGCGCAAAGCACTGAAGAAGCCCTGCCCGTCCTGCTCGATGAAACACTTGCCGCTCTTCAGTCCGAGGCCGGCATCATCTGGCTGAATGAACCGGCACGCGGCGAATTACGCACCGCCGCCGCGCGCGGTTGGTTTCGCGAACTCGCTGAGTCGCCTATCCAGCCCGGCGAAGGCATTGCCGGAACAGTCTTTTCCAGTGGTCAGACGCATGTCTCAATCGAATTCGCCAGCGATCCGCTCGCCCGCGCGTCGGTACGCGAACGCATCCCGCCCGGTTGGGGCGGGGCATGTGTTCCCATCCACGCCGCCGCAGTCGTCATCGGCGTGATGTTCGTCTCGGTGCGCGTGCCGCGTCAGATGACAGCAGCAGAGGTAAAAGCGCTGGAAGCGCTGGCGGAAATCGCCGGCACCACCCTGCACCGCCTGCGCCTGCATGATGAGGCGCTGCGCCGCGTGCAGCAACTCCAGGCATTGCAGACCATTGAGCGCGCCATCACGTCGGTATTCGATCCACAAATCACGCTCAACGTTCTGCTGGAGCAAATGCTCGCGTCGCTGGGAGCGGATGCGGCTGGGATCTTGCTGTTCAACCCACATGCGCTGACGCTGGAATACGCCGCCGGTCGCGGTTTCCGCGGTCATGGCTATGAACGCTCACGCTTGCGTCTGGGCGAAGGACAGGCGGGCTTTGCCGCGCTCGAACGGCGCACTATCGCCGTTGCTGACATTGCACAGTGCGAGCCGCCCTTTGTCCGCCTGCCGCTGCTGGCCGGCGATGGGCTGGTATCCTACGCGGTCACGCCGCTTATCGCCAAAGGGCAATTGCTCGGCGTGCTGGAGACCTTTCACCGCACATCATTCGAGCACAGCGACGACTGGCTGAGTTTTCTCGAGACCCTCGCGAATCAGGCAGCCATCGCCATAGACAATGCCCGCCTCTTCGAGGGTTTGCAGCGTTCCAACATCCAACTCTCGCTGGCCTACGACGCCACCATTGAAGGCTGGTCGCGCGCGCTTGACTTGCGCGATAAGGAAACCGAGGGACATACCTTGCGTGTAGCGGATATGACCTTGAAACTGGCGGGCGCGGCTGGCATGCGCGAAGAGGAATTAACGCACGTGCGGCGCGGGGCGCTTTTGCATGATATCGGCAAAATGGGCATTCCCGATGCCATATTGCTCAAACCCGACAAACTCACAGATGAAGAATGGGCTATCATGCGCCAACATCCGACGCTGGCTTATAACATGCTTTCGCCGATTACGTACTTGCACCCAGCGTTGGACATTCCATACTGTCACCACGAGAAGTGGGACGGTACCGGCTATCCGCGCGGACTGAAAGGCGAGCAAATCCCATTGGCGGCGCGTCTGTTTGCGGTGGTGAATGTATGGGACGCGCTTCGTTCCGACCGCCCGTATCGGCCGGCCTGGCCGGAAGACAAAGCGCTTGAATATATCCGCTCGCAGGCAGGGAAGCATTTCGACCCAGCAGCAGTAGAACTGTTCTTTCAAGTGATAAATGAGAACACCCAAGAGTATAAGTAGGACGCAGGCTAACATCGCGTGCAGCCGATGCGCTCCGCTGCGCTTCGCGTGCGGCTGATGCCCACGTTACCCTTCCACTTCAACAAGCCTTGCCCTCTCCCGCAAGGCTTGTTTTTTTCCACCCCATCACTCTCGAAGAATCTGCTCCCCGTTCCCCCGTTTTCCCGTTCCCCCCGTCTCCCCGTTTCCCCTCCCCTCTTATCCTGTAGCCTGACTCATTCATCCCATCTCAACCCGATGTTTCGAGCGCATAGCTCACCGCTTCTTCCAGCGTCATCGCCCTGCCTTGCGCCCACGCCGCTGCTAACGCGGCGGCATCATACTGAGCGCGCAGGCGATTCAAGGCTTGCTCATAGTGCTGTTGTGCCATCGGCAAGCGTGTCATGCCCAACCACTCACTCAACGCTTCCTCTGCGCCTGCGAGCTGCGCGGCGCGCGCATAATCCTGACGTAACAGCGCCACGCCAGCCATGCCCAGCAAATTCTGACCGAGATAAAATGAATCGCCCAGTCGCCGGCAATAGCGCAAGCTCTCCGCGAAATAGGCGGCGGCTTGCGCCCCCTTTTGTTGCATCAAGGCGAGCTGTCCCAAACGCGCCAGCTCGACCGCGAGCAACCGTTCATCTTCTGTGCTTTCCGCCAGCGCCAACGCCTCTGCGTGCCACGCGATGGTTTGCGCGATGTCGTTTTGCCGGAGCGCCAACGCCGCCCGATAGCTGAGGCTCGTCGCCAAAGCGTGTGGGTCTTGGTGCGCGCGCTCCAACGCCAGCAGCTCGTCATACACGTTTTCCGCCGCAGACAATTCCTCCCTCATGACCAGCGCCAACGCTAAGGGCCTCAGCGTGGCGCGTAGCCCCTCGGCATCGGCGCACGCGCGCGCCAATCGCAACCCCTCCTGACTGAAACGGTGCGCGCTCACATAGTCGCCTTGCCAGTTCGCCAATTGACCCGCTTGACCTAACGCACGCGCGCGCCACACCAGCGTCTCAGCTCGCTCAGGCGTCGCCTGCAAGGCCCGCTCCAACCATTGGCGTCCTTCAGCCAGATGCGTGCGCCATTCCCAAAACGACGACAAGGTAAGCGCAAACTGCAAGCCTGCCAGCGCATCGCACGTCAGCCCTGTTTGCGCGATCACCCAACCCAACGCCGCGCGCAAATTGTCGTGTTCGCGCTCCAGCCGCTCGAGCCACCGCGCTTGCTCGCGCCCTCGCAGCTGCGCTTGCGCCTCGCGCGCCAACGCCCAATACACTGTGGCATGGCGTTGCTGTGCGTCGGCGGCCGCGCCGCTCGTCTGCAACTTCTCCAGCGCATACTCACGAATCGTCTCCAACAACCGATAGCGCATTTGCCCTGCTTGCTCTTGGGCAATGACCAGCGACTTGTCAACCAATTGGCTTAGCAAATCCAATGTGGACGGTGATGAGCGTGCTGAATCGCTCGCCACTTTTTCCGCGGCGGCGAGCGTCCAACCCCCCGCAAACACCGCCAAATAGTGCAGCAGCGTTTGTTCCGCTTCCGACAACAACTCATAGCTCCAATCGAGCGTGTCGCGAAGCGTCTGTTGACGCAATGCAGACTGTGTGCCGCGCGTCAACAAGGACAAGCGTTGGTCGAGTCGCTCGGCAATTTGCTGCGGCGATAGACTTTTGCAGCGCGCCGCCGCCAGCTCAATCGCCAAAGGCAAACCATCCAAGCGAATGCAGATGTCTGCCAGCGCACGCGCATGGTCGTGAGTCAACGCGAAGTCGGGACGGAAGGCGCGCACACGCTCCACGAACAGACTCACGGCAGCGGATTGCTCAAGGTTCGTCATAGACACTTGCCCATGCGCGAGTGTGGGCAACGCCAACGGCGCGACCATGCACACTTGCTCGCCCTGCACATGCAAGGCTTCACGGCTGGTCACTAACACTTCGAGGCGCGGCGCGTACGCCAACAATTCGCCGATGAACGGCGCGGCGCCAGCGACTTGCTCGAAATTGTCCAAGACGAGCAATGTCTGTTTGCTGCGCAGAAACGCTTTGAGCGCCGCCGACCACGACTGTTGCTCCTGTGCGGTCAAGCCGAGCGTGTGCGCGATAACGCTGCTGACCAGACTCGCATCGCGCAACGCTTCCAATGAGACGAACCAGACCCCATGCTCGAAATCATCCTGCAAATCCATGGCAACTTGCCACGCGAGGCTCGTCTTGCCCACGCCGCCCGCGCCAACCAACGTGACGAAGCGTTTGGCGAACAGCAATGTCTTGATGCGCGCGCTGTCAGCCTCGCGCCCAATCAGCGTATGCGCCCGCGCAGGCAATGTGGGATTGGGCATGGGCGTTGCGTGTTTAGCTAATCGCCCAGCACGCACGTCGGCGTAAAGCCGCTGCGTTTCGGCTTCGGGTTCGACTTGCAAGCCTTCTGCCAACAAGCGCCGGCACGTCGCGTATTGCGCGAGCGCGGCACTGCGTTGCCCACTCAAAGCCAACGCGCGCATCAATTGCCGATGGGCTTCCTCGCGCCACGGCTCCAATGCCACTTGACGCGACGCATACTGCTGTGCCTGTTCATACTCCCCACGCCGCTCGTGGTCGGCGGCTAGCGTGTAGAGCGCGTCCAACATGGTGCGCTTGAGCGCCTCGCGTTTGAACGCTGTCCATTCCTCAAAGTTCTGACCATCCGCCACAAACAACTGCGCGAGAAAATCACCGCGATACAACGTCGTCGCCTCGCGCAACCGCGCCAAGCAGTCACGACAGGTCTGGGCGCGGCGATGTTGATGCGTGCGATTGGCGGCGAGCAGCGCTTCGTATTGCGCGACATCCAGCAGATGGTCGCTCTGCGCGTTGAACTGAACGGCGTCGGTGGTGATACGCAAATGTGACGGCAGGGCATGGTCGTCGTCTAGCGCCTTGCGGAGGACGAGCAACGCCTGGCGCAGATTGTGGCGCGCAGTGGTTTCGGGTTCGTCGGGCCAGAGCAAGCCGATGAGATGGTCGCGGGTGTGTGGTTGGTCGGCGTTGACCATGAGATAGATCAGCAACGCGCGGGTGCGGTCTGAACGAAAGCTGGTGATGGGCTGACCGTTGAGCAGGGCTTGGAATGCGCCCAGCGTGGAAAGCACAAGACGAGGCATGGGGGAGATTATAGCAGATGGCGGATGGCGGATGGC
>CAZDYP010000017.1:0-3910 GCA_964509505.1 uncultured Anaerolineae bacterium | reverse complement strand
GATGGCGGATGGCTTATGGCAGATAGCAGATAGCTTGTGGCAGATGGCTATTCGCCATTTGCCATTCGCTATTCGCCATTCGCCAATTGCCATTCGCCATTCGCCGCTCGCCGTTTTGTTGACGTTTTGGTGACGCCTATCTGCGAGAATGGCAACGGAACTGAGCCATGTCTAATCAACCTCGTGTGTATGTTTCGTACGTGCTACGGCTGTGGGGCGCACAGTCTGGGAGCGGCGTCCAATGGCGTATGGTGTTGGAACACATTCCCAGCGGCGAGCGACAGGGCTTCGCGGATTTGGAAAGTTTGATGGAGTTTCTGCGAACGCAAATTCAATTGCCTCCTGACAGTCAAGCGAAGCAGGGCGCTGAGTGACTCATGAGAAATCCCAGACAAGGAGAGGGAACTATGAAAAATCCATTTTTGCGTAGGGCGCGTGTTTTCATCAGTTTGTTAAGCGCGTGGTTGTGCGCGGGAGGGTTGTGGCTGTGCTTATCACAGGCACCAGCGACTTGGGCTGCGCCCGTTCCGCGTCCACTGTTGAGCACGTTTGTCGTCACCAGCACTGCCAACAGTGGGGCAGGGACATTGCGCCAAGCCATCCTCGACGCCAATGTGAACCCCGGCGCCGATGTCATCAATTTCAGCCTGTCGGGTTGCCCATGTGTCATCGCGCTCTCCAGCGCTCTGCCAACCATCACCGATAGCCTGACCATCGTCGGCACGGGGATGGATATGTTGGCGCTGGATGGCGGTAACGTGGCGAAGGTCTTGAGTATCGGCGGCGTGCCCGTCACGTTGTCCGATTTGACGGTGCAACGCGGCAACGGTGGAGGCATCAGCACTATCGGCGCTTTGACCCTCACAAACGTCGCTGTCCTAAGCAACACCGTCAGCGGAGCGGGGGGCGGCGTTTACGCGCAATTTCAGCCGGTCGTGGTTCATGGCGGCTTGTTCCAAAACAATACGGGGGATTCTGGCGGCGGCTTGTACTTGTATGGCATCCCAGCCTTATCAGGCACGTTGACCATCTCTGGCACGCGCTTTGTCAGCAACACGGCGCTCTATGGTGGAGGCGCTGTGGTGGTGGTCGGCGCCACACAGGTGAACCGCAGCCTCTTTCAGAACAATCGTTGCGCGAACAGCGCTTGTCAAGGCGGCGCGTTGAGTAGCGCCTATGCCACACTCAACGTGACAGACACCCAATTTATCAGCAACACGGCGCTGGGTCATGGTGGGGGCGTCGCCGTCACCTCGGGCAGCAGCATACTCAAAGGCGTTACGTTAGAGCGTAATCAGTGCCAAGAGAGCGCGTGTCAGGGCGGTGGATTCTATGTGGATGGCACATTACAAGCGACAGCCACACAATTCCTCAGCAATACGGCGGTTATGTTAGGCGGCGGCGCGTACGTCACCAGCGCCACCACTGTGGCGGGCAGCGCGTTCCAAAACAACGTGAGCAGCAATGGCGCAGGCGGCGGTCTTGCCGTAGCCAATGGGAGTGTGTCGCTCAGCGCAACGCAATTCATCAGCAACTCAGCCGCAGGTTATGGCGGCGGCGTCTATGCGCTGGCGACCACGACGGTGCAAGACAGCGTGTTCCAACGGAATCGCAGCGCGTCGGGCGGCGGCGGTTTGCAAACATTCCAGCTCATCTTGCTCAACACGCAACTCATCAGCAACACTGCGCCCGACGGCGGCGGCGCACGCGCGCTAGCGCCGATTTTGCGCGGCAGCAGCTTGCAAGAGAACGTCAGCACCAACGGCAAAGGCGGCGGCTTATACGCCACGAGCGGCGCACTGACGATCAGCGACACACAATTTCTCAGCAACACCGCGCAAACGGACGGCGGCGGCGCTTATGCCCCCACGCAGGCGACATTGCAAGGTGGACTGTTTCAGGCTAATCGCAGCGTCACTGGCAATGGGGGCGGGCTCTACGTGAATACCACGTTGAACGTGACGGCGACGCAGTTCTTACACAACACAGCCAACGCGGGCGGCGGCGTGTATCAAAGTTCAAGCGCGAGTGGGCGCATCGTCAATACGCTGCTGGCAGGCAATACTGCGCTGACCACACAGGGCGCGGCATTGTATGCGAACAGCAGCACGACTCTGCAAATTTTGCACACGACGATTGCCAGCCCCACCGTCACCAGCGATGCGGCGCTCTACGTGGCGGGCGGCAACGTGGGCATCACCAACACCGTCATCGTCAGTCATGGCATTGGCATCAGCAACGCGGGCGGCGTGGTCTTTGAAAATTACAACCTGTTCTTTGGCAACACCGCCAACACGCTGGGTGCTGTTATGAGCGGCGGCAACAGCGTGACGGGCACGCCTGCTTTTGTGCATCCCGCCAGCGGCAACTATCGGCTCGGCTCTGGCTCAATGGCGATCAATGCGGGCGCCGACGTAAGCATCACCACAGACTTTGACGGCGATGCGCGTCCCATCGGCAGCGGCTTCGACAGCGGCTACGACGAGGCGCAGCTGGCTGATTTGTCGCTCGGCAAATTCGTTACGCCTGACCCTGTGTTGGCGGGCGCAACGCTCTACTACACACTCTCACTGGCGAACAATGGTCCGTTGACGGCGACCAACGTCGTGCTGACTGACGCGCTCCCAACGGGCGCGACTTTGAGTTCATTCAGCACGCCGCAGGGGAGTTGCAGCGGCGCGACGCTGGTGACGTGCAATCTTGGCAGCATCGCCAATGGCGTAACCGTGTCGGTCATGCTCACCGTGGCTGCGCCGACGACGTTGGGTGCAGCCGTGAACAATGCGACGGCGACGAGCGCGTTGGTTGACCTGAATCTGCTCGACAACAGCGCAACGGTGACGACGACAGTGAACGACGTACCCATCAGCGGCTTGAGCGCGAGCAACAGCAGCGTGACGGTGTTGGGCAACGCGACGACGTTGACGGCGATGATTGCCGCAGGCACTAACGTCACGTACACCTGGAACTTCGGCGACAACTTGCCGACCGCCAACGGCGCTGTCGTCACTCACACTTACGCCGCTGTTGGCACATACACCGCCACCGTCACGGCGACGAACAGCGTGAACTCGCAGAGCGCGACGACTATGGTGACGGTGACGGGGAGTAGTCTGAAAGTGTATTTGCCGTTGGTGACGCGCTAAGAGCCCATCTGAATAATCTACCCTTGCGAAGGCAGCGTAGCGGTGAACCTTCGCAAGGGTTATTCTGTTGTGATTATTTGTATTTTCCTGTTGACCTAATTATACTGTCGCCGCAACAGCGAAAGGCGCAGTCTAAGTAACCAGCGACTGAGGGGCTTATATCGCCAGAAAATGCAATCTAAGCAACCGGCTGGGAATCTTATACCGCAAAAATGCGGCAATAAGCGCCGCGCTTAGACTGCCAGAATGCCGTCTAATCAATAGTTGGGCGGCAGTGTAAATTTTGTGCTAATTCTGGTCACAATAACGCTATAAGTGAGGAGTCCTGTCGTGCGTAAATTAATTGTCTGCAACATCATATCTTTGGATGGCTATTTTGAGGGGCCTGGCAAAAATGTCATGGATCTGTTCGAATATCGTTTTGAGACATATCCGACCGATGAAAGCTTTCGATACCTATAATGCCAAGCGATTGCGCACAGCCGATACGCTGCTGTTGGGACGCACTATGTATGATCAAATTAAGGGATACTGGCCGAACCTAGCAGACGATCCCAATGCACCACCTATCGAACAGAAAGTCTCACGTCTGCTTAATACCATAGACAAAGTCGTAATCTCCGACAGTCTAGCCCCTGATGAGACAGAACCATGGCAAAACAGCACCCGTATCATAAAGCGCGCGGATGCTCACAAGCATATTGTTAAACTGAAACGTCAAACCACTGGCAAAGATATCCTGATTCTCGGCAGTCGCACACTCT
>CAZDYP010000016.1:25698-45365 GCA_964509505.1 uncultured Anaerolineae bacterium | reverse complement strand
GCCAGCACCATTGCGGATATTGTGAACGCGCTCGACAAGGCGTATCCGGGCTTGAAAGACCGTCTCGTAGATGAAACAGGCGACATCAAACGCTTCATCAATATCTTCGTGAACGGCGAAGAGATTCGCACGCTGCAAGGCGCGGCGACGCCCATCAAAGACGCCGACGAAGTTTCGATTATCCCCGCGATGGCGGGCGGCAGCCTCGCTGAGGTCTGCTTCTGTTGTGACCACGAGCCTGTAGTGCGCTGACGTGGCATTTCGTGTTGTCTATTCGCAGGCTCATATACCCAGCTTTGACGCTGGGTTTTTTGTTATTAGTCGCTAGTCGCTCGTCGCTAGCGACTAACGGCTAACGACTAACGATGATGATACCTTTCTCAAATCTGGATGGACACCACTATATGACGTTGACGACGTTTCGCAAGAGCGGCGTCGCCGTGCCAACGCCTGTGTGGTTTGCGGCGCATGACGGCAAGTTGTATGTTGTGAGTCGCGCGGCCGCGGGCAAAGTGAAGCGCGTGCGCGCGCATGCGAACGTCACCGTCGCGCCCTGCACGCGTGAAGGGCGGGTGTTGGGTGAAGCAGTTGAGGCACGTGCGCGCATCTTGGCTGATGCCGAACAGATGGTGGCGCACCAAGCTTTGCTTGCCAAGTATGGTGAACAGTTGAGCAACGCGTTGGCGCGAGACCCACAGATTCCGCGCGCGTTTATCGAAGTTGCGCCTAGATAGAATTTGCGCCAATATATCTCCTGACACTATTGGACGCATTGAATTCGCACGCTGGCAATCAAGCCCAATAGAAATTTATTTTGTCAGGAGTATGAGTTCATGAGCGCTACACACAAGTTCATCAAGCAAGTTGACCGCTTCGCCATCTACATCGCGCACAACTGGGTGCGACTATTCGTGATGGTTTACGGCATGTGGGTGTTGTTGCCGTTCACAGCGCCTGTGTTGATGCAATTGGGATTGGAGCTGCCCGCCAACGTCGTCTATTTCATCTACAGCTTCTTCTGTCATCAGTTGCCAGAGCGCTCGTTCTTCTTCTTCGGTCCCAAACTAATGTATGGTCTCGACGAAATTGGCAAGGTCTGGTCAACGGCGAACCCGACGGTGTTGCGCCAATTCGTCGGCACAGCGGAGATGGGTTGGAAGATGGCGTGGAGCGACCGCATGATGTCGGTCTATGGCGGCGTGTGGCTTGCGGGCTTGCTGTATCTCGCGTGGGGCAAGCGCAAGCCGCGCGTGTCGTTGTGGGCGTGGGCGCTATTCGGCGTCGTGCCGTTGGGTATAGATGGCGTGACGCACATGATCAACGATGTCGTCGCAGGCACGTCTGGCACGGGCTTTCGTGATACCAATGAATGGCTGCGCGCGATCATTGGAGGGCTGCCCGATTCATTCTACAGCGGCAATCAACTCGGCTCGTTCAACTCGTGGGCGCGTTGGCTGACGGGCTTCGCCTTCAGCTTCACGACAGTCTTCGCGCTCTTTCCGATTCTCGATACCTCGATGCAAGAGACGGCGGAGGATGCCGCGTATCAGCTGGCGCGCATCCAGTCTTATGAGCGTGAAGCATGACAGTTCCAGTGATTGGTTCCAGTTCCGACGCGCATGGAGTTGGAACCGGAACAGGAACGGGAATGGTTGCCATGCGTCTCACTGTCGCCCACGTGGGGTGGTTCGTCTTCTGGTTCGGCTTGGTGACGGATTTGTTTTATCACATCCCGTTGTTGTTCGGCGTGCAATGGCCGCTGTTTGTGGACGTGATTGGCGAAGCCGGTCACACCGTAATTTTTGTGGGCATCGTGATACTAATTTTTGGGGTCTTGCGAAAACACACGAAATGAGTTGGAGTTCCGAGTTCCAGTTCCCATCGTGAGTTGGAAGTAAGAGTTTAGCATCGGAACTTAAACTGGAACGAGAGCTCGCAACTCAAACTCGAATCTCAAGGGGGGAGATGAAGCATGGCGAATTACGTACATCCCGAAGCGCTGGTAGATACCGCGTGGGTGGCAGCTCATGGGAACGACCCCAACGTGCGTCTCATTGAAATTGACTCTACACCGCAAGCCTACACCTCAGGACACATTGCAGGCGCGCAATTTTGGAATGGCGCGGCGACGATGCTGTTGCCCAACCGTCGCTTGAATGAAGACAAAGCCGCTTTTGAGGCATTGATGGGGCGCATGGGCATTGCGAATGACACAACCATCGTGCTGTATAGCAATGGGCTGGCGACGGCGGGCTGGGCATTCTGGTTTCTGAAGTTGTTCGGTCATACCGACGTGCGCTTGTTAAATGGTGGGCGCAAGAAGTGGCTGTTGGAAAATCGGCCCTTGACGACGGATGTGCCTCCCATCACGCCGACGACTTATCGAGCGAAAGAAGCCAATGCTCGTCTGCGCGCGCTGCGTCACGAAGTCGAAGCGGCGCTCGGCACAGCAGAAGTTTTGTTGGATGTGCGGACGACCCAAGAGTACACGGGCGAATGGTTCGCGTCGAAGCCGCCCGTTGACGGCGAGCGGTCGGGGCATCTGCCCGGCGCAACGCACATTTTTTACGAGCGCAATCTCAACCCCGATGGCACGTTCAAATCGTATGATGAACTGAAGGCCATGTACGAAGCCGAGGGCGTGACGCGCGATAAAGTCGTGACGACGTACTGAACACTGGGCGGACGTGCGGGACACGTCTGGTTTGTGTTGACATATTTGTTGGGCTACGACCAGGTGCGAAATTATGACGCATCGTGGAACGAATGGGGCAGGTTGCCCGACACGGCAATTGAAAAGTAGCGAATGGCGAATGGCGCATAGCCAATAGCGGATGGCAAATGGCGCATGGCAATTGCGATAGGCAATAGGCTATCAGCCATACGCCATACGCTATCTGCCAACAGGAGGGGAGATGATTACCAAAGACCGTTTGGTCGCACAGGTCAAGAAGCAAATCAAAGAAGTGGATATCCATTACGTCAAGACACAGCTCGAACAGAAGAAGCCTGTGACAGTGGTGGACATTCGGGAACTGGATGAGTACGTGCAAGGCTACGTGCCCGGCGCGAAGTTCATCCCGCGCGGCTTTCTCGAATTGCGTATCGAAGACGCGCAGCCGAATCGAGACGCCGAAATCGTGTTGTATTGCGCGGGCGGCGTGCGTTCGGCGTTGGGCGCGCGCGCGTTGGAAGAGATGGGCTACAAAAATGTGTCTTCGATGCTTGGCGGCTTCGGCGCGTGGAAGAATGCAGGTTACCGGTGGCAACTGCCGCGCAACTTCAACGACGAACAACGCATTCGCTATAGCCGTCACACGTTGATTCCCGAAGTGGGCGAAGAAGGACAGTTCAAGCTCATGGATGCGAAGGTGTTGCTCATCGGCGCCGGCGGGCTCGGTTCGCCGGCGGCGATGTATCTCGCGGCGGCGGGTGTGGGCACGCTGGGCATCGTGGACTTCGACACGGTTGACCTGTCGAATTTGCAACGTCAGATTTTGCATCACGTGGACGACATCGGCAGACCGAAAACGGAGAGCGCCACCGAAGCCATTCACGCCATGAACCCCGAGGTGAAGGTCAACCAGCATCGTATCCAACTGCACTCGACCAATGCGATGGACATCATCAAAGATTACGACGTTGTATTGAACGGCTCGGACAATTTCCCGACGCGGTATCTGGTGAACGATGCGTGCGCGATGCTCGGCAAGCCGTTGGTGGATGCGAGCATCTTCCAGTTCGAGGGACAGGTCACCGTCTATGACACGAAGCACGATGGACCCTGCTATCGGTGCCTGTATCCGACGCCGCCGCCGCCGGGCGAAGTGCCGTCGTGCGCGGAGGGGGGCGTGTTAGGCGTGTTGCCCGGCATCGTCGGTTCGTTGCAAGCCATCGAAGCCATCAAGCTGATTCTTGGCATTGGCGAGCCGCTCAAGGGGCGCTTGATCTTGTACGATGCGCTGGGCGGCGAGTTTTCCGAATTGCGGTTGCCGAAGAAAAAGGATTGCCCCGTGTGCGGCGAAGACCCGACGATTACTGAGCTGATTGACTACGAAGAATTTTGCGGCTTGCCATCTTCACGACCACCTGCCAATGGACACTCATGAAAAGGAGATTAGTGGCAATTAGGGGAGATAAGAGGAACACGGCGCTCCCCGATTTTCCCTTATCTCCCTTAATCTTCCTCGTACTGAAAGGAGTGCATGTATCCAGTAAAAGACATCGCCGCTCGTTTCGCGCGCGGCAAAACGTATAGCGCGTATCTAATGGAGATGCAGAAGAACCGCGAGACCATCGCCGCCATCAGCAAAGAGATTCGCTTGAGCGAGGACGACCAACAATTTTTCCGCGAAGCCTTGCGGCGACTGGGCCCCATCAATGTGCTCGTCATCAGCGAGGATTGGTGCCCCGATTGCGCGCTGAACGTGCCTGTGTTGATGCAAGTCGCAGCGCTGGGCGCAGTCGAGGTGCGTTTCTTCAAGAAAGAAGAAGCCGACGACATTCACACGCACGCGTTGAAAGGCGACCGCAAAGCGATTCCGACGTTCATCTGCTTCGATGCAAATTGGAACGAGGTCGGACAATGGCTGGAACGTCCCGCCAAAGCGGATCTGTTGCTCGCCGAATGGGACCAGACGCATCCCAATCCCGCCGAACCAGACCGCACGGCGCCCGTGTGGAAAGCGCATCGCGCAGCACGCTCGGCGTATCGTGACGCCTTGTTCTTCCAGCAGGGCTTGTGGCGCGAGACGATTCACGAGCTGCGCTTGATCGTGTCGCAGCAGGTATTCAATAATCAGTTGGTGATGGCGCAAGCTCATTGATTAAGGAAGTGAAGGGAGATAGGGGAAATACGGTAGCGCCTTGTTCCTCTTATCTCCCCTAATTCCCTTGAAGTGTTTCACTATGCTCAAAACCTCTATTCCCAAAATTCTGCCGATGCAAACTGCTCCACAGCGCTTAGGGCAAAGTGTGATCGAGCGGATTGGCAATACGCCACTCATCCAAATCGTCCGTCTCGTCAAGCTGTCGCCTAATGTGCAGTTGTTGGCGAAAGCGGAATGGTTCAACCCCGGCGGCTCAGTGAAAGACCGCGCGGCGTTGTCCATCATTCAGGATGCGATACGGCGTGGCGTGCTGGGCAAAGGGCAGACGCTCATTGATTCGACGAGCGGCAACACCGGCATTGCGTATGCGATGGTTGGCGCAGCGCTCGGCATTCCCATCGAGATCGTCATGCCCGAAAACGTGAGCATGGAGCGCATTCAGCGCGCGCGGGCGTATGGCGCGGTGGTACGTTTCAGCGACCCGCTCGAAGGCTCGGATGGCGCGATTCGCGAAGTGCGACGCATCGTCGCAGAACAACCCGACAAGTATTTTTACGCGAACCAATATAACAACTACGCCAACGTGCGCGCGCACATTCAAACGACGGGGCCCGAGATCATCGCGCAGACCGAAGGGCGCGTTACCCATTTCGTCGCGGGCATCGGCACCAGCGGCACATTGATTGGTACGGGCAAATATCTGAAGCAGCTCAATCCCAACATCAAGGTCATCGCCGTCGAGCCTGCCGACGAGCTGCAAGTCATCGAAGGCTTGAAGCACATGGCGACGGCGATTGTGCCGGGCATCTACGATGACAAGCTAGCGGATGTGAAAGTCTCTGTCGAAGCCGAAGTCGCGTATCACGTCACGCGGCAATTGGCGCGCGAGGAAGGCTTGTTCGTCGGCTTCTCGGCGGGTGCGGCGATGTATGCGGCGGCGCAAGTGGCGCAGTCGTTGGCGGAAGGCGTCGTCGTCGTCATCTTGCCCGACGCAGGCGACAAATATCTCAGCACTGGGTTATGGAAATGACGCACTTGCATATTGCCCCCATCATTTGGCCAAGACTTGAATTCTTGTGTAGCGGGCAGCTGCCATGCTAGCTGCCCACGCGTATTCGTTTCATCCCAGTTTGTTTGACTAAACTCACGGGCAGTGTTGGTCTGCGACGTGAGTTTATTGTTCGCTTTATTGTTTGAAAGGAGAGGTCACATGCAGAAGGTGGATGTCAACGCGTTGAAGTTCAACCAGTTCAACATCATCTATTGGTTGTTGCTCGCCTATCTCTTCGATTGGCAATACGTCACGCTCGTCATCGGCTTGGCGATGGCGGTAGGCGCGTTGTGGCCCAACGCGGGACCATTTCGCATCGTCTATTTGAATATGCTGGTGACTGCGGGGCTGGTCAAGCCGAAAATTATCCAAGACGATCCCGCGCCGCATCGTTTCGCGCTGGGCTTCGGCGCGGCGGTCGTGTTGATCGGTGTGTTGTTGCTGCGCTTCGATTTCGCGGCGCTGGGCTGGGCGTTGATGTTGCTCGTCGTGCTACTCGCCGCCATCAACTTCTTTTTCAATTTCTGCCTTGGCTGTCAGATTTACTACCTACTAGGACGGGTCGGCCTCGTGAAAGCGGAGAGAGGTTAAATATGGAGGAGCGTTTGCTGGCGCTTATGCTCGTCGCCATGATGAGCGCGAGCGTATGGGGGGTAGCGCAAGGGTATCGCGCTTGGACAATGTGGCGCAACCACCAAGCGGCAATGCAATCACCCCGTGAGCTCGCTGCCATTGGATTGCCCGCCGATGGCCAGCCTGTGATCATCGGCTTCACGGGCGAATACTGCGCGCCGTGCAGAACCTACCAACATCCCGCGCTGGAAAAGCTGCGTCAACAATTTTGTGAGACGTTACACATTCAAGAGGTGGATGCGTTGGCGCACGCCGAGCTCGCGCAACGCTATGGCGTGTTGACCGTGCCGACGACCGTAGTGTTGGATGGCGCGCGCAAAGTCATTGCCATCAATTACGGCGTCGCCTCGGCGGAGAAGCTACGGCAACAGGTCGCGCCGTATGTACGTGGCTGAAGCTTCCGACCAAAATGAAAATCGCGAAGCCGGCGAATCTACACGAATACAAATTTGTGTAGATTCGCCGGCTTCGCGGTTTCTGGTTTATCACTCTGAGGCTCTACCGATGTTAGTGTGGCATGCTCGCGCGGGACTCCCGTGGGTCGCACATCCCGCGCTTGAGTGGTGGATGTGACCATCCGCCACGAGCGCGGCCTAGCCGTACATCAAAGCCAGAAGACCCTCACTCTGATTTAGCGACATGCTACTTCGCGTGCGCTCGCATCGAGGCAACGAGTGTAAGTCGTGTTGCGGATACGGAAGGTGAGTCGCGCGACGTATTGCCCACGTTCGACGTACGTCTCGAAGGTCATCTTGCCCGTTTGTCCGGGCGCCACACGCGGCGGCTCCCAGTAGCACAGCGCAAGCGCTTTCGCGCCCGTATTGCTATACCCTTCGGGAACATACCAATCATCCAACGTAATTTCTTTGCCCGACGTATTGGTGACGTGAATATCCCACGTCAACTGGCGCACTTTCTGCAAATCGTTCGTGTTGTTGCAGTCCTTCGGGTCGGGGCGACCCCAATCCGCATAGCCGCGATAGCTGACAGACACGTTGAACTCGGGTCTAGGTGTGGCTGTCGGTGGTGGTGGCGGCGGCGGCGGGGTTGGCGTTGGTTCGGCGGGCGCGGGCGCAGGGGCATTGTTCGCGGCGCCATTGCCAACTTGCAAACTGACTGCCATGATAACCGCGAACTCCGCTACATCTTGAAACAGTTCGGGCGGGGTGACGCCAATCATCACACCATAGGCGATGCCATTGCTTGCCAGACCCCGCGCGACGCCATAATACTGCGTGCCGTTGTTGGTCTGATACTCGACCTCGCCGATGACACTTCCATCTTTCAATACGATGGGCTCCGTAGCGCGATTGGGGCTGCTGGTCAGCGCGGAGTACATATCTGCGGCAGACCACTCGGGGATTGGCACATACACAACGATGGCGGTGAGACTCTCGTCGGGCGAGACGAAAGCCACGCGCTTATAGACATCCTCCAAGTCAACCACTTTCCAGGTGCTGGGATAGAGGATGGCGAAGGGCGCGCCTTTGCCTTGATAGACTTTCAGTTCGACGGAGTTGTTGCCCAGCGTTTGTTTGTTGCCCGATTTGCTGTGCGAGCCTGCAGCGAGTGTGGCAAGATTTGCGCCGCTCGATTTTGTGAGTGGATTGGAGGCGTTGGGCGCGGGCTTCGTTGTCAAGGTTGGCACAGGTGGCAATGGCAACGGCGTGGCAGTGGGTGGCACACGGGTTGGCGTGGGCGGCACGGGCGTTGCGGTCGCTGCGCGCGTGGGCGTCGGGGGAATGGCTGTCGTGGTTGACGTGGGTGCAGGTTGCGTCGGCGCAACCGTGTTAGCTGCGGTGGGCGCGGCAGGCGTATTGCTGCCACAACCAACCAACAGCACGACACATAACAAACCGCTAATCAATGTGAGTGTCCAGTGACGTGGCATAAGTTTACTCTCCTGTTCAATCGTGTTATGCTTTCGTGCTAGAGCATACACGGCCATCGTAAACCAATCGTAAATTGAGGGTATTGCTGTGAGTGAGACTTTGGTACTTTCGTTTGACGTTGGCATTGCAACGCTAAACGGCAATTGGTGTTGGGATTTTTTTGTTGTATAGTCTTGCGCGCGGAGGTCGCCAATGTCTGGATGGAAGATTACGTTGTTGGGCGGAGACAAGGCTGAGTATCAGTTGAAGATGGGCGATGTTCCCAAGTCGGAACGCCCGCGTGAGCGACTCAAAAATTATGGCGCGCACGCGTTGTCAAACACGGAGCTCATCGCCATTTTGTTGCGTGTGGGCATCAAAGGCGAAAATGTCGCGCGGCTGGCTGAACGATTGCTGAAACAGTATGATGGTTTGGCAGGCATTGCACGCGCCAGCATTGAAGATTTGAAAGGCATTCGCGGCATGGGCGAAGCCAAAGCGATTCACCTCAAAGCAGCCTTAGAGTTAGGCAAGCGACTCGTCAGCATTTCATCCGATGAGCGTCCGACTATTCGCTCGCCCGCCGATGCCGCCAATTTGGTGTTGCCTGAAATGTCCACGCAAGAACAGGAACACATGCGCGTGCTGTTACTCGATACGCGCAACCGCGTGCTGGGCATCAAGACCGTCTATATCGGCAGCCTCAACACTGCCGTTGTGCGCATCGGCGAGTTATTCCGTGAAGCCGTCCGCCAGAACTGCGCCTCGCTCATCGTCGCGCACAACCATCCGAGCGGCGACCCCTCCCCCTCGCCCGAAGATGTGCGCGTGACCACAGAGCTGGTGAAAGCGGGGCAACTGCTCGACATCGAAGTGCTCGATCATCTGGTAATTGGCGGGCAGAAGTTCGTGAGCTTGAAGGAACGGGGCTTAGGGTTTCCAAGTCAATAAAAACGCAAAGGCACAAAGAATCACAAAGAACACTAAGAAAGTGTTTTGAACATATCAGACCGAGACCCTAACGGTTTCGCTGGCAAGCAACAAAGCATTTCAGGCAGGCTTGCGGCGCCACTGGTGAACCCGCTTCGTCAGAAAAACCTTTAGGGTCTGAATTTCAAAAGAAAGAAACTTAGCGCCTTCGCGCCTTCTTTGTGTCTTCGTCCGAGTCACTAACACTTTGTCACACTGACTCACATGGCGAGCTTGTCGAACCATGCGGAATTACCCGCATCCCAGTATCTTCGACACGCTCAGGATGCTACGCCGCATGGGAAACAAAGGCGTTAGTGACTCAAGTATCTTCGTGTTGCAGAAAGGAGCGTGTGACTTATGTTTGGTTCCCTGCTTGGTTGTTTCGTGGGTTTCTTGGGTTGGTTCATCGTGCGCTATGTGTTGCTGGGCTTCTACACAGTTGATCAGAGTGAGCGCGCGGTGAAGACGAGCTTTGGGCGCGCCGATCGCATCGCGGACGCGTTGACCGCCGATGCGCCATTTGCCACGATGCTGCGACCTGAAGAGAAGGAGCGTTACAACTATCCGATGTTGCGCGTTATTCCACCCGGCGGTCCCTATTTCAAGTGGCCTTGGGAGCGTGTCTATAAAGTCTCGGTGGCGACGCAGACCATCAACATGGCGTTTGACCCCGAAGACCCCAACGCCAATCAACGCGGCACGATTCTGGAAGCGGTGACGAAAGATCAACTCAACACGGGTTTGACAGGGCAGATTCGCTATCGCATCTCGGAGAACAACTTGTATGCGTATCTGTTCGGCGTCAAACGTCCCATCGTGCATGTCATGGGCTACTTCGTATCGGTCTTGCGCGAGCGTATCGCAGGCTTCGAAGCGCCGCAACAAGAAACGACGGTGGCGGGCGCGCCTGCCGATACGAGCGTCGTGACAGGTGTTTCTATCAACGACCTCCGCAAAAATTTGCGCGACCTCAACGACCACATGGACCGCGAATGTCAATCGTCCGCTGCGCGTTACGGCATCACGCTCGATGCCTCGCTCATCACGGGCATTGACCCGCCCGCCGAGGTCGAATCGGCGCTGGCGGCGATTAACACGGCGCACAATCAAGTTTCGTCAGACATCAGCCTCGCGCAAGCGGCGGCTGACCAGAAGATCGTACAGTCCAAGCGCGCGGTCGAAATCGAAACGCTGAACGCGCAAGCTGAAGTTGAACCGTTGACTGCGTTGGCGGAACAATTGAGCGCACTGAAGCAGAGCGGGCCCGATTCGCTCACCGCCTATCTGCGCAATGTGCGCCTGCGTTTGTTCGGCGACGCGCAGCGCGTTATCTTGGAGGTGAAGCAATGATCGAACTGTTCTTAACTACGATTGGCACGTTCTTTGGCTTGTTTATCGCCGTGCCGATTTTCTTGGCAATCGTGCGTATCTTCGGCCTCTACGCCATCGTGAACGAAGGGACGTGCCACGTCTATACCTTGTTTGGCAAAGTGGTCGGCATTCTGAAAGAACCCGGCTTCTACTTCTTGCCGTTTCAATTGGGCTTGAGCGCGTTTGTCATCAACTACTTGGGCGAGCGCCGTGTGCTGGACATGCGGCTCGACCAACAGTATTTGCGCAGCCAGCCCGTCAACTCCGAAGAGGGCGCGCCGATGGGCGTCGGCATTTGGTACGAAATGTACATCAGCGATCCGGTAGCGTATCTGTTCAAGAACGCCGACCCGCAAGGTTCGTTGGCGGCGAATGTCGGCAACTCGGTCGTGCGCTCGTTGAGCAACATGCCACTCGAAAAGATGATGGAGAATCGGCATCAGATGAGCCAGATGGTGCGTAACGAAGTCTCGCCGCGCTCGCACGAGTGGGGGTATAAACTCGGCTCGGTCTATATTCGCAAGGTGCATTTCCGCGACGCGGGCATGATTCGACAAATTGAGGCGAAGGTCGTGAATCGTCTGCGCCAAGTCACGTCAGCCATCAAGCAAGACGGCGCGAACCAGGTGAACATCATCACCAGCACCGCCGAGCGCCAAGCGGCGATTGAATTTGCAAAGGCGGCGGCGTTGCGCCCACGCATCGTCGGCGAAGCGTTGCAGCGGATCGCCGCAGACCACGAGGTGTTGGAGGCGTTGTTCGAGATTCTCGAAACACAGAAGCTCATTGAGAGCAAAGCAGGCTTGACGTTGATTCCGCCGAAGAACGAACTGCTGGCGCAATTGTTGGCAGCCGATGCGCCCACGATGTCCGCCGCAGCGCCCACACCCGCCGCAGCGCCCGCGAGAGGGGAGAGGGCAAGACAGAACAAACCACCCTCACCCTAGCCCTCTCCCTTGAAACTCACAACTGAAACTATGAACGTCCCGCAAGAACCAGTCTCACGCTCCACAGTCTCTGACGCCCCCGCCTGGCTCGGCGTCAAACTCCCGCCCACCTTTCGCGCCTTTCGCCATCGCAACTATCGCCTCTATTGGTTCGGGCAACTCATCTCGTTGATTGGCACGTGGATGCAGAACGTCGCGCAGCCGTGGCTCGTCTATCGTCTGACAGGTTCACCGCTGGCGCTGGGCTTCGTCAGCTTCAGCTCCACGTTGCCCATCTTGTTGCTCGCGCCCATTGGTGGGGTCATCGCCGACCGCGTGAACAAGCACAAGCTCATCGTCATGACGCAGGTGACGGCGATGACCCTCGCATTCATTTTGGGGACGTTGGCATGGTTTGAGGTTGTGCAAGTGTGGATGGTTGCGCTGCTGGCGTTTTGTCTCGGCATCTCGAATGCGTTCGACGTGCCCGCGCGTCAAGTGTTCGTCGCGGAAACGGTGGGCAAAGAAGATTTGATGAACGCCATCGCGCTCAATTCAACGATGTTCAATACAGCGCGCATCCTCGGGCCCGCCATCGCGGGGATTTTGGTGGCAAGCATAGGGGAGGCAGGCGCGTTCTTGCTCAACGGAGTGAGCTACATCGCGGTGATTGGGATGTTATTGCTGATGCAAATGCCGCCGTCGTTGACGCAACCCAAGCATCGCGGCGGTTCGGTGTGGGCAAATTTGCTGGAGGGCTTTCGTTACGTGCGACATGACGCGCTGACACGGTCGTTGTTGCTCATCGTCGCCGTGTCTTCGATTTTCGGCATGATGTACTCGACGCTCATGCCCGTCTTCGCCAAAGATGTGTTGCGCGAAGGCGCGGTGGAGCAAGGCTTGATGTTGTCGGCGGTGGCGGGGGGTTCATTGGTCAGCGCATTGTTGTTGGCGACGTTGAACATCAAAAACCGTGGGCCCGTCATCATCGGCGGCTCGCTGGTCTTCTCCATTGCGTTGTTGGCGTTTGCGTTCTCGCGCTCGTTCATCGTGTCTATGCTGATTCTGCCTATCATCGGCGGCGCGTTTTTGGCGCAGATGAACTCGACGCAAACGGTCTTGCAGACGAACGTGCCCGACCAATTGCGCGGGCGCGTGATGGGCGTCTATATGATGTCGGTGCGAGGGATGCAGCCGCTCGCAGGCTTGCTCGGCGGCTCGCTGGCGACGGTGTTTGCGGCGCGGTATGGCAGCGAAAACGGCGCGCCGCTTGCGGTAATGGTTGGCGGCATCGTCTGCTTCCTGTCTGCATTGTTCATCGTGTGGCGCACGCCGTTTGTGAGGAAACTCGAATAGAAATTTGCGAATTGCGATTTGCAAGCGTTGAAACGCCAATCGCTATTCGCCAATCGCTACTCGCAATTCGCTATGTCTAAGCCTGATGATTTCAAACCTGAACAGCATCAAGCCGCCACCGAGCGACAGCTCATCATCGGCGGCATCGCGCTGACGTTATTGATCGGTCTGACCTTCGTCGCCTTCACGTATGGACAAGGGGCGTTTGTCTGCGCGCTTGGCGCCTTCGGACTTGTCGGCGTGATGATCGTCATGGTGTGGTTGGCGCTGAAGGTGATCGAGTGGGCAGGGGGTAAGGATGAGTGAACAGTAAAAAGTGAGAAGTAAAAAGGAAGGGACGCTCACTCGTAAGCGCCCCTTCCTTTTTACTCCTTACTTGTTAGTCGCCTGACAATTTCTTTCTTTCCTCATCGCTCAACTTCACCTCCAGATATTTCAAATTGTCCACGAGCTGTTCGGCGTTGCTGCAACCGACAATCGGAGCGGTAACGGCGGGATGCGTCGCGCACCACGCCAGCGCGAGATGATGGGGCCGGCAGCCTTTCTCTTGCGCCAGCGCTTGCAAGTGGTCGAGCGTCGCCCAGTTCGCATCGGTGAAGCGGCGCTGGAAGGCGTCGGGGTTGCGTGCGCCGCGCGTGTTCGGCGGCATCGGCGCGCCGCGCTGGTATTTGCCTGTGAGGAAACCTCCGCCTGTTGGACTGTAGGTGATGACGGCCAGACCTTGATCCAAACACGCGGGATAAATTTCTTTTTCGGGATCACGATTGATGAGGCTGTAATGTTGCTGCAAGCACTCGAAGCGCACGAAGCCATTCACAGCGCTGACCCACAACGCCTTCATCAGTCGCCACGCTTCAAAGTTCGAGACGCCGATGTAGCGGATTTTGCCTTGCGTCACGAGGTCATCCAATGTTCGCAAGGTTTCTTCGAGCGGCGTGCGTTCGTCAAACCAGTGCATCTGATACAAGTCAATGTAGTCGGTCTGCAAGCGACGCAAGCTGTCTTCGAGTCCGTCAATCAGACGTTTGCGCGAGAGCCCTTCGTCGTTGGGCAAGTCGCCCATCTTGCCGCGCACTTTCGTCGCGAGGATGAGCGACGTGCGCGAAAGGTTGCGGTCTTTGATGGCGCGTCCCAGATACTCTTCCGAGACGCCGTTGCTGTAAATGTCGGCGGTGTCAATGAAGTTGATGCCGTGCGCGACGGCAGCCTCCACCATCGCACGCGATTCCTCGTAGTTCGCGCGTCCGAACATGTTCGTGCCGAGACACGCCTCCGAAACTTTCAAGCCCGTGCGGCCCAAATGTTTGTAGTGCATTATGTCCTCCCCTCATAAGAGGATGTAGGGCAAATGGTTAATTTGCTCTAGGTCCTGCGTTTTTTACTCTTCGCTACTTTGCCCGGCTGCGCCCATTCAACCTTACGATATACGTCGGCTAGTGAAACAGCAATGTCGAGCGCGTGCAATTTCAAGCGGTCATGCAGCTGGCGGTACTCTTCGAGCTTCCAGGCGCCATCACTCAACTTACGAAAGTATTCGACGTGCGCCTCGTCTTGGTCAATCAATACGTAAGCGTGCAGTGATTTGAGCGTGCGATATGGATCGAATTTGCGCCCACGCTCATAAGTGCGCGTCGTGTTGAACAACACCTCGCTCAGGACGTGACAAGGTTTGCGACTAAGCAAGTGGTTAAAGATGCCTTGCACGTTGGCGATGATGACACTGTGATTGAACGAGCCGCCCACCATTGGCACGATGAGACCATCGCGGTATTCGTGCTTCGTTTCGGCAGTTTCTTCTAAACGGAGATATTCGGTCGGTGTGAAAAATTTTCGCGCGAGTGTTCCCATACAACCTCCTGTGAGTATGTTCATCTTACAGCATAAATGACTCAGCATAGAAAATAAGCCTCATGCGGAATCGTGTTACAATGTGTGCCAATGGCTATGCCAAAAGGAGAGTTGATGCGAAGCTCGTATGCCATCGTTGCGCTGGCTTTTGTGTTTGCAGGAGCGGCTTGCACGAAGGAGAAACCTGAGCCGCCCATGCCTCTTGCCGCACCGACGCCGATGGTCGGCGCAACCGCGCTCGTAACGTCTGCTGCCGCAACGCCGAGCAGCCATGTCCCTATGACGGCGACCCACCCCGCGCTCACCCCATCACTTGCGACGCCCGCGCCAACGATTCCTTCTGCGGTTACGTCTGTGCAATACATTCAAGCGTTGACCGATGTGAACCTGCGCGCGGGACCCGCGACGACGTATCCCATCATCGGCAAAGTGGCCATGGGACAAATCACGTCAGTGACGGGTGTGAGTCTGGATAAACAATGGTGGCGCGTGGTTTGTCCGGATGATAGCGTCGGCAATTGTTGGGCGTCGGCGGATGCGAAGCTCACGAAGCCGACGACCGCGCCCGGCGCACGCCCCGCCGCGCCGACGCCGACACTCATCCCCGCCTTGCAGACCGATGTGAAATATGTGATGGCATTAGCCAACGTGAACATCCGCAGCGGCCCCGGCACAAACTACGCGCAGATTGGCGGCATGTCGCCGGGACAAGTTTCGCTCGTCACGGGCATCAGCGCCAACAAACAGTGGTGGCGCATCGTCTGTCCTGATGCTTCGATTGGCAACTGTTGGCTGTCGGCGGATCCGAAATTGACGAAGCCGACGAGTCCGCCGCAATGAGATTTGATTTCGGTTGTGGCTTGACAAAGGAGACGACGGGTTTATATTTGCGTTCCAGACAAAGGGAGTTAGGCGGAACACTTCCGCCTTTAGACTGACTTTTTCCATATAAGCATAAGTTAGCCTGCTTGCTGCAAAATCTGCGGTTAGCAGGTAAAAGGCCATGTCGTTGATAGCGCAATCCACTATACAATGCAAGCCGCCGACGCGCTGGCACGCCAACTAAACATACAGAGACAAACTGCGATGAGACTACAAGAACCTCACAGGACTCGCCCCATTCGGTTTATTGAGCTGTGGCAGGAAGCGACTTGGAAATTGAAGGTGTACGGTATCTCTTATCAACGCCCTCTGCCACGACCCGAACTGATTGAAGCCGCAAAAAGGATTGCTCGCCCACATCTTCTTCCCGTGAATGGTCATAAGCATTACGGCGTGGGCTTCCTCGGCGTGCATGACGGGCGCGGAGCGAATTTCGTGTTTGTGGATTACTGGGCAGATGAGAACGAGTTACATCATCATGTCTATGTCTCGCCCTCGGACAAGCCAGAATTATTTGAGTATGTTACGCCAACGGGCTTAATCGCGTGCGTGTGGGATTTGCGTGTCATGTGGTTCGAGAGGGAAGCATGGGTTGAAACTGTGCTGGCGAATCCTAGTGGGCCAGATTTGGAGAGATATTTGTCGTGTCAATTGAATGAAGACGCATAACATAGTAGATTCTGATAAATGCAGAAATGGCACAACTACAAGGTCAGAGTCCATAGACCAGAGGCGGGCTAACAACGGGTTGCAGGCGATGTTGCTCCGCTGCGCTCTGCAACGCGCCTGAACCCAATCGTTATACAGACACAAAACAACCCGTTGCCTCCCTTTCAGGGACAACGGGTTGTCTTTTTTCGCACCTCACGTCGCGTCAGCGCGTTTCACTTCGGCAACGCCTCCTGCATCACCCTCACCCAATTGCCACCCATCACACCCTCCACATCGTCTGGTTTGTAACCTGCCGCTTTCAACACCTCCGCCAGCTTCGGCAAATCCGCAACCGAATCGAGTTCGGATGGAATGGATTGCGTGCCAAAGCCGCCATCGAAATCGGAGCCGATGCCGACGTGCTTCGCATCGCCCGCGAGTTGGCAGATGCGGTCAATGTGGCGCATCACATCCTCGCGCAAAGTGACCGCGTGCTTGCCTTTCGTTGGCTCCCACTCATGCTGCAAGAAGCGATTGAACAACACGCACCCAATCACCGCGTCACGCTCAATCAGTGCGCGTAGCATGTCATCGGAGAGATGGCGATCCGTCGGCACGTATTGACGACAGTTCGAGTGCGATGCGATGACACGCCCTTGAAAAATGTCAAGACCTTGAAAGAACGATTCTTCTGCCAGATGGCTCACATCCCACACCATACCAATTTCGTTCATGAGCTTCAACAACTTTTTGCCGTCGTCCGTCAAGGGACCTGGCGCGCGGGTGCCGCCCGCATAGCGGGACTGACTCCATGATAGACCGACGATACGTACGCCATCTTCATACCACCGCTTCACATCATCGGGTTGCACGATGGGGTCTGCGCCTTCCATCAACACCACGATGCCCACTTGCCGTTTGCTTGCATCATCTTGCCAACGTTTGAGATGCGCCGCAAGGTCGCCGCGCGTGTGGATGAGCGTCACGCGCTCGTCCTCGTCGGCGATGCGACGGTAGTAGTCGAGTTGCGCGCGACCTTGCGCTTCGGCTTCTTGCGGCGTGGTGTAGCCTTGACGCACTTCGCCGCCAAACGCCGAGCGTGCGGGCGACGCGAACAGTGTGCCAAAAACCAAGCCCACTTCGCCTTGCAGCAAATCGGGCAAGCCCACCGTCGCCAACCCCTCACGCCCTTGTGCGTTGTCGTCGGGAATTTGTTTGCGCTTATCGGCAACACTCACGCGAAAATCGCGCCCACCTACTAGCGCATTGTAAGCAATATCTTCGTGGGCGTCTGTGATGAACATGGGCAATCTCCCGTTAAAGATAGTGAGCAGTGAACCGTGTTCAGTGAACCGTGTTCACAGTGTTCACTGAGCAGTAAACGCTGAACACTGTTGACGGATGACTGTTCACTGGCAACGGCTAGCGTCCTTCATAAGCAATCATGCTATATTGGCGCAGCTTCTGCCAACGGTGTTCTGCCTTCACGCGGCGAATGGTGCCCGACTTCGAGCGCATCACGAGCGAGTCGGTTGAAACGCGGTCCCCCATATAATGCACGCCCTCCAACAGCTCCCCGTCGGTAATGCCCGTGATGGCGAAAAAGACATTGTCGCCTCTCACGAGATCATCCAAGGTTAAGACCTGATTCAGGTTGAGCCCTACCTCTAGCGCGCCCTTGCGTTCCGCTTCGTCGCGGGGCCACAGCTTGCATTGCAAGTTGCCGCCCAGACATTTGATCGCAGCCGCCGAGATGACTGCTTCAGGCGAGCCGCCCACGCCCATCAACACATCAACGGACGTTTCAGGATCGGCAGCTTGTAACGCAGCGGAGATATCGCCATCGCTGATGAGCTTGAGGCGCGCGCCGGCCACACGAATCTGGTCAATCAATTCTTTGTGGCGGGGGCGGTCCAACACGACGACGGTTAGCTCTTCAAGGTCTTTGCCGTAGGCTTTAGCGATGTTGTGCAAATTGTCCTTCACCGGCGCGTCAATGTCAATCGCATCTTTCGCTTCCACGCCCACGGCGATTTTGTTCATATAGACGATGGGACCGGGCGAATACATCGTGCCGCGTTCCGAGAGCGCGACGACCGAGACCGAATTGGGCAGACCAAGCGAGAGCAAGCGTGTGCCGTCAATCGGATCCACGGCAACGTCGGTTTTGGGTTCGTTGCCGTTGCCGATGCGTTCGCCATTGAAGAGCATCGGCGCTTCGTCTTTCTCGCCTTCGCCAATCACGACGACGCCGTCCATGTCAACGGTTGACAACAATAAACGCATCGCATCTACCGCGGCTTTGTCGCAAGCGTTACGGTCGCCTTTGCCCATCCAACGCGCCGCAGCCATCGCCGCCGCTTCGGTGGCGCGCACGAGTTCCATGCCTAAATTACGATCGGGGGTAGATTCGGTGGTATTCATGGTCAATCTCCCAAAATAAATGCGGTGAGTTTGCGGGTTGATTACTAGATAGCGGGATAATAACATAAAGGGGTAGGTGGAGCAAGTAGGCGAACATTCGTCTGCTTCTATCTCCCGTCGCATTTGGCAAATCGCGCTCAAACGGTATAATGCCCCCTATGCCCAGCCCCCTCAACTGTGCTATCCAGCTCGCCCGCGAGGCAGGACGCATCCAACGCGCCCGCCTCAACACTCATCTTACCATCGAAAGCAAGGGCGGCGAGGACATCAACCTCGTCACCGAAGTTGACCATGCGATTGACGCCATGCTCGTCGCCGCCATCCGCCGGCAATTTCCCAGTCACGCTATCGTCTCCGAAGAAGGGCAAATCGTGCTGGCAACTGCCAATGACGATGTGTGGTACGTTGACCCACTCGACGGCACAGTGAACTACGCGCACGGCTACCCCGTTTTCGCCGTCTCCATCGCTTATTGGCGCAAGGGGCAGCCCGTGGCGGGCGTCGTCTATGACGCCAACCACGACGAGCTGTTCACGGCAGAGCGTGGCGCGGGGGCGTTTGCGAATGGGACACGGCTGAGGGTCTCGCAAACGGACACATTGAGCCACGCGCTCATTGCGACAGGTTTCCCCTACGACCGCGTTACCAACCCCGACAACAACTATGCTCAGTTCGCACGCGTCGTGCAGCGAGCGCAGAGTGTGCGGCGCATGGGCGCGGCAGCGATTGACCTCGCGCAGGTTGCGCAAGGTAAGCTGGATGGGCATTGGGAGCGCGCACTGGGCGTATGGGATTGCGCGGCAGCAGCGCTGATGATTCTCGAAGCAGGTGGGCGATTGAGCGGGTTGCACGG
>CAZDYP010000016.1:21685-25598 GCA_964509505.1 uncultured Anaerolineae bacterium | reverse complement strand
ACAAGAGGCAGGATGCAAGTAGCAGGTAACAGGCGGCAAGGGGCAGATAATGGAGGTTCAACGTCTAGCCTCCAACTTCCAACCTCCAACCTCCAATCTCCACCCTCCAATTGCCAATTACCAATTACCCAATGCCATTGAACCTTGATGACACCTTAATATTTACTGAACAGCTGGCGCGTGAGGCAGGCGCGTTGCTGATGCGCTACGCCCGCGAGGGCTTCGAGGTAACGCACAAGGGCGCGATTGATCTGGTGACGACCGCTGACCACGAATCGGAGCAGCTCATCGTAAGCACGATTCGGCGGCAATATCCCGACCATGCGGTGATGAGCGAAGAGGACGCGGTGAGACCTGACAGGTTTCCGCATCCTGAGCTTGTCGAAGGACGAAAACCTGTCAGGGCTCATCGCTTCGTGTGGATTGTTGATCCGATTGACGGCACGACAGATTTTGTGCATGGCTATCCTGCTTTCGCCGTGTCCATTGCGCTGTATGAGGACGCGACGCCACTCGTCGGCGTCATCTACGACCCTGTGCGCGACGAGCTGTTCAGTGCGCGGCAAGGCAGCGCGGCGACGTTGAACGGGCAACCCATTCACGTCTCGCGCACTAACCAACTCATCCAGTCGCTGCTCACCTCAGGTTTTCCGTATGATGTGCCAGAGACCGGAGGCAATGTGGACACCTATCTCGCCGTGATGAACCTCACACAAGCCGTGCGTATCAGCGGCGCGGCAGCGCTTGATATGGCATGGGTGGCGTGTGGGCGCATTGATGGGTACTGGGAGCCTGAAATCAAGCCGTGGGATGTGGCGGCGGGCGCGCTCATCGTGCGACAAGCGGGCGGGCGCGTCAGCGATTATGCCAATGCGGATTGGCAACCCGCCACTCGTCAAGTTGTGGCGACGAATGGGCGGTTACATGAGTTGTTGTTGAGTCAGTTGGAGTAAGGAGTTTGAGTTGGAGGTTGGAGTTTAGCGTTGTCCAATTCCAACTTGCAACTCCAACCTCCAACTCGCAACTCAAACTGGAACTGAGGAGCGAAGATGCTATTTTACGCGAAACAATATCCATTGTTATCCATCGTCGTGATGGTCATCATGCTATTGGTGTCTAACCTATGGGCGCAGTGGCGCGAGGTAGATTTCGGCAACGCGCTGGGCTTTGACCTCGTTTCTACCACACTCGCCATCGTGCTGGGCGTGATCTGGACTAACGCGCAAGATGCCGTCATCTACATGGCGAACTGGATCGTGGGCTTCGAGCCGTTCTTGAAGCGTTTTGAAAAAGGCATGGAGCAGCTTTTCGCACGCGTCAATCCGATCGCGATCATGACGGGCGGACTGCTCGCGGGCGTCGGGGAGGAGGTTTTCTTTCGCGGTATGTTGCAAGCCGAGCTCGGTCTCATTCCCACCGCCATCATCTTCGCGCTGTTGCATTTCGGGCGCGGCTTTGAAATTTTCAGTGTGTGGGCGTTGCTCGAAGGCTTGGTCTTCGGTTGGCTTTATCACATCACGGGCAACCTCGTCGTACCCATCGTCGTGCATGGCATACATGACTCGTGGGGCATCTTCTTGGGGCGCTTCATTTGGGGCAAGTTGCTGCCGCCCGAAAAAACATTGTTTGATTGGCTCGTGCGCTTGAATCGCAAACCCACACCGCCGTCAACTCCACCGATGTTACCGCCGCCACGCCCGCGCGTTGCTACTGCGAACCCCATTTCTAACCCGCGCATCGAAACTGTGCGCGAACGCTAATAGCGAATGGCGAATTGGTAACCGTTCGGGAGTGAAAAGCAATCCCCACGCAAAGACGCAAAGAACGCAAGACTTTCTTTTTTCTAAGTGGTTTTTGAACCATTGCGTGCTTTGCGTGTCTTTGTGCCTTTGCGTGAGAAAAGATGGAATGAGTTAGCGAATCAGCGCAACCAAGTGGTCACGCGAACTGCACTAACCAAGTTTCGTAAATTGCCATTCGCCATTTGCGATTCGCAGTCTCGTAATCTCCTAATCTTTAATCTTCAATCTTTGCTTATGCGTATCTGCCTCTTCTCCGACACCCACGGCAACCTCGTTGCCCTCGAAGCCGTGCTGGCTGACATGAAACACCAGGGCGCATTCGATCTCACCATCATGGCGGGCGATCTGGCGCTGATGGGACCGCGCCCCGCCGAGACGATTGATTGTCTGCGCGCGCTCAACATTCCTATCATCGTCGGCAACACCGACCTCATGATCGTCCAGAGCGAGCCGATGGGCGTGTGGGCGCGCGAGCAAATTGGGCAGGAGCGCCTTGATTATCTCGCTCGCTTGCCCTTCGCATATAGCGTGCAACCCGCAGCAGGACACGAGCTGATGATTGTTCACGCCAATCCGAAGAATGTGGACGATGCGCTGCGCCCCGATACACCCGAAAGCGATGTGCGTAATCTGGTCTCACACCTCAACGTGGACGTCTTGGCTTTCGGTCACATTCACATCCCCTACATTCGCAAGGTGGACAACCTCACGCTGTTCGACATCGCCAGTGCAGGCTTTCCACGCGACGGCGACCAACGCGCCGCGTATGGCATCGCTGAGTGGCGCGATGGGCAATGGCGCTTGTCGCATCGGCGCGTGCCGTATGACGTGGCTAAGCTGCTGCAAGATTTCCAAACATGCGGGATGCCGCGCGCGGAGCGCTACGCGCAGCTGTTTGAGAACGCGAAGTATTAAAGGTCAGCAGTAATTGGTCATTAGTAATTGATGATTGATGAGGGGTCATGTAAAATACGTCACGCAATCCATGTGGCGTATTTTATTTTCATTGAGGCAATATGATTTCGTTTGACCTGACCGAAGAACAAAAATTACTGGTTGATAGCACGACCAAATTTGCGACCAACGAACTCCGCAAAGCGGCGCGCGACGCGGACGAGTCGCGTCAATTGCCCGCGAACCTTATCGAGACAGGCTGGGGGCTCGCGCTCGTGCCGAGTAACATCCCCGATGTGTATGGTGGCTTTGGCAATCATTCCGCCTTGAATGGCGTATTGGCGGCTGAGTCATTGGCGTATGGCGACTTGTCGGCGACGCTCAACATTCTTGCGCCTGCGCTCGTCGCCTTTCCGATTCTCCACTGTGGTAATGAAGAACAGCGACAGAAATATCTGCCACTCTTCGCCGCCGACAAATTTTTCCCCGCTACCGCTGCGCTCATCGAGCCGCGCATCCAATTCGACCCACGCAACTTGCAGACGACTGCGCAACTCGACGGTGACAATTACGTATTGAATGGCCAGAAGTGTTACGCGCCTATTGCCGACGATGCTGACTTGATGCTCGTCTATGCTGTCGAGAACGGCGTGACGCAAGCGTTCATCGTCACACGCGGCGCGCCGGGCTTGACCATCGGCGCACGTGAGAGCAACATGGGCTTGCGCGCATTGCCGACGTACGAACTCACGCTCGACACCGTGCGCGTGCCGAAGGCGAACAAGCTCGGCGGCGATGCGGGCTGCGACCTCACCAAAATTCTCAATTACTCCAAAGTGGGTCTGGCGGCAATGGCGGTCGGCGTGGCGAAAGCGTCGTATGAGTATGCGCGCGAATATGCGAAACAACGCGAGACGTTTGGCGCGCCCATTGCGACGCGCCAAGCGATTGCGTTCATGCTCGCGGAGATGGCGATGGAGATTGACGGTGTGCGTTTGCTGGTGTGGGAAGCGGCGTGGAAGTTGGACAAGGGGCAAGATGCGACGAGGGAATGCTATCTCGCAAAAATGACGGCGGATGACATGTCACTCAAAGTTACCGATAACGGTGTGCAGATTCTCGGCGGGCATGGCTACATCCGCGACCATCCCGTGGAAATGTGGTTGCGCAACGCGCGCGGGTTTGTGACGATGGAGGGGATGGCGACGGTGTAAGAA
>CAZDYP010000016.1:0-21585 GCA_964509505.1 uncultured Anaerolineae bacterium | reverse complement strand
ATTGTGACCGGCGCGGGCAAAGCGTTTTGCGCGGGCGCGGACGTCAGCGGTTGGGCGCAAGGCTCGGGACCGGGCACCAGCAGCAATGGCGGCCAACGCGCCGTCAGCTTCGAGAGCTGGATTGAAATTGCCTCGACCGCGAAGCCCATCATCGCCGCCATCAATGGCGCCGCCGTCGGTTGGGGCTTGACGATGACGCTCATTTGCGATGTGCGCGTTGCATCGGACAAGGCGCGGCTATCGGCGCGGTTCTTACGCGCGGGCGTGACGCCTGAACTCGGTTCGTCGGTGATGCTGCCGAAGATTGTCGGCTGGGGTAAGGCGATGGAGATGATGCTGACCGCGCGCTTATATGGCGCGCAAGAATGTTTGGACTTGGGGCTCGTCACCCACGTTTATCCACACGATCAACTGATTGACGAAGCGGTGAAGCTCGCCGCCGAAATCGCATTCAATCCGACGCAGGGGTTGTACGACGTGAAGCGGTTGTTGTGGGCGACGGTGCATGACAATTGCTTTGATAAAGCGCGCGAGCGTGAGACGACCACCTTCCGTGAAGCGATGACACGCCCAACGTTCAAGGAAGCGACGCAATCGTTCCTCGAAAAGCGCGAGCCTGATTTTCATAAAGAGGGCATGGACTAATTCATTTCAGATTTTTGATTTGCGATTTTTGATTTGCGAGCTCAACTCAAAGATCAGAAATCGCAAATCAAAAATGAGGATGTATGATTGACTTTGAGATTCCCGAACCGCTGCAAGTCCAACTCGGCATGATGAAGATGGTGGCGGAAGGTATGTTCCGTCCGATTTCACGCGAGTACGATGAGCGCGAGGACGAACACGCGAAGCCGATGGAGCTCTACACGATGCTGTGGGAGAATATGAGGGCGCAAAACCTTACGGGCTCTGAGCGCAATCGGCGCCGTAGCCAAGAGGGCGATGGTGAAAACAAGCCCAAGCGTCCACCGATGGGCAGTATGACGCTCGTTCACACGATTGAGATGATGGCGTGGGGCGATGTCGGTTTGTATTTGTCGGTGCCGAATGCAGGCTTGGGTGGCGCGGCGATTGAAGCAGCAGGCACACCCGAACAGAAGGAACGCTTCCTCAAGCGCTTCACCGAAGGTGAGCCGAAGTGGGGCGCGATGGCGATCACCGAACCCGGCGCGGGCTCGGACACCTCCGCCATCAAGACGCGCGCGGCGCTTGACAAGAACACCAACGAGTGGGTCTTGAATGGCGAGAAGATTTTCTGCACATCGGGTTGGATGGCGGGCGAAAAATCCAAAGGCTTCGTCGTGGTGTGGGCGACGGTGGATCCGAATGCGGGACGCGCGGGCATCAAGTCATTCGTCGTCGAGGCGGGCACGCCGGGCTTCAAGGTCGCCAAGCTCGAAAAGAAGTTGGGCATTCGTTCCAGCGATACGGCGACGCTCGTCTTTCAAGATTGCCGTATTCCATACGAGAACATTCTCGGTTCGCCCGAAGTGGCGGAGAAGCAGACGACCGAAGGGTACAAAGGCGTGCTGCAAACGTTTGACGCGACGCGGCCGGCGGTGGCAGCGTCGGCGGTGGGTGTGGCGCGCGCGGCGCTGGAATGTCTCAAAGAAGAATTGGCGAAGCAAGGGATGGAAGTTTCTTACGCCAAGCCGAAGCATCAACTGACCGCGTGGGAGCGCG
This sequence comes from uncultured Anaerolineae bacterium, assembly GCA_964509505.1. GTDB lineage: Bacteria > Chloroflexota > Anaerolineae > JACRMK01 > JACRMK01 > CAZDYP01. The sequence continues at coordinate 19,902 of CAZDYP010000016.1, read as the reverse complement.
ACGTACTCGAATGTGAGGCACAGCTCAAAGAGGCGTGGTTGTTGGTGCAACGGGCAGCGTGGATGAGCGATTATCGCATCACGAACAGCGCTGAAGCCGCCATGTGCAAATTGAAGGCGGGCAAAGCGGTAACATACATCACACAGAAGGCGGTTGAATGGTTGGGACCGCTTGGCTACTCGACCAAACTGTTAGTGGAGAAGTGGATGCGAGATGCGAAAATTTCGGAGATTTACGAGGGAACGTCGCAAATCCAAAGCTTGATTATCGCGCGGCGTATCTTAGGTTATTCATCAAGCCAATTGCGCTAAAGAAACAGACCTGCAAGGTTGCTCATCTGGAGCGGAGCGCCTACCCCAACAGCGTCTGACAGTGTGTGCGAACGGCGAGCGCTTCCTGGCTGTCACCGACAAGCGCCTTAAGAACCTCTTTTGCCCTCTTACGGGTAGCGCCGACGTACTTGATCAAGAGGTCACGCGCCCCCTCCCGCCACCAGCTCGTTGAGCCAGATCGCTGGAGTTCTGCTGTCAACGACGGAATGGCAGGAGCAAGACTATTCCGAGGCACATAAGTTCGAAGGGTCTTCATCGCCTCGACAGCCACGGCAACCGGCTCATGCCTGGCCACGAGCGTGTAGTGAAAGCGCTGCATCTGACCCTGTGCTGAAAGGCCTTGTGCGAGGACAGTGACCAGAAGCCGCTCGCGCGCTGGCTCGGCTCGGAGGATCGCGCGCACCTTGTCCCCCAATGTCCAAGTCGAGGACAATCGGCGACCCCAATGCTCGGGATCGGTTTGAAAAAAGATCATGCTCGCCACGTACACACCAACCCCCGGATCGGGACAATCGATGAGAGTGGACCTGAGACCCTCCCAGTCCTGGTTGCTCACGTAGTGTTCGTACAGTGAACCGACCATATATCCCTTGAGCTGCAAGTCTGGCGTGCGCAGGAAATCGCGGCGCAGCAGCTCGATGATGGTCTGGTAGTGCTGAACGAGCCAGCCGCCGTCCAAGTGTTCCACCACCCCATTGAGATTCGTATGATCAATGTAGTAGGCACGCGCGCCAGTCGGCGTGAGCCGCGACAGGTACCAATCTGTCTCCGGGGCGCGCGGCTCGCCGGAATGGGAGTCGTAAACTTGACGGTAGTGATAGTGAGTGCCACAGGCGCGACAAACGCGAATTTCCTCGAAGTCGAGAACATCGGGAGCCGGAGGCGGGTACCAGCGCTTTTCCCAGCCTCGCCTGACGAGGATTGTCTCGAGGCGTCCCCACGTCTCTGGTAAGGGCAGTTCCCAATCCTGCACGTGCTGATCAGGCAGCAGCGCCACACACAGGGCGCAGTCAACGATCGAAATCAGTTCCATGGTTGTCCTCATTGCCTTGCGGTTTTCGGCGAAGTGATAATCGTAGAAATGGCGAAAGCATTTGCATTCATGGCATAACTTACTTCTGCATCGTGAACACGATGCGTTCAATCTGTTTGACGTGCGGTCGTTCATGACGAGCCAGCCACTGCGCATAAGACAGCACGGTCCGTACGAGCGGCTTTCCCGCCCCCGTCACGGTCGCCACACGCGACCAGTCTTCGGGCGGCAACGGTTTCAAGATAGTCAATAGCCCGGCGCGCTGCCTGGCAGATGTCTCCATTCGCACAACCCAACGACTTGCATTAGTGGCTATTGGTTGGACTCACAAGGTGGGGGAACGCTTTAGGAAGGCTAGGGTTCGATCCCATGCCAGGCTCGCGGCCGCTGGGTTGTATGCCTGCGAGCGGTCAGGTTCAAAGAACCAGTGTCCTGTGCCACTGTAACGATAGAACGTCACCGGGCGACCAGCACGTCTGAGCGATTCCTCCAAGTTGTCAACGTTGGCTTGCGGCTCAAACTCATCGTTCTCCGCAAAGTGACCGAGGTAGGCGGCTCTTGAGTTGCGATGGTCATCAACCCCGGTCCCGTAAAAGATGACGACGGAACGGATGTGTTCGGGAGCGGCGGCAGCGAGGTCCAGCGCATAATAGGCGCCCAGCGAGAAGCCAATCACGGCCAGTCCGCTATCGGCTTGTCCAACCCGGTCGTTGAGAAACAGGGTTGCCTCCACGATCTCGGCTTTGGCTTGGAGGTGGTTGGCGTCGAGTGCTTTGCCAAGGGTTTCCGCATCGGCAATGGTGTCTGCGACCTTGCCGTGATAGAGATCTGGGGCGAAGGCGATGAAGCCGGATTCAGCCAGTCGCATGCAGACAGCCTTCATGGTGTCGTTCAATCCCCACCAGGCATGAAGGACCAATACACCCGGTCCCTTGCCAATGGGCGGGACGGCGAGAAAGCCCTGAGGCTGAGGGCGTGCCATGTGGAATCCTTTCAGTGGTTGTAATGAATTGTGCTAGTGTCTAACGAGGGCGTCAGCCACTTGCGGAGCGCGTCGGCTGCACTGCTCGGAAGAACGTAGGCGAAGTCCACTCTCTGGACAGAAACAACGATCGCTTCGTCCCCACCCAGACAGCGGCGTTCTAAACGAATGATGAGGCCAAATCAAATGGCGAGCGGCTTATGGAACAACGTCCCAACAACTGCTTGAACAGGTGTAAGGGAGGTCAGCCTCCCTGCTGGTCAGGCTTAAACGCTGCCGCCAATTCAATCGGTTTGCCGTGCGGTGTGTTCAAGTAAGCGCGTCGCCACTCCTCTTTGCGCTGACTCATATCCCCGTAGCCAACCAGATTCTTGGCGGCGCAGAGCCGTTCCAAAGCGTTGAGCCAATGCTGATAGTAGGTGTTGCCGAGGTCGGGGTCGCCTCGCGCTTGCGCAGCTTTGATCTCTTGACTCAACGTCTCTGCCCATTCAGTCCAAGTGAAGTAGCCCATCTCCGATAGACGCACAGCCAACGCAAACGCTTGCGCTTCCCACGGTTCGTTGAAGACCAGACCTTCCTGGTCGCGCGGCAACGATGGAAGATCGGTGATGGTTGTAGCGGTATCTTTTGTCATACAGGCTCCAAATAATCTTCCCACAGGTCAACATAGACGGCGCTCTTACCAGACGCGCTTTCGCCCCACAATGCCGCTGCCTCGAAGCGCACGCTATAAAGATGCTGACCCTCTCGCACCTCTTCCGCGCTGCGGTCAGGAAAGATATGCGCGCCGTGATGCCCGTGAATTACGCCGACGCAACCGCGCACGTAACGCGGCTCCCGTGTGTGTCCTGTGGGATGACGATTGATGGCGCGCACATGGTCGCCGAGTTTGAAGCGGGGCGGTGCATCAAGCGGTATGGCAGCAGGTCTCCCTTTCGCCATGCGCTCGGACACTTGCTCGGCTTTGAGGACACGCGCTTGGGTCGCTTCGTCTGTGGGGCGCGTCGCCTTGCCGCTTGCCAATTCCTCGGCGGTGATGAGCCTCTTTTCCACGAGCAGCGTTTCCAGTCCCGCCAACCAGTTTTCGTAATAGGTATGCCGCAGATACTCGATGGGATGTTGGCGTTCGCGGGCATGACGTGACATATCTAAATTCCATTTCCCTAATGCGCCCGCCGCCATGGTCAAACCGAACATGCGCTTTTCCCACTCGGCATGGAAGACAGGTTCCGTTGCTTCGGGTTCTGGATTGATTGGGCCAAAGCCGTGCATACCTCCTAAATCATGTGCGCCGTTCATCACATTCTCCTAATGTCTAAAACCTCACAGGTTTCCAAAACCTGTGAGGTTTAGGATAGACCAGTGGGGGCTTTCGCCTTTTCGACGCCAATCATCGCGTTGCGGGTCACGAGCGTTGCCAGCTCTGCTTCGCTCCAACCTTCGGTACCTGCGGGGCGCTCGGGCAGCACGAGATAGCGCACTTCCGAAGTCGAGTCCCACACGCGGATTTCGATGTCGTCGTCGAACGCTGTGCCGAACTCTTTCAACACGCCGCGCGGGTCGGCGACGGCGCGCGCGCGATAGGGCGCCGATTTGTACCAGACGGGCGGCAGACCCAGCACGGGCCATGGATAGCAAGAACACAGTGTACAGACGACGAGATTGTGAACTTGTGAGGTATTCTCCACGACCACGAGATGTTCGCCCTGCGTGCCTGTGTAGCCCATCGAGGCGATGGCTGTGGTTGCATCTTCCAATAGCCATTGCTTGAACGCGGGATCACTCCACGCACGTGCGACGACCTTCGCCCCATTGCGGGGTCCAACGCGATGCTCGTAGGTATCTATGAGCGCGTCAATCGCCGCGGGATCAACCAAGCCCTTCTCGACCAGTAACGATTCGAGCGCCTTAACGCGCAACGCCACATCCGAAGGCGGCTCGGTATGGTCATGATCGTGATGATGGTGTTTGCTCATCGTTCCCTCCTCAGCGCAAAAGGTTACAGAATTTTTGCCGTATCGCGTGAGCGATTGTATCATTCGCTTCAGTGGAAGTCAACAGATTTTCGTCTTTATCACAATCATCCCACGTCAGGGTACAAAGCGGGTTTCCCCAAAAAAGCAGCTTTGTACTCTGACTAAGAGAGGGGCTTGTACATGAAAACCAAGCGCACACCTCGTTCACCTGTTGTATCGCGCACCACGCGCTCGCCACGCGCCGACATGCCCCGTTGTGGTCTCTGCGGCTCAACCACCAAGCCGCTCATGCGCACGGAATGTTGTGGCAATTGGATTTGCGACGACGAAGATCAGTATGTGATGTTTTCCTATGCGCGCAACTCCTGTCATCGTAATCATGATCGTTACACGCTTTGCAGCTATCATTACAACGAAAGGCACAAAGGCCAGTGGCAAGACTGCCAAAAGTGCCGTGAAGGGTTCGAGCCCGAAATGTACGTCTATTTCGGCACGAATGAATACAACTTTGAGAAACTGGAAAATCCGCCAGAGTATGAGCCAACGCATTGCGTGAATTGCGGCAGGGTCATCTCGCTGGGCAATGATGGTTACAGTATGGACGCCGATGGCTATTGGTGCTGGGAATGTTCGCAACAAAAGATGCGGCAAACCTTCGCCCAGGAGAAGCCGCCTTCACGCTCACCTACCCGCGCCACGCGTCCACGCCGTAGAGTCAAGCGTAGCTAATGCGATGAAGCAACCACTCAACCGCTCCAACCTACGCGTATATCCCAATAGAAAGTCTTTTACACCGTGAAACATCTGTTAGTTTGTTGGCTGTTCATCCTCACCGCTTGCGGCGCGAATGCCGCACCCACACTACCGCCGCCTGGCCCCACCTATGACCCACGTTTGCCATTTCCCATTCCCGCCGCGTGTTGGCAACCCACCTACACCGATGTCTCTAAACTGTCTGCGGCGTTGCTGGCGGTGACGCCCTATTGGTTCGGCGCCGGCTCGCTTGCGTTGGGGCGCATCGGTGGTCCCAGTTGGTATTCGGGCGAAAATCAGGTCGCGTGGTGGAGCCCGCAAGGGCAGCCTGAAATCGTCGTGCGTCTGCTCGAAGGCAAATCGGACCCCGCGACGGTGCAAATGCAAAACGCGCAAGGCTCGCTCTATCGTGCGATGATCACCTTTGCCAAAGTCGGCTGCTGGGAAATCATCACGACGGTCAAAGAGCAAACCCTGCGCGTGCAGGTGTATTTGTATTCGATGCGCTACAATCAGTGAGCCAGTGAGCCGCAAGCAGAACTGCCCACTTTACACAGCTAGTCATTCTTGCGCTCTGTTTCCGAGACATGCCCCACGGCGCGCAACACATCAACGAGTTGCGATGTTTCGATGCCTTTTTCGAGAATGCAGCTCGCGCCTGCGCGCCGCCACGCGAGACGTTGCGGTTTGTCAGCGACTGCCGTCAGTACGATGATAGCTGTTTGCGGCAATTTCTCAGCAATATGCCGTATCGCCTCCAAGCCGGACTCGCCATCCATGATCGGATCCATCAAGACCACATGCGGTTGTCGCTCGTATGCCAAGGCGATGGTTTCCGCGCTGGTGGTTGCCTCACCCACAAATTCAAAGTCAGCCTCGTGGCGCAAGCGTGTGAGCAAGCTGGCGCGCACATGCGCGTGGCAATCTGCTAATAAGAGACGAATCGTTTCCATAAGCCACGACTTTCTAGTGCAGGATTAACCCCCTTGGTTGCAGAAGGAGGCGTTCGCTAATGCCGTTCCCATTCCGTGCGACAAACACTGTCGAGCGCGCGCGCGGCGGAGGCAAACTCTCTTTGCTAAAGCTGCACTAGGATGCTTTCTTACTCACAGCATAACGAAGATGATGCGATCTGTATAGAGGCTTATGTCACGCAAATCGTAGGACAGCCGTAATGATGTTGTGAAGGAGCTGGCTTTGTCGCAGCCTGCGCTCCGCGCCCTGACGGTTAGGCGCCGATGTGTTTACGGTCCGTTATCGCTATTTGTTCAATGTCAGTTCTATCGTCAAACACGAGCCGCCTTGGTCACGCGGTTGTATCTCCAGCTCGCCGCCCATCGCCCGCGCCCGCTCGCGCATATTGCGTAAGCCATGCCCCGCGCCCTTCGCCGCGCGCGCCGGGTCGAAGCCGATGCCGTTGTCCGCAATCGTCAATACTAACGCGCCACCCACGTTGCTCAACGTCACGTCCACGCGGGTTGCGCGCGCATGTTTGCTGACGTTTGTCAGTGCTTCTTGCGCGATATGCAGCAACTCGACGGTCTGCTCGTTGCTCAAACGATTGAGGTCTGCGCCGTCTGCATGAACTTGCACGGTCAAAATACTATTGGCGCGCAAATCGCGCGTCAGCTCTTGCAACCCGCTCCGCAAATCACGTCCGTGAAAGCGTTGCGGACGCAAATCAAGGATGTAGTTGCGGATGTCGCGGATGACATCGTTCAAGCCGCGCAAGGATTGTTGGAGCAGGGTCTTGGTCTCTTGCGGCGTGGTGTCAATGACGTGCGCGGATTCTTCGAGCATCAAGCCGATGGCGTAAATGGATTGAATGATGCCGTCGTGCAGGTCCATGCCAAAGCGTTGCCGTTCTTGCAGAATGGCGAGCTGCTGGGTGCGCCGATAGAGTTGTGCGTTTTCGATGGCGATAGCGGCTTGGGTGGCGAACATTTCCAACAATTGTTGTTCGAGTTCCGTGAAGACGACGCCTTCGGTACGACCCTGCTCATCCATTTTGTCCGTGAGGTATAAGTCCCCGACGATTTTCTCTTTCCAGCGAATTGGCACGCCGAGAAACGAGTGCATAGGCGGATGGTTCGGCGGGAAGCCAACCGAACGCTCATCGTGCGCGATGTCGGGGATGCGAATCGTCTGCCCATCTTTGATGACTGCGCCGAGCAAGCCGTGACCGCGCGGCGGTTCGCCCATTTGCGCGCGCACTTCGGGCGCGAGCCCCGAGGTGAGGAATTGGTCAATGTAACGTCCCTCGTCGTCAAGCACGCCCAAGGCGCCGTATTTCGCGTTGGCAAGTTTGCGGCTGAGGTCAACGACTTTTTGCAACACCACGCCCAAATCCAGTTCGGTGCTTAAGGTAAGCGAGGCTTCACGCAGCGCCATCAGCTGCGCCGCCTGATATTCGGCGGCGGCGCGCGCTTCTTGCGTTTGTTGATACAAATGGCGAATCTCTGCTTGGCGCTGGTCAATGATGCGAAAGACCCATAGGGAAAATAGACCCGCGCCCAACCCCACCATCGTGATCGCAAACACGTCGCCCCACCACGCGCGCTGTTCGGCAAACAGGAGGGTCCGCAGGTAAAGCACGCCCATCCAAAAAATGACGGGGGCGACGATCGCCACCCAACGTAAACGTCGAATGTTCATAGTGGTTTCCGCTAGGAGTTACGTAGTGGGTCATTGCGAGCGTCGTGTGCGAAGCAATCTCCCCATCGCCTGAAGGCGATGGCTTTGCTGGGCTCGCACGGACGGCTTCTTCTGCGTAACTCCTACCTAATGAGAGAAACACTGCAAGGCAACGTCTCTACCTTGTGTTATAATCGTTGCGTATGGATTATATTTCAGGATGAGTGACGATGAAAATGAAAATCGTATTGGTGGACGATCACGAGGTCGTGCGCTTGGGCTTGAAGTCGTTGCTCTCGCGCTATCCTCAATTTGAAGTGGTGGCTGAAGCTGCGAATGCCAAAGACGCTGTCGAGCAAGTGACGCGCTATCACCCCGATGTGGTCGTGATGGATATTCGTATGCCGGGCAAAAGCGGCATCGAAGCCACGCGCGAAATCATGAAGCAGCAACCTACCGCGAAGGTCATCATGCTCACGTCGTACGTCGAGGACGAGATGTTGTTCGAAGCCATCGAAGCCGGCGCGTCGGGCTACGTGCTGAAACAAATCGGCGGCAACGAGCTTGTGCGCGCGCTGGACAAGGTGGCGAAGGGCGAATCGTTGATTGATCCGTCGTTGATGCAAAAGGTGTTTAGCCGTTTACGCCAAGCTGCGCGCAAAGCCGAAGATGAAGCGTTTGGCGAATTGAGCGAACAGGAGTTGAAAATTTTGGCGTTGGTATCGAAGGGGCAGACGAACAAGGAAATTGCCGAGGTGCTGTTTCTCAGCGAGAAGACGGTGCGGAATTACGTCAGCTCCATCCTCAGCAAGTTGCATCTTTCGACCCGCGCGGAGGCGGCGGCATACGCGGTGCAACATCACATTCACCATCATTTGAGAACCGACTAATAGACTTTATTGGTAATAACAACAAGCATCCTGCGCGTGTCGAAGGATGCGGCCATGGTGCAACAAGCTCACCATGCTGCTAGCCTTATTTCCGATAAAGTCTAATGCAAACCTGCGAGGTCTTCGAGACCTCGCGGGTTTGAGTCCGCAAAACGAAACGGTCACTGTTTACAGTGACCGTTTCGTTTTGCGCTATATGCTTCTATCGTATGATGGCGCTGGTGTTTTTCATCAGGCTCACGCCTTCGCTGGCGCGGCAGTTGGTTTGTTCATGTCGTTCAGGTGGAAGGCGGGCTTCCATGGAGTGCCCAGCGCGGGGAGCAAGAACCGATCCAAGCCCCAGTAGCCTGCAATTTTCCACGCGAGGATGATGCCGATGGTGACAACGAACATCATGGGGTTGCTGCTGGCTGTGCCTGCCATCATGAAGTTCCAGTTCATGAACCCACCGAAGAAGGCAGCAATGCCTGTGAAGATGCCGAGAATCAATGCGATACCGACCAGCACCTCGCCGTACGCAATCAGCTTCGCAAACCAGGTGTAGGATTCCGTGTCGAGTAGGTATTGCAGGAACGAGCGATACCAGTCATAGTAAGCCACGGGGCGCGGGGTCACGGCGACCATGTTTGTCCACGAATTCTTCAAGGCCGCGCCTGTGCTGACCCAAGCGGGATTGATGGCCTTGCCCAAGCCGGAGCTGAGCCACAAGGCGCCGACCGCCAAGCGCGCCAGCAGCCACACCCAAGCGAAGCGGGTGTGGCCGAAAAGTTGTTGCACTGCGATGGGGTCGCTAACCTGCACGTTCTCATGGGTTAGTAATTTAGACATAGGGTGTCCCTCCTCAAGGACTTGATTTGATTGATTTTTATCGTTTATGAGTGCGTTGGTTTGTTCGTTCAATTTCGGTATCAGTATAACGGGCGCGTGGAAAAAAGCATGGGGCAAATGTCCTGAATTGCGCCTGATTTTGTCCTAAAGGTCACAGGACACTTGTCCCATCGCAGTTGGGACATTTGCGCCTCTTCCCAAGAAGAGTTCAGGTTACGACCCGCAGCGCAACGCTGCGGGTCGTGCCCACCAGGAGGAGGGAAATGTCGGAAAAGGACTGACCTATGTTATTGTGAGCCAGTGAATCAACACCAATGCTGCTGCTTCGCGTAGCATTCCAATTCGTCGCGAAACTTCGGATGAGCGATGGCGATGAGCGACTTCACACGCTCGCGGATGCTCTTGCCGTAGAGCGCAGCGACGCCAAACTCCGTAGCGACGTAATGCACGTCGCCGCGTGACGTGACCACACCTGCGCCAGGTTTCAGATATGGCACGATGCGCGAGACCTCGCCGTTCTTCGCCGTCGCGGGCAGCGCGATGATGGGCTTGCCATTCTTCGCGCGCGCCGCGCCGCGCACGAAGTCCACCTGTCCACCAATGCCGCTGTAAAACTGCGCACCTATCGAATCGGCGCACACTTGCCCCGTCAAATCCACTTCGAGCGCGGAATTAATCGCAATCATCTGGTCGTTCTTCGCTATCACATACGGGTCATTGACGTAATCGCTCGGGTGCAATTCGATTAAGGCGTTGTTGTGGACGAACTCATACAGGCGTTGTGAGCCAAACAGGAAGCCCGCGACGATTTTGCCCGGGTGCAGCGTCTTCTTTGCGTTGGTGATGACACCCCGCTCGACGAGCTCGATGATGCCATCGGAGAAGAGCTCGGTGTGGATACCTAAATCTTTTTTGTTCTTGAGATGATGCAGCACCGCATCAGGAAGCGAACCGATGCCAAGTTGCAACGTCGCGCCATGCGGTACCAGTTCTGCAATGTGCGCGCCGATGCGATGGTGCGTCTCGGAGAATTGACCTTGCGGCATATTGGGCAGCGCGTAATCTACCTCGACCAACGCATCAATTTGGTTGAGGTGGATGAACGAGTCGCCCCAGACGCGCGGCATTTGTTTGTTCACTTCGGCGATGACCTTGCGCGCCGATTGCGCCGCAGGTTTCGTCACGCCCACTTCCACGCCAAACGAGCAGAAGCCATGTGCGTCGGGCGGCGCAACTTGAATGAGTGCGACATCAATCGGCAACAGTCGTTGGCGAAACAGGCGCGGCATCTCCGACAAGAACATCGGCGTATAGTCGGCGCGACCTGAGCGCACCGCTTCACGCGAGGCGTCGCCAATGAACAGCGCATGGTGTCGGAAGCTGCGCTCGTATGCAGGGTCGAGATATTCGCTGCCCGCAAACGTGAGTACGTGCATCACCTCGACGCCGCGCAGTTCATGAGCGCGCGCCACCATCGCGCGTTCCAATACTTGCGGCACCGCTGCGCCGCCGCCTAGATACACGCGCGAATGCGATTGGATGAATTGCACTGCTTGCGTCGCTGGCATCAACTTGCGGCGATAAAGTTCCATGACGTTCATGGTTGCGCTCAAACTTCTACCGGCCGCACGATCATCACAGGAACCCGCGCGTGACGCATCACCTGCTCGGCGACGCTGCCGAAAAGGACGCGAGTCAGACCAGAGCGCCCGTGCGTCGTCATCGCGATCAGGTCCGCGTTTGCTTCAGCGGCAGCGGCGACAATTTCTTGGGCAGGGTCGCCAAAGCGAATGTTCGATGTGACTCGGTAGCCCGCTTCTTCGAGCTTGACAGCTTCGACGCGCAATTCGTTCTGCAACGTGGCCATCTGGCTCTCTATTTCTTGGCTGGCATAGATCGGATGCGCAGCTAAATTCGCATCGCGCTCCGATTCGTACATCGGCACGCCCATCTCAATCGCGCGCGGCGGCAGCCCGACGTTGCCACTCGGATGGGGCGTGACGCGCACCAACACCAGCTCGCATTGCTGGCTGGGAAAGAAACGGGTAACATGCGGCAGAATTTGACGACTGAAATTGGAGCCATCTAATGGAATCAACACTTTCGCTTTGCTCATCGCAAAACCTCCCTCGCTTGAGTGAAAATTTTTGTTCAGCTAATACCGATAAGACTGTGCTTGCAGTATGACATAGCCTTGCCGCGCTGACACTTGTCAAATGTCATTTTGTTGAAGGGACATTTGCCCCCTCTAGGAGGGTGTCGGACAAGGTTTGGTAGGACAAGGTTTGGTAGGACCAGGTTTGGTAGGACCAGTTTTTAACTTGTCCATGCGGGTCAGTTGCCAACTGGTCCTACCTCGGCTCGATGAGAGAGTGTCGCACAAGGTTGGGTAGGACCAGTTTTTAACTTGTCCATGCGGGTCAGTTGCCAACTGGTCCTACATCGGCTCGATATGACAAACGACACAACAAAGAGGGGACAATTGCCCCTACTATCTTCGCGCTCAGTCTGCGACAATGAACGGAGAGATTTCTGCTTAGGGGAGGCATACATGTCACATCCAATGGTCACGTTGGATGCCAATGAAGCGGTGGCAACAGTTGCCCATGCGGTGAGCGAAGTCATCGCCATCTATCCGATCACCCCCTCCTCACCGATGGGTGAATGGGCGGATGAATGGTCGGCAAAAGGGCGCAAGAATATCTGGGGGACGACGCCGTTGGTGGTCGAGATGCAGAGCGAGGGGGGCGCGGCGGGCGCGGTGCATGGCGCATTGCAAACGGGCGCACTCACGACGACCTTCACGGCGAGTCAGGGCTTGCTCTTGATGATTCCGAACATGTACAAGATTGCAGGCGAGCTGACCTCGACCGTGTTCCACGTCAGCGCGCGCTCATTGGCGGTACAAGGACTTTCGATTTTTGGCGACCATAGCGATGTGATGGCGGCGCGCGCGACAGGCTTTGCGATGCTGTGCGCGAGCTCGGTGCAGGAAGCCAGCGATTTCGCGCTTATCGCGCACGCCAGCGCCTTGAAAGCGCGTGTGCCGTTCATGCACTTCTTCGATGGTTTTCGCACCTCGCATGAAGTGATGAAGATCGAACCGCTTGAGCCAGAGGATATTCGCGCGCTCATCAACGACGAGCTCGTGCGAGCGCATCGGGCGCGTGGGCTCTCACCCGATCATCCCTTCATGCGCGGCACAGCCCAAAACCCCGACGTGTATTTTCAAGGACGTGAGACCGTCAACCCATACTATCTGGCGACGCCACACATCGTGCAAGAGGCGATGGACGAGCTCGCCCAACGGGTTGGACGCCAATATCATCTCTTCGATTACGTGGGCGCGCCCGACGCCGAGCGTGTCATCGTCGTGATGGGCTCGGGCGCGGAGGTCGCGCACGAGACTGTCGAGTATTTGAACGCGCATGGTGAGAAGGTTGGCGTGTTGAAGGTGCGCCTCTATCGTCCGTTCGACGGCGCGGCGCTAGTGAAAGCATTGCCTGCCACGACCAAAGTGATCGCGGCGCTGGACCGCACGAAAGAGCCCGGCAGCGCGGGCGAGCCGTTGTATTTGGACGTGGTGGCAGCGCTCCATGAGCATTGGGCAGGAGACGGGAGACGGGAGACGGAAACATCTCCGTCCGCCGTCCGCCGTCTCCCGTCCATCATCGGTGGGCGCTATGGGCTTGCCTCGAAAGAGTTTACGCCTGCGATGGTCAAAGGCATCTATGATGAGATGGCGACACCGCAGCCGAAAAACCATTTCACCATCGGCATCCACGACGACGTGACGCACACCAGCCTTGCCTTCGACCCCACCTTCTCAACCGAAAGCCAAGAGACAGTGCGCGCGTTGTTCTATGGACTCGGCGCCGATGGCACGGTGGGCGCGAACAAAAACTCTATCAAGATTATCGGCGAGGAAACCAATTTTTACGCGCAAGGTTACTTTGTCTATGACTCGAAGAAATCGGGCGCGATGACCATTTCACATCTGCGCTTCGGGCCCCGCCCCATTCATTCGTCGTATCTGATTCGCTCCGCGAACTTTGTCGCGTGTCATCAATTCCACTTTCTCGAACGGTTCGATATGCTGCAAGCAGCAGAGCAGCGCGCCGTGTTTCTGTTGAACAGCCCTTACAGTCCTGATGAAGTCTGGGAACATTTGCCGCGCGAAGCGCAACAGCAAATACTCGATAAGCAGTTGCGTTTCTACATCATTGATGGCTATAAGGTCGCGCGGGAGAACGGCATGGGCAATCGTATCAATACAGTGATGCAGACGTGCTTCTTTGCGATTAGTGGGGTCTTGCCGCAAGCCGAAGCGATTCACGCTATCAAGCATTCGATTGAGAAAACGTATGGCAAGCGCGGCGAAGCGGTGGTCAAGAAAAATTGGGATGCGGTGGACGGCACACTCGCCAATCTCTATGAGGTGAAACTCGACGGCAAGACCGTGCAGAGCGATGCGCCCACGATGCGCCCACCCGTGCCGTTTGCCGCGCCCAAGTTTGTGCAAGACGTGACGGCGCTGATGATTGCGGGCCGTGGCGACGAGTTGCCCGTGAGCCAGTTGCCTGCCGATGGCACGTATCCCAGCGGCACGGCGCAATGGGAGAAGCGCAACCTCGCGCTCGAAATTCCCGTGTGGGACGAAAAGATTTGCATTCAGTGTGGCAAGTGCGTGTTGGTGTGTCCTCATGCGGTGATTCGCGCGAAGGTGTACGAGGCGGAGGCGTTGGAGGGCGCGCCGCCCAGCTTCAAGAGTGCGCCCGCGCGCTGGAAAGAATTCGAGGGGCAACGTTACTCGCTGCAAGTGTCGCCCGAAGATTGCACGGGCTGTGCGCTCTGCGTTGAGGTGTGTCCTGTGAAGAACAAGAGCGAGGTGCGACTCAGAGCCATCAACATGCTGCCGCAGCCGCCCATCCGCGCGCAGGAAAATGAAAATTGGAATTTCTTCCTGCAGCTGCCTGAAATAGACAGGCGCGTGATCAATCTGCAACAGGTCAAAGACACGCAATTGTTGCAACCCTTGTTCGAATTTTCGGGCGCGTGCGCGGGGTGTGGCGAGACGCCATACCTTCGCTTGCTCACGCAACTATTTGGTGATCGCTTGTTCGTGGCGAATGCGACGGGTTGCTCTTCGATTTACGGCGGCAATTTGCCGACCACACCGTGGACGTTCAATAAAGAAGGACGCGGCCCCGCATGGTCGAACTCGCTCTTTGAGGACAACGCCGAGTTCGGCTTGGGTTTCCGTCTCACGCTCGACAAACAGCTCGAATATGCGCGCGAGCTGGCGCCGCAATTCGCCGAGTTGTTGAGTGAGGACACACTGAAGATGTTACTCAACGCCGACCAATCCACTGAAGCCGGCGTGATGGCGCAACGCAAACGTGTGGCGGTGTTGAAGGAAAAATTGCAAGCCTACATCAATGAGGCTACGATAGCGAATGGGCGCATCAATGCCGCGCGTGACTTGTTGAGCCTTGCCGATGTGTTTGTGAAGAAAACCGTGTGGATTGTTGGCGGCGATGGGTGGGCGTATGACATCGGTTATGGTGGACTCGATCATGTGCTGGCGTCAGGGCGCAAGGTGAACGTGCTGGTATTAGATACCGAAGTGTATTCCAACACGGGCGGGCAAATGAGCAAGGCGACGCCGCGCGGCGCGGTGGCGAAGTTTGCGGCGAGCGGCAAGCCATTGGCGAAGAAAGACCTCGCGCTCCTAGCGATAACATACGGCAACATCTACGTGGCGCGTGTGGCGATGGGCGCGCACGATTCGCAAACCATCAAAGCCATGCTGGAAGCGGAAGCCTACGATGGGCCATCGCTCATCATCGCTTACAGTCATTGCATTCTGCATGGCTACGATATCGCGCGTGGATTGGAGCAGCAGAAACTCGCGGTGCATTCAGGTTACTGGCCCCTGTTCCGTTACAATCCTGCGCGCGCGCGCGAAGGCAAGAACCCACTGGAGTTGGATTCGAAGCCGCCGAGCCTTGCGTTGTCGAAGTACGTCAACAACGAGGTGCGCTACACGATGCTGCTGCAAAGCAACAAGGAAGCGGCAGAGCAGCTGCTGAAGCAAGCGCAAGAGGATGTGAAGGCTCGTTGGAATTTCTATGAGCAGCTGGCAACGATGAATGTGAAACGTGAGGCGTGACGGTCTGAGCTAGCGCGCTTTCATGTTTCACGATTGACGTTTCACGTTTCGACAAGGAGGCGTTCATTCTATGATAGACCTATCCACCACCTATCTCGGTCTGAAACTGAAGAACCCTGTCGTGCCGTCAGCGTCGCCGTTGATGCACGAGGTGGACAACATCAAGCGCATGGAGGATGCGGGCGCGGCGGCGGTTGTGTTATATTCGTTGTTCGAGGAGCAAATCATTCGTGAAAGCAACGCGCTCGATCATTATTTGAGTTATGGCACGCACAGTTTCGCCGAAGCGCTCACGTATTTTCCCGACCTGCACGATTACAACATGGGCGCCGACGGCTATCTGGAACACATTCGCAAGGTCAAGCAAGCCGTCAACATTCCCGTCATTGCGAGCTTGAACGGCGTTTCGATGGGAGGGTGGCTGCGCTACGCGCGCTATATGCAGGACGCGGGCGCCGATGCGCTCGAACTGAACGTGTATTACATCGCCGCCGACCCAACGCAGAATAGCGACGAAGTGGAGCAGATGTATCTTGATCTCGCGCATGAGGTGACGCGCAGTGTGAAGATACCTGTCGCCATCAAAGTTGGACATTACTTCACGGCGTTTGCGAACATGGCGCAGCGCTTCGCGCAAATGGGCGTGGATGGCTTGGTTATATTCAATCGGTTCTATCAGCCCGATTTCGATTTAGAAGCATTAGAGGTTGTGCCGCACATTCACTTGAGTCGCTCCGAAGAGTTGTTGCCGCGCTTGCGTTGGGTGGCGATGTTGTACGGCGTTGTGCCTATTGACTTTGCGGTGACGGGTGGGGTGCATAACGCGACCGATGTGCTCAAGTGCATGATGGCGGGCGCAAACGTGGCGATGATGACCTCGGCGTTATTACAGTCTGGCATTGACCAGCTCACAGCCGTTTTGAAAAACCTACGCCAGTGGATGGAAGAACACGATTATGAGTCCATTCGTCAGATGCGCGGCAGCATGAGCCAGCGCGCCGTGCGCAATCCCGCCGCCTTTGAGCGCGCGAATTACATGCGCGTCTTGCAATCGTATGAGGTCAATCATCATCAATCCTGATGAAGAACTATGCTGGGCGCGTATGCTCGAGGAAGTGGTTGAAGCACATGGCATGGCTGACGCCCGCGCATTAGCAGCGTGACGCATAACAGCAAGACGAGCCACGGCTTGCCTGTTTGTAGCGGTCAATGAGGTGAGGAGAATTCTTTACGAGAGTTTATATCCAATCATCCGCAAGAACCCTTTGCGCCATTGGATCCCCTCATTATCTTCAATCCCCTTCGACTTAAACCCATCCACAACGCCCATGATGCCGCGTCCTTGGTCCGTTTCGGCGATGACGACTTGCGTGGGGTTCGCCGTCGCGCAAAAGATATGGCATACCTCTGGCACTTGCTTGATCGCATTCAAGACGTTGATGGGATAGAAGCCCTCGGCGAGGAAGATGATGAAGCTGTGCCCTACCGATAATGTTAGCGCGTTCTGCTTCGCCAACTCCAACATCGTCTCGTCGTTACCGCTCCAACGAATGAGGCACTTGCCCGACGCCTCGCAAAACGCGAGACCGAACTTGATGCCGGGCACGGCGTTGACCAGCGCCTCGTGCAAATCTTCGACCGACTTGATGAAATGGGTCTGACCAAGAATGAAGTTGATGGCGTCGGGTTTTTTGATAGCAACCGTTGTGAGCTCCATCACTTATACCTCCGTAAAAATCAGCTGGCAACTATTTTACTCACGATTGCGCAACAACCATAGCGGAGCAAATTCCGCGATGACGCCGACGACCGACCCCATGCGGCGCGCTTTTCCTGGACATGAACGGTGCTGTGAATATCAGACGTGCGCCAATTCAGTGGTCAAGTCGTCGTCAACAAAATTGGCGCGGCGAATCCTTCTGCTGTGAACCGTGTTTATCATCATGTGTGCGCCGTCAATCCTAACGCGCTGCGTCATTGCGTGAAAATAACGGCACACAGGCGCATGCAAAATTCAATCGCTGCGAAGCCACAAGCTGCGTGTCGTCGCGCGCAGCTACGCAGCCTATTTTTGTTTTAGGGAGATGCCATGACTACTAATCCACGAACCGCTGTGACGCGTGAAGACGCGCTCGAATATCATCGTTTGCGCGGCAAGCCGGGCAAAATTTCGATTGCGCCGACGAAGCCATTGGTGACCCAACGTGACCTCAGCCTTGCCTACACTCCCGGCGTCGCTGTGCCTGTGCTTGAAATTGAGAAGGACCCATACACCGCCTACGAATACACCTCGAAGGGCAACCTCGTCGCCGTTATTAGCAACGGCACTGCCATTCTCGGTTTGGGCGATCGCGGACCACTCGCCGCGAAACCGGTGATGGAAGGCAAAAGCGCGTTGTTCAAGAAATTCGCCGACGTAGATGTATTCGATATCGAAGTGAACTCGAAAGATCCCGACGAAATCATCCGCGTCGTCGCCGCGATTGCGCCGACCTTTGGCGGCATCAATCTCGAAGACATCAAAGCGCCCGAGTGTTTTTATATCGAAGAACAGCTCAAGGGCAGG
The DNA here is from genome assembly GCA_964509505.1 of uncultured Anaerolineae bacterium. Classification (GTDB taxonomy): domain Bacteria; phylum Chloroflexota; class Anaerolineae; order JACRMK01; family JACRMK01; genus CAZDYP01. The sequence continues at coordinate 1,736 of CAZDYP010000016.1, read as the reverse complement.
TTGGACATTCCCGTGTTCCACGACGACCAGCACGGCACGGCGATCATCGTCGGCACGGCGCTGCTCAACGGCGCAGAGATTACGGGCAAGCGACTGGACGAAATGAAGATGGTCGTGTTGGGCGCGGGCGCCTCCGCGATTGCGTCGGCAGAGCTCGCGGTGAAGTTGGGCATGCAGCGCGGCCACATGACGCTGGTGGATACGAAGGGCGTGGTCTATAAAGGGCGCGCCGACAATATGAACTCATACAAGGAACGCTTTGCGCGAGAAACGGATGCGCGGTCGCTGGCTGATGCGATGCGCGGCGCGGATGTGTTCATCGGTTTGTCGGGCAAAGACCTGGTGACGCCTGACATGGTGAAGACTATGGGTGAGCGTCCCATCATCTTGGCAATGGCAAATCCTGACCCTGAAATCCGATATGAGCTCGCACGCGCAGCGCGCCCCGACGCGATTGTGGGCACAGGGCGCAGCGACTATCCGAACCAAATCAACAATTCGCTAGGCTTCCCGTTCATCTTTCGCGGCGCATTGGACGTGCGCGCGCGCGCCATCAACGACGAGATGAAGATTGCCGCTTCGCGAGCGTTGGCGGCGTTGGCGAAAGAAGATGTGCCTGATAGCGTCCTGCATGCCTATGGCTTGGAGAGTTTGAAGTTTGGACCTGATTACATCATCCCGAAGCAGTTCGATCCACGCGTGCTTCTGTGGGAATCGCCTGCGGTAGCAAAAGCTGCGATGGAAACAGGCGTCGCGCGCAAGCTGATTGATATCGAGGAGTATCGGGTGCGGTTGGCGTTGCGGCAAGGGCGCGGTCAAGAGGTGCGACATTTCATCATCAACAAAGCGAAGACGGCGAAGTGGAAGAAGCGCATTGTCTTTGCGGAAGGGGAGGAGCCCAAAATTATTCGCGCGGCTTTCCATGTGGCGGACGAAGGAATTGGCGTGCCGCTCTTGATTGGTCGCGCTGCCCTCATCGAAGACAAAATTGCGAAGCTAGGTTTGAACTTCAAACCGCAAATCGTCAATCCGTTAGAGTGGACGCGACAAGACGAATACGCCCAGACATACTATGGCTTGCGCCAACGCAAAGGCATCACCTTGAAGCAAGCGCAACAGCGCGTGCGCGAGCCGAATGTGTTTGGCCCGTTGATGGTGAAAATGGGCGACGCCGATGCGTGCGTGTCGGGCTTGACGTATGATTATCCCGACGTGATTCGTCCCGCGTTGCAAATTCACCACACGCGCGCAGGCGTGACGCGCGTCGCAGGCGTCTATATCATGATCGTGAATGACCGCGTCTATCTGTTCACCGATGCCACCGTCAACATTGACCCCTCGGCCGAAGACCTCGCGGAGATTGCCATACTCGCCGCCGACTTCGCGTGCCATCTTGAGCTCGAGCCGCGCGTGGCGTTGCTCTCATTTTCGAATTTTGGCAGCACGCCCCACCCGCACTCGGATAAAGTGCGCCGTGCGCTGGAGCTCATTCGCGCCAAACGTCCGTCGTTGTTGGTGGACGGCGAGATGCAAGCGGATACGGCAGTCGTGCCTGAGATCATTGATGAGCGCTATCCATTCAGCCACGTAAAGGATGCGAATGTGCTGGTGTTCCCTTCGCTCGAAGCGGCGAACATCGCTTACAAACTGTTGGCGCGACTGGGCAACGCGCAAGCCATCGGCCCAATTTTGTTGGGTGTAGGCGCGCCCGTGCATGTGCTGCAAACCGGCGACGA